>DATAQD010000100.1:0-11230 GCA_036264855.1 Jatrophihabitans sp. | reverse complement strand
CGACGGCCGAGCGGCCGTCGACGACCACCCCGTCCGTCGCGATCTTCTCGCCCGGCCGGACGACGAATTCGTCGCCGACCCCGAGGGAGGCCACCGGCACGCGAGTCTCGCGCCCGGCGCGCAGCACCGCGACGTCCTTGGCCCCGAGGTCGAGCAGGGCCCGTAGCGCCGCGCCCGAGCGCCGCTTGGCCCGCGACTCCGCATACCGGCCGGCGAGCAGGAACACGGTGACCGCCGAGGCCACCTCGAGATAGAGGTCATCGCCGCCGGACGCGAACCACGAGAACGTCATGCGCAGGCCCGGCGTGCCGGCGTCGCCCAGGAACAGGGCCCACAGCGACCACGCGAACGCGGCCAGCACGCCGAGCGAGACCAGCGTGTCCATGGTCGTGGCGCGGTGCCGCAGGTTGGTCCAGGCCGCGCGGTGGAAGGGCAGCGCGCCCCACGTGACGACCGGGGTGGCCAGGGCGAGCGCAACCCATTGCCAGTAACGCAATTGCAGCGGCGGGGCCATCGATACGACGAGGACCGGTAGCGCGAGTGACGCGCTGGCCAGAAGCCGGGTGCGCAGGCCGGACGTCTCGTCGGGTTCGGGGGCGGCGGACCTGATCCGCGCGGTGTATCCGGTCGCCTCGACCACGCCGAAGAGCTGCTCGAGCTCCACGGAGTCGGGATAGTCGACCGATGCCTTCTCGGTCGCGTAGTTGACCGACGCGGTCACCCCGTCGAGCTTGTTGAGCTTCTTCTCGACCCGGGCGGCGCAAGACGCGCAGGTCATCCCGCCGATCGCAAGCTCGATGGTCCTGGTCATGTCAGGCGCCGCGGGCCAGTTCGTACGCGCCGGCCTCTTCGAGTGCGGCGGCGACCTGTTCGCCGCTGAGTGCCTCGGACGCAGTGACGGTGACGGTGGACGTCGCGCCGGCGACGAGGTCGACGCTGACGTCGGTGACGCCCGCGAGTGCGCCGAGCTCGCCGCGGACGGCGGCCACGCAGTGCTCGCAGGTCATGCCCGTGACGGGGAAGCTCTGAATTCTCATGGTGCGGGTTCTCCTCAGGAACGGACCAGCCGCGCGATGGCGGCGGATGCCTCGGTGATCTTCTGTTCGGCCTCGCTGCCGCCCTGCTGGATCGCGTCGGCCACGCAGTGCGCCAGGTGCTCCTCGAGCAGCGAGAGCGCGAACGCGTCAAGAGCGCGTTTGGCGGCCGACACCTGGGTCAGCACGTCGATGCAGTAGGTGTCGGATTCGACCAGGCGCTGCAGGCCGCGGACCTGGCCTTCGACGCGACGCAGTCGCGTCACGTGGGCGTGCTTGTTCGCGGCATAGCCGGGAGCGTGATCCATCGGACAGCACCTCGATACGGGGTGGGGGTATACAACCAACTATACCCCCACCAGGTATCGGGGTGACAGGTCAGGGCAGCGTGATCGTCGTCCCGGCCGTCGTTCCGTGTCCGTTCGCCGTGTCGTACTGATCGCTGGCCGCCTGCAGGTTGCCGAACGTGTCGGCCCAGACCTGCGCGGCGGCGGCCTCGTCCAGCTGCACCATGTGGCCGTCGATGTGTTGCAGGTAGGTGTGCACCAGATCGATGTGCCCCTGCTCGTGCGCGTGCAGGGCAGCGAGGAACCGGTCCCACTCGGCCTGCTCGGCGTGCGGGGCCTGGTCCCGTTCGACCCAGTGCGGCATCGAGACGGTGATATGCACCTGCACGTCGACGCTCGTGACCTGTCCGTCATCGCCGTGGTGCGAGGTGTACGTGCTGCCGTGCCAGTCGGTGCTGCCGGCCTCGTCGCTTCCCTCGAGCGCCGCCACGACGTCCTCGAGCGTCTGTCCGTTGACGTTGTAGCTGCTCCACGCGGCGGGGCCCATGGTGACCGTCATTCGTGCTCCTTCGTGGTCGTTGGATCAGACCGTGGCATGCGGGTGCTGAGTTGGGTAGGCCGTAGGCAGATTCCATACGCGGACGAACGGAGCAAAAATGACGCACGGCGGAGAGGTGCGGCCGGCCGGCGAGGGCCTGACCGACGAGGAGCTGGCCGATCAGGTGGCCGGCCAGACATCGAGCGATCTTCGCGAAGCGGACGTCTTCAAGCGCGAGCACGGCGGCGCAGCGACCGCGACGGAAGCGGCCAAAGCGGACGCCGACGAACTGAAGGGCGACTAGCGGCGCGTGTTCTGCTAGCGTCGCCCTCGGTTGCAAGCAGTCGTCCCAGCCCTAGCCGGGCGGAGTCGGCCGCGAGAGCGTACGTCGTCTTACTTCTCGATCGAGGGGCAGGCACTTCGCACGACCCGGGCCGCACGCGGTGTGCGGTCTGACCCCGGATCGAAAGAGAGACCGGCATGACCCAGGGAACCGTCAAATGGTTCAACAGCGAAAAGGGCTACGGCTTCATCAGCCCCGATGACGGCGGCGCGGACGTGTTCGTGCACTACTCCGCCATCTCCGGCGATGGCTTCCGCAACCTGGAAGAGAACCAGAAGGTCCAGTTCGACATCACGCAGGGCCAGAAGGGCCCCCAGGCCGAGAACGTACGCGGCCTGTAGTCCACTCGGCTGCGCACCGCGACCCCGGCCATCTGGCCGGGGTCGCGCTCGTTGTGCGCCCGGCATGGGGGTTGCGGATCAAGCCACGTGCAGCACGTCGGCGAGCGGTCGGCGCGGCGTGCGTGGTACCGGCGCGTCGGATTCGGGCGGGTAGCCCAGGCGCAGCATCATCTGCGGATACCCCGTCCATCCCATCAGGGTGCGGATCCGGGCGCGCAGGGCGAGCAGGTCGACGGCCTGGCTCAGCGGGCAGGTGGCGATGCCGGCTCGAGCGGCGCGGATCATCAACCGCATCATCGCCTCACCGGCTTCCAGTTGCTCGCCCGGAGAGTCGTACTCGCTGAGCAGGACGGCGATCAGCGGGTGCTCGTCGACGTCTTGGGCGATGAGCAGTTGGCCCGGCACGCCGAGCTCGAAGTCACGCAGCGGAATGTTGGTGCGGCGCGGATGACCGGTCTCGACCCTCGGCACGGCGCTGGCGGGGATGCCGTCCACGTTGACGTCCGTGTCGTGGATCCACCGCTGCATCTCGGCGATGTAGGCCTCGTCCTTCTGCTCGACCCGGTCGGCCCAGCTGAGCGCCACCGCCAGGTCCAGTTGCTCGTCCGGCCGGGTGGGGAAATGGGCGAACACGCCCCCGCCCTCGGCCGCCGCGCGCAGGACCTCGATCGTTTCCTCGGACACCGAGTCGGCGCTGAATGGTCGCCGGTCGCTGCGGCGCCCGAGCGCGGCCTCGGCATCGGCCCGGTCCTCGTCGGCCGGCTCAACCGCACGCGGATCGGTGAAGCGGGCGAGCAGGGCGGGGTCGGCGTCATCCGGCCGCCGCTGCGTCGTCACCTCGCACCCACCAGCGCGCAACGCCAGGGCGGTGAGGTGCAAGGCCGCCCCGCAGCTGATCCGCAGCGAGTGGCCGTCCGGATCGGCAACCGTCAACTGCCGCGCATGGTCGGCCCGCAACTCCAGCACGTCGTTGCGCAGCGCCCATGCCCAGGGTTGTGTGTTGTGGATCGACGGTGCGCGGGAAGCGACCTCGACGGCAGCCTCGACGACGGAGCGGTCAAACCCGACGCGCTGGCTCATGTGCTCCAGGGTAGACACGGGACGCTGAGCCGCCGGTCCGCACGGACCGGGCTCCCGAGCCGATGCGGTCCGGATCGGCGAAGCGCCGTAGGACAGGTCCGCCCCTGAAGTTCCCCGCGGCTAAGCCTGCGGGCCGTCCGGCCGGATCGCCCACTCGAGGACGGCTCTGCGGATCGGCTCGGGCAGCAGGAGCACCTGGGGCTCGGCCTCGACCCAGCCCGGCTCCTTGACGCGCCGACCCATCGCGTCGTGATCGCGGTCGATGGGGATCGAGAGGTCGAGGCCGCGGCCGCCTTCGCCGTAGACGCTGACCCAGTACAGATAGTCCGCGCCGTCCTCCTGGAGCCGGAAGACGATTTCGATGGCCATCCGCTCCGCGTCGAGGGTGGCGACGCACTCGTCGGCCCGATCGTTGAGCATCTGCACCCAGCGATCGGCCTCCTGGCTCTGCCCGGGCTTCACCTGGCCGCGGGAGAGTTCGACGTGCAGTCCGGCTGGAATGGTGGGGTGGGTCATGAGGGCGCACTCTGCCAATTGCCCACCCGGCCCGGCAACGGCGCCGACGATCGTGATCATGTCGCTCACCGCAGGCCGACCGGGGGGCGCCCTGCGAGTTGCTCACTGACGACCTGCCCGTCCGCCATCGCAATCACTCGATCGGCGTGCGCGATCACGTCGCCGGCGTTGCGCGCGTGGATGGCCGCCACGACCGTGGTGCCCGGTAGGGCGGCCGCAAGGTTGGCCAGGAGCTGCACCGCGGTCGCATCGTCCAGGCCCTCGGTCGGCTCGTCGAGCAACAGCAGCCGCGGACGGCGCAGGTAGGCCTGGGCCAACGCCAGGCGGCGGCGCTGCCCTCCGGACAGGAAGCTGCCTCCTGGTCCGACCTGGGTCGAACGCTCGACGAACCCGGCGAGAACGGCCACGCGCAGGGCGTCGTCGAGTTCGGCTCCGGTGGCGTCCGGACGGGCCAGGCGCAGGTTGTCCTCGATCGTGCCGTTGAGGACGCCGCTGTCCGCCTCGACCAGGGTGAGGTAGCCGCTACGGTCCCGGTAGCTCAGGGCGTACGGGTCGGCGCCGCCGACGCGGACCTCGCCGGTCAGGGCGGGCTGCTCCCCGGCCAGCACGGACAGCAGCGTTGTCTTGCCCGCGCCCGACGGACCCGAGAGAATGACCAGGCTGCCGGCGGCGACGTCCAATCGAGCCACCTCGAGTACCGGGGCCGTCCCGTATCCGGCCGACAGCCCGCGGACGGCGATGTCGGCGGCGGCCGGCGCGTCGCCTGGCCCGGACGCCGAGTCGCGGCCGCCGGTGGAATTCAGGTCACTGCTGGCGCCGCGGGCCAGGCCGGTCACTTCGCGCAGCCGGTGCCAGGCCGCCCGGGCCCGGCCGGCCTCCTGGCCGATCGAGCCGATCGTCCTCGCGGCATCGAACACGGCCAGGGTGAGCAGGGCGGCGAAGGCGAGCACCGCCGAATCCAGCGGCCGCCGGCCGCCGACTCCGGCGGCCAGGATCGCCGCCACGGCCAGCCCGGCGGCGATCGCGATCACGGCCTGCGCGTTAGCGTTCCTGGCTGACAGCCGCCGAGCGGGAGCCGCCAACGTCGCCAAGCGGTCACGGAGCTCGTCGTAAGCCAGCTCGCGCGCACCGTATGCGGCCAGCTCGGCCCGGCCCTCGATCGCCTCGATGAGGCGGGCCCGGGCGGCCGACCGATCGAGCGCGAGCTGGCCGGCGACGCGCCGGCTGCCCTGGTCCAGCGTGAGGTTGACGGCCAGCCCCAGGATCAGCAGGCCTCCGGCCACCGCGCCGAAGAGGGGGCGCACGATCGTCAGCACCGTCACGCCGCCGGCGCCGACAACGGTGCACACAACGGCGGGGACCGCCACCGCGAGCACGTAACGGTCCAGCGTGTCGACGTCGGCCTGCACCCGGTCGAGCAGATCACCGCTGCGCAGGGAGCGCAGCTTGGCCATCGGCAGTCGCGTCGCCGCGGCGAACAGGCGCGTACGCACCTGGGCCAGCAGCTCCAGCGTCGACCGGTGCGTGGACAGTCGCTCGCCGTAGCGGGCCGCGGTGCGAATGACGGCCAACGCCTCGACCCCCGCGCTGGGATACAGCCACGAGAAGGCCGACGTGCTGGACAGGCCGGTCTGGGCGGACCGGACGATGAACCAGCCGGCCACGCCCAGCAGCGCTGCGGAAGCGACCGCCGCGGTCACCGCGAGCATCAGCCCGATCACCAGTCGCGGCCCGGCCTGCGTCGAACCGAGCGGCGGGGCGTCAACCATGGACGTGTCCGTCGTCGACGCTGATCACGTAGTCGGCGAGTTCCAGCACGGCGTCGGAGTGGCTGGCCACCAGCGCCGTCCGTCCACGCAGCAACTCCCGCAGCGGCTCGATCAGGCCGCGCTCGGTGTCCCGGTCCAGATGCGCCGTCGGCTCGTCCACGATCAGGAACGTCGCGTCGCTGAGGAACGCCCGCGCGATCGAGATCCGTTGCGCCTCTCCGGCGGACAGCCCCCAGCCGCGTTCACCGAGCACCGTCTCCAGCCCCGCGGGCAGACTGCGGACCACCCGGGTCAGCTGGGCGCGCCCCAGTGCTTCCCACATCCGGGCCGCGGAAAGGCCCGGCCGGCCAAGGGCGAGGTTCTCGGCGAGCGTGCCGGGGAACAGGTAGGGCCGCTGGGCGATCAACAGGGCCCGCCCGGCCAGGTCGGGGGGGCGCAGGTCGAGCCGCACGCTGCCGTGAGTGGGTGCCAGCCAGCCGCCGGCGACGCGGAGCAGGGTCGACTTGCCGCTTCCCGACGCGCCGGCCAGGCCGAAGACGTTCCCCGACGGCACGGTCAATGTGACGCCACGCAGCGCCGGCGCCGAGCGGGTCGGATAGCGAACGCTCACGTCGCGCAACTCGACCCGGGGCGGTGTTCGCGTCCACGTCGTGTACCGGGCGGCAGGGGCGATGGGACGGGCTTCGGTCAGCGGCCCGAGAACCTCCGCGGCGGCAATCGCCTCCTGGCCCTGGTGATACGCAGCGGCGAAGCGGCGCAGAGGGAGGAAGAATTCCGGGGCCAGCAGCAGGACGAACACCGCCGAGCGCGGCGCGATGCCGACCGGTAGCGGGGCCGCGTGGACATAGCCGAGCAGGGTGGCCCCGGTGTACATCGCGACCAGCCCGATGCCGAACGTCGAGACCCATTCGAGCGCGGTCGAGGCGAGGAACGCGATGCGCAAGACGGCCATCGTGCGCCGGGCCAGTTCGCGGGCGGCCCGCTCCACCACACGCCGTTGGTGCTCGATGGCGCCGAGTGCGCGCAACGTGGAGGCGGCTTGAAGGCGCTCCAGGACCTGCCCCGACAGCTCGCCGATCTGGGTCATCTGCCGGCGGCTGACCTCCGTCGCCCCGAGGCCGGTGACCGCCATGTTGATCGGAACGATCGGCAGCGACACGAGCAATAGCGCTCCGACCACCCAGCTGGCCGGGAAGACGGCGACCAGGACCACGACCGGGACGGTCACGATGGCTAGCGCCGCCCGGGCAAAGCCGCGGAAGTAGGCGCCGATCCGCGGCAGCTGGTCCATCACCGCCGTTGCGGCGACGGCGGGCGTCACTGACTCGTCCTCAGGGTCGCCGAGCAGCAGAACCTTAAGCAGGCCAGCCCGGACCGCGGCCTCGACCCGGATCGCGCCGGCTTCGGCCAGCCGAGCCGCGGTCAAGGCGGCCAGCGCGGCCACGAGGGCTCCGAGTCCGACCCCGACGACGGCGCCGCCCAGCCCGCCGGGGTGCCGCAGGCCGATCCCCGCGACGATGAGGGTGGCGATGTTCCAGCAGCTGAGCACCGTCGCGGCGGCGGCGAGTAGGTCGGCCACTCCTGCGGCGACGAACCACGCCCGGCCGTGCCGTCGGGCGGCGGCCAACCAGGACCGGGCCGCCCGTCGAGCCTTCGCCGCCGCATCGTCCAAGGTGGCGCTGCTGGAAACCGGTGCCGCCCTGCTCACCACGGCCTTCGGCGGGCCCGGCATTAGCGTTGCGAATCCCGGGTGGTGACCCATGCGGCGACGATGATGACGGCCATCAACCCGACCATCACCAGGTCGAACCAGGTGCCGAGACCGCTCAGGTCGTTCTCGGCAGCCAAGATCGCGGCGGCCCAGACGGGCAGCAGCAGCAAGGTGACGGCGACCCGCGCCCACACCGGCCATTTGCGCTCATCCACGTTGCTACTCCTTCAGCTCGATGGCGACGATGCGTCTCATCCGGGGGGCCGCGGGCGGCGTTTGGCCGGCGGGGACGGATGGCGCGCTGCGGAACACCCAGTGCGCGTAGATCCCGTACGCGACCGTCCCCGGCCCGATGATCCCGATCATCGCGGTGAGGAACACCAGGGTCGTGCGTCCGGCGGCCGCCGAATAGATCGTGACCGACGGCGGGACGAGCACCGGGAAGAACAGGCACACCAGCGCCAGTAGCCCGGCGCTCTGGACCGCGGCGGCGGCGAAGAAGCTGACCTGTCTGGGCGCGCGGCCGGCCCATCGCCAAGCCCCGTAGAACCCGCCGGCCGCAATCAGCACGCCGTACGCGAACAGCAGCCAGCGATCGACACCGACCAGGCGCAGGTGCGCGTTGCTGGCTACGGGCAGCAGGACCGCGCTGAGGACGGACGCCAACACGACCGGGCCGGTCAGCAGCCGCACCTGCCGACTGGCTCGGGACCGTTCGTCACCGTCGAGCTTGGCCTGCAGTTGCGCGGCCCCGGTCCAGGTGTAGAGCAGGACGGCGGCGCATCCGGTCAGCAGCGCGTAGCCGTGGCCGAGGAAGTCCCAGGTTCGGCCTGCGAACTGGTGGTTCACCACCGTGATCCCGGTCAACAGTCCGCCGAACAGGACGCCCTGAGCGAAGGCCGCCACGAGGGACCCGAGGCCGAACAGGCGACCCCAGACCCGGTCGAAGCCGGGCCGATGCAGTGTCATTTCGATGGCGAAGCCCCGGAAGATCAGCGCGAACAGCATCAGGCACAGCGGCAGGTAGAGGCCGGGCAACGCGGTCGCGTAGGCGTCGGGAAAGCCGCCCCACAGGCCCATCGCCAGCAGGATCAACCACGACTCGTTGCCGTCCCACACGTTGCCGACGACGTCGAGCATGTTGCGCCGAGTGCCGGGGTCCCGCTCGAACAGTGTGAGCGTCCCGATGCCGAGGTCGTAGCCGTCCAGAACGACGTAGGCGAGCAGGGCCAGCATCAGGACGGCCATCCAGAAGAACACCATCTGCGATCACTCCGACCCGACTGGTTCGAGCGTCGGCGCCGACTGGGTGGCCGCGGTCGGCGGACTGGCCGGCGGCGTCGAGGGCAGATCCTCCGGGCCCTTGCGGACCTCGCGGGCGACGTGGCGCACCCAGGCTCCGAACAGGACGAGGTACACGACCCAGAATGCGACGAGGGTGGCGATCAGTTCGCCGATCGTCAGTGACGAGGGCGAGTCGGCGGTCAGGAGTTTGCCGTAGACCAGCCACGGTTGCCGCCCCGATTCGGACACCACCCAGCCGGCGATCGTGGCGAATACCCCGACCGGCATCGTCCACAGCACGAGCCGCAGGAACCAGCGTTCGGTAAACAGCCGTCGGCGCAACCTCATGACGAGGCCGATGAACGCCACCGAGAACATGCCCCACGCGGCAAAGATCATGACCTTGAACCCGTAGAACGTCGGCCATACCGGCGGTTGCAGCGATTTCGGGAACTGCTTGAGGCCCGGTATCGGCGTGGTTCCGGAGAAGTTGTGGTAGACGAAGACGCTGCCTGCGTGCGGGATGCTCAGCGTGAAGTCGTCGCGCTGCTTCGACTGGTTGGGGATGACGATCAGATTCCAGCCGGTGTTGCCGTTCGCGAAGTTGCCCTCGGCGGCGGTGACCTTGGCCGGCTGGTAGACGGCGCTGACGTAGGTGGCCGTGCTGTCGCCGACGTAGAGCTGTGCGGGCAACAGCAGGGCCGCGCCCAGCAGCCCGATGGACATCGTCTTCCGCGCGAATTCCGCGGCTCGGTGCTTCAACAGGTAGTACGCCCCGATCGCCGCGACGAACCACGCCGCCGAGATCAGCACCGCAAGCACCTGGTGGGGGAAGCGCCAGACGAACGCGGGATTGAAGATCACGTGGTACCAGCTCGTGGGCTGGAACTGACCGTTGATCTGCTTGTACCCGGCCGGGGTCTGCATCCACGAGTTCGCGGCGAGGATCCACGTCGTCGAGAGCAGCGCGCCGAGGGCCACCAGGCACGCGGCGAGCAAGGTCACCTTGCGGCTGACCCGGCCCTCGCCGTAGAGCAGGATCCCGATGAAACCGGCTTCGAGGAAGAACGCCGTCAATGCCTCGAGGCAGATGATCGGGCCGAGAACGGGCCCGACGGCTCGGGAGTAGCCGCCCCAGTTGAGCCCCAACTCGAAGGTGAGGACGATGCCGGCCACGATCCCGAGGGCGAACCCGACGGCGAATATCTTGCGCCAGAAGCGGAACATCTGCAGGTAGACCGGGTTGTCGGTCTTGCAGTAGCACGCGTAGCAAATGACGAGGAAGATCGCGAGCCCTACTGACAGTGCCGGGAACGTCATGTGGAAGGCCGCGGTGGTCGCGAACTGCAAGCGCGACAGGTCCAGGAAGCTTGTCGATGCCATCGGATATCTCCTGGCGGGCCTAGTTCGCGCTGTCCGCGCCGATGACCGCTCGCAGCGACGCCACGAGGGCAACCATGACGATGGCGACGAAGACCAGCATCACGTCACGGGGTGGGGCGTACTGGGTCGCGATGCCCAGGCCGAGGACAGGCACGGACAGCCCCACGTAGGCGCCGAGGAAGAAGCCGGACAGCACCTCGGCCCGCGACTCCGGGGGCGCGGCGGCGCCGGCCGCGACCAATGCTCCGCGAAACACCAGGCCGGCCCCGGCCCCCGTCAGGACGCCGCCGATGACGAACATGGCCAGGCTCGGCACCCACATCCCCCCGATCAGCAGGCCCAACCCCGGCGTGAGGATGACCATGCTGATGCGCAGTGTCGCGTTCACGCCCAGGCGACTGAGCAGGATCTGCGCGACGGCGCCCGCGGCGAAGGCGGCGAACGCGACCGCTCCGGCCACCGCCCGGGAACTTTCGTGCAGGGTGCCGGCCAGGAAGCTCGGGGCGAGCGAGTTGAAGACGCCGAATACGGCAAAGGACGCCACCCCGGCCGCGGTGGCGGCGAAGAACGCGCGGCGCGCAGCAGGCGGGACGGCGATCCGCTGCGGTCGCCAGGTGGGCGCCGGGTCCGGCCGGACAACCGTCTCGGGTGACGCGACGACGAGCAGGGCGAGCACGATGAGCACGCCACCAAACACGATGTAGGGCAGCCGCAGCGGCTGCGGCGCGAACTGGGCCAGCAGCCCGGCCGCCAGCGGGCCGAAACCGATGCCGCCGAGATTCGCGGCGGTGGCGACGACCTGGGCCCGGCGGGGGGAGCGCGGGACCTCCGAGCCGAAGATCCCGACGTGCAGCTCGGCGAGGTACGCGGTGGCAGTGGCCGTGGTGAGCCCGACCGAAATCCCCGTCACGACCCGGGCGATGAGCAGGCCGGGCAGGCTCGGT
>DATAQD010000091.1:0-6564 GCA_036264855.1 Jatrophihabitans sp. | reverse complement strand
CGGACTCGACTACGCCGCAGTGAGCGAACTCAAGCCGGACATCGTGGTCATCGAGATCGCTGGATTCGGAAGCGGTCCGCTGTCGCGCCACGTGGCGGTCGGCCCGACGATCGAGGCCAGCGCGGGCACGATGACGCTGCTCGGCTACGGCGATAGGGTGCCGCAGAACACCGGCGGTGCCTATCTGGATCCGGTCGCCGCCCTGATCGGTCTCGGCCGGGTGCTCGACAAGCACGTGCCCGACGGCCCGTGGGATGCCCGCATCGCTTTGCACAGCGGGCTGCTCGGCTGGTGCACTGCGGCGCCGGGACCCGGCGCGCCGGGCCGGCGCGGCCGCGTCCGGCGTGACGTAACCGGCGCTGCGCAGCTGGTCGAGCCCGCTGAACCGGGCCGAGCCGAAGGTGCGGCTGCGCGAGAGCACGGACACGACCGGGTGCGTGAACAGGAACACGACGACAAGGTCGATGATCGTGGACAGACCGAGCGTGAAGGCGAAGCCCTTCACGTCGCCGGCCGCGAAGTAGTACAAGGTGGCGGCGGCCAGGAACGACACGGTGTCCGCGGACAGGATCGTGCGCCGGGCCCGGACCCATGCCCGGGGGACAGCGACGCGCATCGACCGGCCGTCGTGCACCTCGTCCTTTATTCGTTCGAAGAAGACGACGAAGGAGTCCGCGGTGATGCCGACCGCGACGATGAAGCCGGCGATACCGGCCAGGCTGAGCGTGAACCCGATCTGGGTGCCGAGCAGCACGAGCATCGCGTAGGTGAGCCCGCCGGAGACCATGAGCGAGGCGATGGTGACCAGGCCCAGCGCCCGGTAGTAGATCATCGAGTACAGGATCACCAGCCCCAGGCCGATGCCGCCGGCCAGCAGGCCCGAGCGCAACTGCGAGGTACCCAGGGTGGCCGAGACCGTCTGCGCCTGCTGGGCCTCGAAGGTCAGCGGCAACGCACCGAAGCGCAGCTGCCGGGCCAGGTCGTTGGCCGACGTCTGGGTGAAGTTGCCGGTGATCGACGTGGGCCGACCGTTGATGGCGCTCTCGTTCACGGGAGCGGAAATGACGCGGCCGTCCAGGGTGAAGCCGACGAAGTCGGCGCAGGGGTAGGTCGTTGCCGAGCAGGCGCCGACGTTCGTCCCGGTCGCGGTCGTGGAGCCGATGTTGTGGGCGGCGGTGTACTTGGCCCACTTGTCACTGCCGCTGCTCTTCAGCGTGAGCTGGACCGACCACTGCGTCTGACCGGCCGCGGGGTTGGGTGCCTGGGCCGTCGCCGAGCTGATCTGGCTGCCCGGGACGATCACCGGACCCAGCAGGTACGCCGCGACCTGGCCGAGCGCCGGGTCTTTGGGGCCGTCACAGGCGATGTAGTAGTTGCTGTCGAGGTCGGGCTCGTTCTGGGCCGAGTTGCAGTCGAAGTTGCGCAGGCCGGCCTGGATCTCCTGCTGCTGGGTCTGGGTCAGCGCGTTGTACGCGGTGTCGGACAGCGGGATCTTCAGCGTCTTGTCGGCCTGCTGGAGCACCGAGAACGGGTCTGCGAGGCATTTCGGCGGCGCGGTCGCGCTCGGCGTGGGCGACCCGGAGGCGGCGGCGCTGCCCGTGGCGCTGGCGCTGCCGGTGGCGCTGGCGCTGGCCCGGGCCGAGCTGCTCGCCGCGGCCGTCGCGCTGGGGGCGTTGAGCGGCCGGTGCGCGGCATCGTTCGGGGCCTGTGACTGCGACGACGACGTCGTCGGGGACGGCGCTGCGCTGGCCGAGGTCGACGCCGATGACGACGTGGTGGCACTGCCCGACGAGGACGAGCCCGACGACGGCGCGGTCTGCGCGCACGTGATCGGCTGCGCCGGTGCGATGACGCCCCGGAAGTTCAGCTTGGCGGCGGCCCCGAGCGCGGCGACGTCGGTCTTGGTGCCGCCGGGGATGGAGACCACGAGCTGATCGCTGCCCTGGATGACGACGGTCGCCTCGGTGACGCCGGTGCTGTTGACCCGTTGCTCCATGATCAGCTGCGCCTGCTTCATCGACGAGCTGGACGGGGTCGAACCATTGGGGGTCTTCGCCTGGAAGATGACCTGCGTGCCGCCGACGAGGTCGAGGCCGAGTTTGGGGGTGTGCCGCTCACCGGGCAGGAACACGAGCGCGTACAGGACGGCCATCAGGGCCAGCAGCGCGAGGAAATAGCGCCCGACGCGCAGCGTTCCTGGGGGTGGTGCCACGGGGAAGGTCTCCTCGGCGTTCGCAAATGGTTGGTCTGGGCGGGCGCGCCCGGGCTGGCCCGGTGCGAACCCGGGCCGCAGGACAGTATGACCGACTCCGCCCGGGGGTCACCTGTGGGCGGGTCGCTCGCCGTCACGAGGGCTCGGCGCCGCCCCCGTCCCGCTTCTCCTCGGTGTTCTTGTCCAGCTTCACGCCGACGTCGCTCCAGCCGTCCGCGTCCCCCTCGGCGGTCCCGGGCTGCCCGGGGCGGCGGTACTGAGTCGGCAGGGACTTGACGTCCCGCAGCGCGGCGATGGCCCACTTGACCTCGACTCCGGGTGCGATGGACATCTGCACCGTCTCGTCGTCGTTGCGGACCACGACCGTCCCGTACAGCCCTGAGGTGGTCATCACCTCGCTGCCGACGCCAATGCGCTCGGCCTGCGCCGCCTGGGCGGAGGCCTGCCGGCGGCGCGCCCGCGCGGAGAACGCGAGCAGGCCTCCGATGACGATGACGAAGACGAGAAACGGTAGATAGTTCACGACGGGGGTTCCAAGCGTCGACGACGATGTCCGATTGAGCCTACGCGTCGAACAGTGTGGGACCGCCCGATGCCGGTGGTTTGGTGAGCCCGAGGTGGGTCCAGGCGGCCGGTGTGGCGACCCGGCCGCGGGGGGTGCGGGCCAGCAGACCGGCGCGCACCAGGAACGGTTCGGCGACCTCTTCGACGGTTTCGACCTCCTCGCCGACGGCCACCGCGAGCGTCCCCACACCGACCGGTCCCCCGCCGAACCGGCGCACAAGGGCGTCGAGAACGGCCCGGTCGAGCCGGTCGAGGCCCAGTTCGTCGACGTCATAGACCGCCAGCGCCGCCCGGGCGATCTCTTCGGTCACCACGCCGTCGGCGCGCACCTCGGCGTAGTCGCGCACCCGGCGGAGCAGCCGGTTCGCGATCCGGGGGGTGCCGCGGGACCGGCCGGCGATCTCGGCGGCGCCGTCGTCGCGCAGCACGACGCCCAGCAGTTGCGCGGAGCGACCCAGCACCTGCTCGAGTTCGTCGGCGTCGTAGAAGTCCATGTGCCCGGTGAAGCCGAACCGGTCCCGCAGCGGGCCGGTGAGCAGCCCGGCTCGGGTCGTCGCGCCCACCAGGGTGAACGGCGAGAGCTCGAGCGGAATCGCCGTCGCGCCGGGCCCCTTGCCCACGATGACGTCGACCCGGAAGTCTTCCATCGCCATGTAGAGCAGCTCCTCGGCCGGGCGGGCGATGCGGTGAATCTCGTCGATGAACAGCACCTCACCCTCGGTCAGGCTCGTCAACAGCGCGGCCAAGTCGCCGGCCCGCTCGATCGCCGGCCCGCTGGTCACTCGGATCGGTGCGCCGAGTTCGGTTGCGATGATCATTGCCAGGCTCGTCTTGCCCAACCCGGGCGGGCCGGACAGCAGGACGTGATCCGGGGGCCGGCCGCGTCGCAGCGCGCTCTGCAGGACGAGCTGCAGCTGTTCGCGGACCTTCGGCTGGCCGACGAACTCCTCGAACCGTTTCGGGCGCAGCGACGCCTCGACCTCGCGCTCCTCGACGACCGGCAGCGGGTTGACGAGGTCCTCCGTCGGCTCGCTCATCAGGTGCGTCCGAGGAGCTGGATGCTGCGGCGCAGTAAGGCGGACACATCGGGTTGGGCCTGGTCGGCGACGTCCGCGGCGACGACATCGATCGCGTCGGTGGCCTCCTTGCCCGAGAAACCGAGCCCGGCCAGGGCGTGCGAGAGCTGGTCGCGCCAGGGCGACACGGCGGTGACGCCGCCGCCCGCTTGCCCGGGATGGTCGGACCCGTCGATCGCGCCGATTCGATCGCGCAGCTCGATGACGATCCGCTCGGCTCCCTTGCGCCCGATCCCCGGCACCTGGGTCAGGGACGCGAAGTCGCTGGTCGCGATCGCGCGGCGCAGCTCGCGCGGCGGGTGCACGGCCAGCATCGTCTGGGCGAGCTTGGGTCCGACGCCGTTGGCGGTCTGCAGCAACTCGAACAGCGCCCGTTCGTCGTCGTCGGAAAAGCCGTACAGGGTGAGCGAGTCCTCACGCACGACCAGGCTGGTGGCCAGCCGGGCCGCCTCACCAACCCGCAGCCGGGCCAGCGTCCCCGGCGAGCAGGACACCGATAGCCCCACGCCACCGACCTCGACGACGGCGCCGTCGGGGCCGAGCGCGGCCACCGTTCCGCGGACGCTGGCAATCATGAGCCCTCCTCACAGTGTCGTTGCGCGGCGGCCAGCGCGACCTGCGACGCGGCGCGCTCGGGCAGTTCGAGCTCCTCGCGGATCGCCAAGGCCCGGGCGAAGTGGTCGCGGGCATCGGCCCAGTGGCCCTGGTCGTAGTCGTTCTGGCCGGCGTGCTGACGGGTGAACGCCTCGATGACCGGACCGAACTGCTGCGCGGCGGCGAGCAGCTCGGTGAACAGCAGGTTCGACTCGGCGAATTCGCCGCGCCACTGGTGGACGTGGGCGAGCCGGACCCGCGCGGTGTGCTGCTGGGCCCGGGTGCCGGCGATCTCGGCCCGGTCGACGGCCGCGTTCGCCTCGTGGAGCGCCTCGTCCAAGGCACCGGAGATTCGTAGCAGCACGACGAGTTCGCCGCGGGCCAGCAGCTCGGCGATCTCGTCCGGGGCGTCGCGGACGTCGGCGCGCAACTGCTCGATCCGGGCCGGCAGGAGGCCAGGCTCGGGACAGATCTCGTGCAGCGTGTCGGGATCGAGGACGGGGTCGGGCAGCTCGGTCATCGGCCTACTTTCGCACCAGCCAGTGCCGCGGCGATGCGGGCCTGGGCGCTGCCGCGCCACACCTGGCAGATGGCCAGCGCCAGCGCGTCCGCGGCATCGGCCGGCCGCGGAGTGTCGGCCAGGCGCAGCAGCCGGGTGACCATGGCGCCGACCTGGGCCTTGTCGGCGGTGCCCGAGCCGGTGACGGCCGCCTTCACCTCGCTCGGCGTGTGCAGGGCGACCGGCACGCCCGCCCGCGCGGCGGCGACGATCGCCAGCCCGGCGACCTGCGCGGTGCCCATGACGGTGCGCACGTTGTGCTGGCTGAAGACCCGCTCGACGGCGACGACGTCCGGGGCGAAGCGGGCGATCGCGTCGGCGAACGCCTCGGCCTGCGCGAGGAGTCGTTCCCCGAACGGCGCCTCGGCCGCGGTCCGGACGACCTCGACGTGCACCAGCGTCAGGGTGCGCCCCGGCGCACCGTCCACGACGCCAATGCCACACCGGGTCATGCCGGGGTCGACACCCAGAACGCGCACGGCACACCTCTCGGTCGAACGGTCGTTCGAAGCAGCCTAAGCGTGCCCGCCGTGGCGGCGGCCGACAACACGCCGTCTCCCGTACCGTCGGGGGATGTCCGTCTACGGCCTGGGCCGGCGCAGCGCAGTCCGACCGAGCCCGCTGTTCCTGGGCGTCCTCGGGATCGCCCTGCTCGGAGGGGTTCTCGCCTGGTACGAAGACCTCGGCTCCCGAGTCGGGCGGCTGGGCGTCTTCCTGCTCGTGCTCGGCGGTTGGGTCGTGTCGGTGTGCCTGCACGAATTCGCCCACGCCTACGCCGCGTACCGGGCCGGCGACCGCGGCGTCGAGGCCCGCGGCTACCTGACCCTGAACCCGTTCAAGTACGCGCACCCGGTGCTCTCGATCGCCCTGCCGCTGTTCTTCATCATCCAGGGCGGGATCGGCCTACCGGGCGGGGCGGTCTACCTGCACCGGCACGCCTTCCGCAGCCGGGCGGCGCAGAGCCTGGCGGCCGCGGCCGGCCCACTGACGAACCTCCTGTTCGCGCTGATCATTCTGTCGATCAGCAAGAGCCACGTCGGCGCCGACCACCTGCAGTTCTGGAGCGGGCTCACGTTCCTCGGCTTCCTGCAGGTCACGGCGACCGTGCTGAACCTGCTCCCGATTCCGGGCCTGGACGGCTACGCGATCATCGAGCCCTACCTCGACCCGCAGACCCAGCAGTACGGCGACAAGATCAAGCCCTGGGGCCTGATCGGGGTCATCGTGCTGCTGCAGTTCCAGTCGCTCAACAACGCGTTCTTCCGGCTGGTCTACAACCTCTACGACGTATTCGGAGCGCCGCGGGGCTTGAGCGTGCTGGGCTACGAGATGTTCAAATTCTGGACGAAGTCGCCGATCTAGCGCGGTTGCGCCGGTAAGTCCTTAGGGGTTGGGGCCGGTCGGTGGGGTCTGGGCTGCCGTCCGGGGGTGTTCGGTGCTGCTGGTGAGCGCGGCGCTGGGTCGGACTGGGGCTGGTTCTTGTCTTCGGGGTTTTCTGTTTCGGTCGGGGTTGGGTTTGTGAAGGGCGCGGCGACGGGGATGTTTTGGTTCTCGGCCGG
>DATAQD010000056.1:0-10526 GCA_036264855.1 Jatrophihabitans sp. | reverse complement strand
CGACGATACCGGCCAGCGCGGCGAGCAGGCCGCCGATGATGAGGACGGTCCACACGACGCGATCGGTGCGAATGCCCGCCGCCCGGGCCGCGTCGACGTTGCCGCCGATGGCATACAGCGAACGACCGACCCGGGTCTTGGCCAGGACGAAGATCCCGATCGCGAACGTGATCAGGACGACCCAGATCGAGGCGGGCAGGCCGAGCCAACTGGCGCTGCCGAGGTACATCTGCGAGCCCGTCAGCCCGAAGAAGGTCTGCCCGTGCGAGATGCCGGTGAGCACGCCGCGCAGGGTGATGAGCATGCCCAGCGTGACGATGAACGCGTTGATCCGCAGCCGCACGATCAGGAAACCGTTGATCGCCCCGATCACCGCGCCGACCGCCAACGCGATCGGGACGGCGAAGAACCCGGGCACGAGGTGGAGGCCGTGGTTGATGCCCGTGGGTAGCGTCAGCCACGCGGCCACGCCCGGCGCGAGCCCGACGGTGGACTCCAACGACAGGTCCATCTTGCCGGAGATCAGGATCAGCGACTCAGCCACCACGAGCAGCGCGATCCACGCCATGGTCGAGAGCAGGTCGGTGAAGGTGGCCTGCGTGCGGAACGCCGGGTACAGAATGCTGCCGATCACGACGATCGCGATGATCGGCGGCACGAGCGCGAAGTCGCGCAGCCGGGCGAGAGTGATCGTGACGCCGCGTGATCCGGACCGTTCGGCACTGTTCGTGCCTTCGCGCTCGGCGGTGAGGATGTCGGTCATGACGTGAGCTCGATTCCTTCCATCGCGGCGACGAGTTGCTGGTCTGCCCACTCGCCGTTGAGTTCGCCGACCACGCGGCCCCGGAACATGATCACCACGCGGTGGCAGTACCTCAGGTCGTCGAGGTCGTCGCTGACGAGGAGCACTCCCGTGCGGGCCCGGGCCGCTTCCGTGGCCGCGTTCATCAGCGTCTGCTTGGACTTGATGTCGACCCCGGCCGTGGGGGTCATGAGGACGAGCAGTCGCGGCTCGTTGGCCAGGGCCCGGGCCATCACGACCTTCTGCTGGTTTCCGCCCGACAGGTCGGAGACCGCCTGTACGGGGCGGCGCGGCACGATGTCGAGCCGGTCGATCGCCTGCCTGGCCAGGTCGGTGCGCCGCCGCGTGCTGAGCACGCCGTTGCGCTCGAGCCGGTGCGGGACCGTCATCGTGATGTTCTCGGCAATTGACAGGCCGGGTACGAATCCCTCGCGGTGCCGATCCTCCGGCACGAACCCGATGCCGGCCTTCAGCCGGTGGGCTACGTCGGCGCGCGGGCGCTGGCGCTCGCCGGCGACCTGCACCGCGCCACCGTCCGGACGCCGCAGGCCGACGATCGCGTTGGCCACCGCGAACTTGCCGCTGCCGCCCGCTCCGGCCAGTCCGACGATCTCGCCGGGCCGGACCTCGAAGGAGACGTCCTCGCAGGCCCCCTCGACGGTGAGATTCTCGACCGACAGCACCGGAGCGTCTAGAGCGGGCGCCGGAGGCCGGGGATCACTCGCTTCGGCCGCCTGCTCCCCCGTCATCGCGCCGACGAGTTCTGCGTGCGGAAGGTCGGCGATCGGCGCGGTGACGATGTGCCGGGCGTCGCGGTAGACCGTGACGTTCTGACACAGCTCGAAGATCTCGTGCAGGTGGTGGCTGATGTAGAGGAAGGTCACCCCTTGCTGTTGCAACGCCCGGATGCGGGTGAAGAGCCGGTCGACCGCGGCCGCGTCCAGCCGGGCGGTCGGCTCGTCCAGGATGATGAAGCGGGCGCCCTTCGACAGTGACCGGGCGATCTCGACGAGTTGCCGTTGCTCGACGGTGAGCGCCTCGGCCCGCGTCCGAACGTCCACGTCGACGTCCCAGGCCGCGAGCAACTCGGCCGACTTCGCGCGCAGGTCGCGCCAGCGGATGAGGTGTCCGTCGGCCGCCTGGCTGTTCACGAACAGGTTCTCGGCCACCGAGAGCCCGGGGATGATCGTTGACTTCTGGTAGACGCAGGCCACGATCGAGCGCCAGGCCGCGCGATCGCCCAACGGCGGCGCCGGCTGCCCGCTGAACTGGACCGATCCGGCGTCGGGCTCCTGCAGACCGGTCAGGATCGATACGAGCGTCGACTTGCCCGCGCCGTTACGGCCCACCAGCGCGTGGACCGTGCCCGGGTCAACCCGCAGCTCGACACCGTCGAGGGCTGTGGTTGCACCGAAGCGTTTGGTGATACCGGCCGCCTCGACGACCGGCGGGCCCGGGGTCCCGTTGGTCATCGAGGCTGCGATCGGGAGCGACATCGATCCTCTTCCTATCGGCGTCCGGTCAGCCGAGCTGGTTGCCCCAGAGCGACGGGTCGTCGACCTTGGTCGAGCCGGGGTACTTGCCGTCGACCGTGACCAGGGGCGCGGGCAACTGGTCCTCGAGCATGCCGTGGCCGACGTCGATGAGCGCGCCGCCGTGACCGTCCGGGCCCGGCTTCTGGGTCTTCCCGGCGATCGCGTCCTTGATGTACTGCAGCGCGACCTTGGCGTACGCGTCGGCCGGCTGGGACACCGTGGCGTCCATCTGCCCGGCCTTGATCGCCTTGTACTCCGCCGGCACGCCGTCATTGGACACGATCACGATGTGCCCGGCCTGGCCGCGGGGCTTGAGCAGCCCCTTCTGCTTGAGCACCTGCAGCGTCGACGGTAGGTAGATGCTCGCCTGCATGTAGATGGCATTCACGGTATTGCCGGCGAGCACCGACTGGAGCTGGGAGACGGCGGTGGGCGGATCCCACTTCGTCGGCTCGGCGAAGACGTGGATGCCGGGGTAGCTGCTCTTCATGCAGCTGTTGAACGCCGTCGAGCGGTCGCGGCCGTTGATCGAGCCGAGGTCGCCCTCGAACATCACGACGTTGCCCTTGCCCTTGAGCGTGTCGCCGATGTACTTGCAGGCCTTCTGGCCGTACGCGATGTTGTTCGCGCGCACCACCATGTAGACCTTGCCACTGTCCGGGCGGGTGTCGACCGACACGACCGGGATGTGCTTGGCCTCCAGCTGCTGCAGGGTGGGCAGCACCGCAGCGGTGTCCTGCGGAGCGATCACCACGCCCTTGACCCCTTGGGACACGAGCGTCTGCACGTCGGACTGCAACTTGCTGATGTCGTTCTGCGAGTTGGTGGTCTTGATGTTGAGGCCGAGCTCGCCGGCCATCTTCGGGACGTACTTGATGTACGCGTTCCAGAAGTCCGAGTCCGACCGTGGGTAGTCCACACCGACCAGCGGCTTGCCGTTCGCGGACGCGCCGCCGCTCGAGCTGCAGCCGGCCGCGACCGCGCAGGTTGCCGCGAGCGCGATCGAGAGCTGGAGAGCCTTGTTCCGTCTCACGATTTCTCCTCATGTGTTGGCCGGGCAGGCCGGGATGTGGCGTGCGGTGTGGTCACCGCGCCTGTGTCCAGATGGGGCCGTCGGGGAAGCGATAGGCGGCGCGGGCGCTCGGCAGGATCTCCGCGCCGCTGCCGGCCTTCCTGGGAGCGAGGTAGTTCCCGCAGAGAATCCGCACCGGGTCGGCGAAGTGCTCGTGCAGGTGATCGACGTACTCGATCCAGCGGCCGTCGGTGCTGCCGCTGACGGCCAAGAAGTCGAACATCGACAGGTGCTGCACGACCTCGCACAGCCCGACGCCGCCGGCGTGCGGGCACACCGGGACGCCGAACTTGGCGGCGAGCAGCAGGATCGCGATGTTCTCGTTCACCCCGGCCACGCGGCAGGCGTCGATCTGGCACACGTCGATCGCACCGGTGGCCATCAGCTGCTTGAAGATCACTCGGTTCGCGACGTGCTCCCCGGTCGCCACCCGGATCGGCCGGATGGCCTGGGCGATAGCGCCGTGACCGATGACGTCGTCCGGGCTCGTCGGTTCCTCAACCCAGTAAATGCCGGCGCCCGCGAGGCTGCGGACGTTGGCGATCGCCTCGGCCACGTCCCAGCGTTGGTTGGCGTCGATCGAGATCAGGACGTCCGGCCCGGCGAGCTCGCGGACCATCTGGACGCGGCGCAGGTCGTTGGCCGGGTCCGCTCCGACCTTGATCTTGAGGTGGGTGAAGCCGTCGGCGATGGCCTCGCTGACCAGCCGGGCGACCTTCTCGTCGCTGTAGCCGAGCCAGCCGGCCGAGGTCGTGTACGCGGGGTAACCCTTGTCGAGCAGCTGCTGTTCGCGCTCCTGCTTCCCGTCCGCCGCCGCGGTCAGGATCGCGAGCGCTTCGTCGCGGGTCAGGGCGTCGGAGAGGTACCGGAAGTCGACGAGGTTGACGATCTGCTCCGGGGTGAAGTCCGCGAGCACCTTCCACAACGGCTTGCCGTCGCGCTTCGCGTAGAGATCCCACACGGCGTTCACGATCGCGCCGATCGCCATATGCATGACACCCTTCTCAGGGCCAAGCCAGCGGAGGTGGCTGTCGTGGACGAGGCGCCGGGAGAAGGCGCCCATGTCGGCGAACGTCTCGTCGAGATCCAGACCGAGGACCAGATGCTCCAGCGCATGGATCGCGCTCAAGACCACGTCGTTGCCGCGCCCGATCGTGAAGACGAAGCCGTGCCCCTCGGTCCCGTCGCTGCCGCGAATGACCACGTACGCCGCCGAGTAGTCCGGGTCGGTGTTCATCGCGTCGGAGCCGGACAGATCTGCGGAGGTGGGAAATCGCAGATCGACCAGGTCGAAGGACGCGATCCGGGTGGTCACGGCTGTTATCTCCAGTGTCGGGCTCGTCCAGCAGGGCGCTGCCGGGGTAGGTTTACGACTTACATCGGATGTTTACCACCCGGAAACATCCGATGTCTAGTCCTGAATCCGTGCTCAGGCATGCGATAGTTGGACGTACCCGCGAGACAGATCCGATGATTGGGGGGTTTATGGCCGTCACGGACGAAGCCATCGAGAAGCTCAAAGGGATGATCGTCTCCGGCGAGCTGCGTCCGGGCGAGCGCCTTCCCCGCGAGGCCGATCTCGCCACGAGTCTCGGCCTCTCGCGCAGTTCGCTGCGTGAGGCGGTGCGCGCGCTGTCACTCGTCCGGATCCTCGATGTCCGGCAGGGCGACGGCACCTACGTGTCCAGCCTGGCGTCCGACTCGCTGCTCGATGCGCTGAACTTCATCGTCGAGTTCCATCGCGACGCGTCCGTGCTGGAGTTGCTGGAGGTCCGGCGCATCCTCGAGCCGGCGGCGAGTGCCCGAGCGGCCGTGCGCATTTCGTCCGAGGCAGTCGCCGACCTCGAAGAGGTCCTGAACCGGGCCACCGCCGAATCGCCGGTGGAGGACCTGGTCAAGGCCGACGTCGAGTTCCACCGGGCGATCGCGGTCGCGGGGGGCAACACCGTGCTCGCCTCGTTGATCGAGTCCTTGTCCGGACCCACGCAACGGGCCCGGATCTGGCGCGGGATGACCCAGGAGGGCGCGCTGCAACGCACGCTCGATGAGCACCGGGCGATCTTCAACGCGATCTCGCGCCGCGATCCCGAGATGGCCAGCACCTGGGCGACCGTCCATATCGCCGGCGTCGAGGAATGGCTCCGCAGCACCCTGACCGACTGATGTCGATGCGGGTAGCGATCTTCGCGACGTGTCTGGTGGACGGGCTCTTTCCGGATGTCGGCATCGCCACGGTCCGGTTGCTGGAGCGGCTCGGGCACCGGGTCGAGTTCCCGACCGCGCAGTCCTGCTGCGGCCAGATGCACGTGAACACCGGGTATCCGGCGCAGGCGCTCCCGCTGGTCCGCAACCACGTCGCCGCCTTTGCCGGGTACGACGCGATCGTCGCGCCCTCCGGGTCGTGCGTCGGCGCGGTTCGACACCAGCACGCCGAGATCGCCGAGCGCTTCGGCGATGGCGCTCTGCGCGCCGACGTCTCGGCCATCGCGGCGCGCACCTACGAACTGTCCGAGTACCTGGTGGACGTGCTGGCCGTGACTGATGTCGGTGCGTACTTCCCGCATCGCGTCACGTACCACCCGACCTGCCATTCGCTGCGGGTGCTGCGGGTGGGCGATCGTCCGTTACGGCTGCTGCGGGAGGTTTCCGGCCTCGACCTGCGGGAACTCCCGTCCGCCGATCAGTGCTGCGGGTTCGGCGGGACGTTCGCGGTCAAGAACGCGGAGGTCTCCTCGGCCATGCTGGCCGACAAGGTCGCGTCGGTGCGCGCGAGCGGCGCGGAATTCTGCTGCGCAAGCGACTCGTCGTGCTTGATGCATATCGGCGGCGGCCTTTCCCGATCAAGGAACGGCGTGCGGACGATGCACCTCGCCGAGATCCTGGCGGCGACGCGATGACCTTCCTCGGAATGCCGGGCGCGCCGACCGGCGTCGGTCAACTACGAGGTGATCGTTCGTTCCCGGAAGCTGCGCGCGACGCGTTGGCGAACGGGCAGCTACGCGCCAACCTCGCCCACGCGACGACGACGATCCGCGGCAAGCGAGCGAGCGTGGTCGCGGAGCTGCCGGACTGGGCGGAGCTGCGCGCGGCCGGTGCGGCCATCAAGGATGACGTGCTGGCGAATCTGGATTCCTATCTCCTGCAACTGGAGGAGCGGGTCACCGAGCGCGGCGGCCACGTGCATTGGGCGCGGGATGCCACCGAGGCGAACCGGATCGTGACCGATCTGGTCCGCGGGACCGGTGCCCGCGAGGTCGTCAAGGTGAAGTCGATGGCCACGCAGGAGATCGGCCTGAACGAGGCCCTGGCCGACGCCGGGATCACCGCCGTCGAGACCGACCTGGCCGAGCTGATCGTGCAGCTCGGGCACGACCGGCCCAGCCACATCCTCGTCCCGGCGATCCATCGCAACCGCGGCGAGATCCGCGACATCTTCCTCAGCGAGATGGGCGACGTCGACCCGGCGCTCTCCGACGAACCAGCGGCACTGGCCGAGGCCGCCCGGCGCTACCTGCGACGCCGGTTCCTGCAGGCCTCGGTCGCGATCTCGGGAGGAAATTTCGCGGTCGCCGAGACGGGCACGCTGACCGTCGTCGAGTCCGAGGGCAACGGCCGGATGTGCCTAACACTGCCGCGCACCCTGATCACGGTCCTCGGGATCGAGAAGGTGGTCCCCACCTGGCGCGACCTCGAGGTGTTCCTGCAACTTCTTCCCCGCTCGTCCACCGGTGAACGGATGAATCCGTACACGTCGTTCTGGACGGGTGCCGTCGAGGGCCAGGAGTTCCACCTCGTGTTGCTCGACAACGGCCGCACCGCCACGCTGGCAGACCCGCACGGCCGGTCGGCGCTGCGCTGCATCCGCTGCTCGGCCTGCCTGAACGTCTGCCCGGTGTACGAGCGGGTGGGCGGGCACGCGTACGGCTCGGTCTATCCGGGCCCGATCGGGGCGGTTCTGTCACCGCAGCTCACCGGTGTCACTGACAACGCGAGCCTGCCGTTCGCATCGACGCTGTGCGGCGCGTGTTACGACGTCTGCCCGGTGGCCATCGACATCCCGACGATGCTCACGCACCTGCGCGCGCGCGTCATCGAGGACAAGGCATCCGCGCGTCGCGTGCCAACACCCGAGCGCGCCGGAATGGGCGCGGTCGCCTGGACGATGCGCAACCCACGCAGGTGGCGGCGCGCGCTGCGGCTGGTGGGTCCGGGCAGTCGAGCCCTGCGCGGGAGCGCGCTGTTGCGCCGGCTCGGCCCGTTGGCCGGCTGGACCCGCACTCGGGACCTGCCGCCGCCGCCCGCGGGCTCGTTCCGTGACTGGTGGCAGGCGCGCCGATGACCGACGACGCCCGCGCGGTGATCCTCGGCCGCATCCGCACCGGCCTGGCCGACCGCCCGCGGCCCGCACCCGTCGAGCGCACTTACCGCGTGGCCGGCAGCACCACGGCCACCCAAGCCGAACTCGTGGAGCTGCTGGCCCATCGACTTCGCGACTACGGCGCCGGCGTCGACGTCACCACCGCCGACCGGGTCGGGGACACGATCGCCGCCGCGCTCGCCGCGCGCGGGGCGGGCACCGTCATCGTCCCGAGCGGTTTTCCGGAACCGCTGCTCACGGGAATCGCCGCTGACGTCCTGGGCGACATGCCCCCGCTCACCACTGACGCGCTCGATGGGGCCGACGCGGTGCTCACGACCTGCGCGTATGCGATCGCCGAGACCGGCACGATCGTGCTGGACCACGGTCCGGGACAGGGCCGGCGCGCGTTGACCCTCGTTCCCGACTACCACCTGGTGGTGCTCCGGCCCGAGCAGGTGCTGGCCCAGGTGCCGGACGCCGTCGCTGTCCTCGACGCGACGAGCACGCAGACGTGGATCAGCGGGCCGAGCGCGACGAGCGACATTGAGCTCTCCCGGGTGGAGGGAGTACATGGCCCGCGCACGCTTCACGTGATCATCGGCTGACGGCGGGTCCTTCCAGCCGACACAGATCAGCTGAGTACCGGCCCGCAATTCGGCCGTCGGCGAGCGAGCGGCCCATGATCGCGGAGCCGGCCGTTGCGGAAACGAGGCCAGGTCCGGAGCGGGTCGCCGCCCGTTGTCAGGCGATCCCCCGCTGGTCGGTCCGCTGTCGACCGGCTGACGCCCGGGCGGTCGCTGTTGACCGCCCGGGCTGCCGGGGCCACCCGCTCAGGCTGGCGGTGCTACCCGCCCGGCCGGGCGCCGCCGCCGAATCCGCCGCCGAATCCGCCGCCCCCGCCGAATCCGCCGCCGAATCCGCCCCCGCCGCCCGGCCGGAACGTGTTGGTGGTGGCCGACGTCGTCGAACCCGGTAGCGGCTGGCTCAGATCGGCGATCACGACCTGCTGGCCGACCTTGAGGCCGCTCTTGATCTGGGTCACGTCCGCGCCGGCCAGGCCGAGCGTCACCGCGACGGTGCTCGTCTTGCCGCCCGACAGAACTGTGACGGTGTGGGTGCCGTTCGGCCCGGTGTGAATAGCGGAGTTCGGAACGGTGATCACGTTGGCCGCGGTCCCCGTAGTGATCACGACGTCGGCGCCCGTCCCGTCGTAGAGCCGCGGACTGCCGGCGTCGAGTTCGACGGTGACCGGGAACGTCGTCGTCGAACCGGACGTGGTGCTGAGCAAGCCGACCGACTCGACCGTGCCGTGCAATACGGTCGTGCGACCGTCGGCGGAGACCGAAACGCGCTGTCCGATCTTCACTTGGTCGACCTGGGCAAGCGGAACCGTCGCGGCGACGCCCTGCACACCGGTGCCCACGATCGTGATGGTCTGGCCGGACGAGGAGTTGCCCGCGGTCAGACCGACCGCGCCGACCTTGCCGGCGGCCGGGCTCTTCAACGTTGCCGCCGCGAGGTTCTGCTCGGCGGCGGTGACCTGCGCCTGCGCGGCGTCGATCGCTGCCTGATCGGCCGCGATCTGGGCCGCGCTGGCGGGCTGGGCTGTCTGGCCCGTTGCGCCCTGACCCGACGACCCGCCGGTCGGTGCGGACCCGCTCCCACCCCCCGTCCCGCTCGGGCCGGACCCGCTCGGGCCGGACCCGCTCGGAGCGGACCCGCTCGGAGCGGACCCGCCCGGACCGGACCCGCCCGGACCGGACCCACCCTGGCCCGAACCGCCCGACGACGAACCGCCCGACGACGAACCGCCCGACGAGGAACCGCCGGGCTGACCCGAGCCGGTCGAACCGCCGCCCGAACCGGTGCTCGCCGACTTGAGCTGGCCGATCAGCGTGTCCAGCTTCGTGATCGATTGCTGCAGCGCGTTCACGTATCCGTCCTGCGCAGCGATCTTGGCGTCGAGCGTGGCCATTTCGGAGGCCAGCGTGCCGGCCGACGCCTCGTAATCGGCCATCGCGATCGAGCAGTCCGCCGACGGGGTCGACGATGGTGTCGAGGTCGGGCTCGCACTGGAACTCGAGGTTGAGGAGGAGGTGTCGCACGCGGACTTCTGCGCGGCGCTGAGCGTGGTGTTCTGGGTGACGTCCGCGTCGACTGTCTTCTGGGCCGCGTCGACGGCGCTCTGACCGGAGTCGACGTGCTGTTGGCCGGCGACGACGGCGGCCTGGGCGGCCTCGATCTGGGAGATCAGCGCGCTGAGGCTGGTGCCGGACGACGGGGCGGCCGTGAGCGGCACGACGTAGGCGATCGTCGACGCGCCCCCGGCCGTACCCGTCCCGCCGGTCCCGCCGGTCCCGCCGGAAGCGCTGGTACCGCCGATCGACGTCTGCCCCGTCTCGTCGGCTTCAAGCTGCTCCTGCGCGGTGGCCAGGGTGGAGTTGGAGGAGTCGACCGCGGCCTTCAATGTGGTGGTGTCGAGTCGGGCGAGCGTCTCACCCTTCGTTACGGTGTCGCCCACCTTCACGTCGACGGACTTGACCGTGCCCGACTCAGCGAACGACGGAGTCAGCTTCAGCGAGGAGGTGATCGTCCCGGACGACTCGATCGTCTGGGTGACCGACGCGTCGGCCGCCGTCGCGACCCGCTGTCCCGGACCGTTGTTGCTCGTAGCCGCGACACCGACCGCGCTGCCACTAGCGGCCACCGTCAGGCCGGCCGCGATTGCCACCGTCCGGCGACGGCGGGAGCGCCGAC
>DATAQD010000030.1:0-15783 GCA_036264855.1 Jatrophihabitans sp. | reverse complement strand
GGAACAGATCTTGCCGATGACGATGTGGGTCCATCCGCCGTTGTGCGACGTGGCGCCGTTCACCAAGGACTGCATGTTCGCCAACGTCACGGCCGAGGGGGCGTAGGCCCTGATCCCGAACCAGTCCGCCGGGGGCACCGGTTCGGCGTAGGTGGGACCCGTCGGCGACAGCGACCCCGCCGTCCGGGCGTTGCCGTAGCCGCAGTTCTTGACCAGGGTCTTGACCGATGCGTTGGTGGCACCGCCGGGGTACGCGAACCCGGCGGGCGTCAGACCGTGCTGCAGGATGGCCGCGCGGTCGTTGCAGATCTGAGCCGATGGGTTGGGATCGGTCGTGAGGTTGGTCGCGTTGACGCTCTTCCCGCCGATGTCATTGCCGTTGCCGGCTACCGCGGCGAGCTGGGTCCAGCTCATGAAGTTCGCCGAGCTCCCGACGATTCCCGAGTTGATGTAGAACGTGCCTTTGGCGCCGTGCGGCTGGAGGGCCTGCAGGTATCCCAACGTGTACTGGCTGATCGTGTTGCCGTCGAAATCGAGCATGACGACCGATTGCGCCGGGGCAGCATCGGCGGCAGTCGGGGCGAGCAGGAGACCCAAGGGGAGGGCGAGGGACAGCACCAAGCGCAGCAGCGTTGCATACCGTCGCCGCCCGATTACTCGGACCGTCGATCGGGTGCCCCGCGATACCGCGCGCTCGAAAAGTCTCACGGTTACCCCCACAGCCCCCCGCCCGCACAGAGGGCGTCGACGTCGTGGCCGAACTGTAGGGCGGCCCCACGGTCACCGACTCATTCAGCTGATGTAGCTGCCCTGGTGCATCGGAACGAGTCGAGGAAGAAATGAACCGATTTTTGACGACATGAAACGACGACAGCGAAACGTCGCGAGTAACGGTTTCCGGGACTGCCGCATATGGAGGTTGTCGGCGCGCCGATTCGGGTGCATCGTGTCACGCCGTGCACCTGACTGCCGGGCACGGAATAGCCGTAGCCGCCGCACTGGTGGCGGCGGTCGCTGTTCCGGTGCTGGTCGTGTCCTCCCTCGCGCCCGAACGGACGGCGAGCGGCCATGCCCCGCAGCCCACCGCAACTGGCCCGGGCCCGCCGGGCAACCCGTCGACGCATCCTGCGGCGTCAGCAGAGGGCGCCGGGCCGAACCCCGGTGCGCCCGTCGGTGCCCCGCCGCCACGAGGTGGGTATTTCCGGGCACGCGAAGCCGGCCAGTGGGTCACCCTGCCCAGCGGGTCGACCTGCGCGGCCCGGGTGCACCGTTCGCCCTGGGAACCGCGGCCGGTCAACACCCGGGCCAATCGCACCCTGGTCGACCCGGCGGCCGTTCATAGATCCTTCGCCGCTCGTCCGCGCAGCGGCGATGGCGGCTACGACCCCCGCTGGGACAGCTGGCTGCTGCCTCGCGTCGACGGTCAGTTCTCGGGAACGACGGACGAGATCTTCCAGTGGGCCGCGTGCAAGTGGGGACTGTCCGACGACCTCTTGCGGGCCGCGGCCGTACGCGCGTCGACGTGGTACCAGTATGCGGTCTATCGCAACGGCCACCCGGTGATCAACTGGGGCGCCGGCGGCGTCGTCGCGGCCGGGACCCCGGGGTCGGGCGAGTACTGCGCCGAGCTCGCAAAGTACGGATATGACTACCAGGTGGACTTCGGGCTCCAGGCCTGTCCAGGAACGTTCTCGATCGTCGGGGTCATGGCGTGGCAGGCGCCGTCGTGGGGCCGGCTGGCGGGCAACCAGAACGGGACCTTCCCGTTCAGTCGCGATTCGACGGCGTTCGCCGTCGAGTACTTCGCCGCCTACCTGCGCGGCTGTTACAACGGTTGGGTGCGCTGGCTGAAGGGGAGCGGCGACTACGAGGCCGGCGACATCTGGGGCTGCGTCGGGGCCTGGTACGCGGGATCCTGGCACACTTCGGCCGCCGAGGGCTACGCCGATTGGGTGCACAGCGAGCTGCGGGCCTACACCTGGCTGCGGCCGGACTGGTACGCAGTGGAACCGCCGTGCAGTGCCTGGTACGGCTGCCTCAAGACCGATCACTGAGAAACCGGACGTCTGCGGACGAGGGGTGCCAGTCGGGCGCCGCTTCCATCAAACCGATGAGACTGACTAGCCATACGGATGATGCCGCGGTTCGTGACGGCACGGTTAGCTGCCGAATGCGGCGTGATGCGCCGCCCGGTGCATGTCATGAAGCGGCAGCTGCACCGGCGGCACCGGGGGGTCGTCGAGATCATGGTCAATGAATCGGGATTGAGCGTCGCCGTCGTCGGTTGCGGCTACTGGGGGTCCAAGCACGTCCGGGTACTGCACTCGACTGACGGTGTCGGGCAGGTCGTGCTCGTCGACGAGCGGGAGAGCAGGCTCGAGCAGCTGGCGCGGATCTACCCGGGCGCGCCGAGATTCACGTCGCTGCGGGCCGCACTGGCCGACATCGATGCCGTCGTGATCGCGACGCCGCCGACCACTCACGTACCGGCGGCTCTGGAGGCGATCGAGGCCGGCAAGCATGCGCTCGTCGAGAAGCCGCTCGCCGCCACGTCGGCCGGGGCCCGCCGGCTCATTCAGGCGGCCGACCAGGCCGGAGTGACGCTCATGGTCGGACACACCTTCGAGTACAACCCGGCGGTCTGGAAGTTGCGTGAGCTGATCCACGGTCAGTCATTGGGCGAGATCTACTACCTGGACAGCGCCCGGCTGAACCTCGGGCTGTACCAGAGCGATGTCAATGTCATCCTCGATCTCGCCCCGCACGACCTGTCGATCATCAACTACGTACTCGGCGACACTCCCCGGGCCGTCCAGGCGTGGGCGTCGCGGCACGCGCATCCCCGGTTCGAGGACGTCGCCTACCTGCGGCTGTTCTACAACGACGAGCGCCTCTCGGCCAACGTCCACGTCAGTTGGCTCGACCCGTGCAAGGTGCGCCGGATAACGGCGGTTGGCAGCGAGAAGATGGCCGTGTACGACGACCTGGCGGCCGACGAACCGATCCGGGTCCTGGACCGGGGCGTGCAGGCGCCGTCGTCGACGGAGGACTTCACCCAGCCGCCGATGTCCTACCGCTACGGCGACATCACCGCACCGTTCGTGGCTCCCGAGGAGCCCCTTGGTGTGCAGGATCGCCACTACGTCGAGTGCGTACTCAGTGGCGCCGTACCTAACACCGACGGCGCGTGCGGCCTGGCGGTGGTCGAGGTGCTCGAATGTGCCCAGATGTCGTTGGAGCTCGGCCGCCCGGTGGATCTCGAGGAGTTGGCCACCGATCACCGGACCCGGATCCCGGCCGCCAGCCTGCACAGGGTGGGTCCCCGGCCCTGGTTGCGCGATCACCTTGCTGCCGCCTGGGACGGCCCGGCCTACCGGGAGCGGCCTCAGACCCAGCCGGCCGGCGCTGTCTGATCGGCGGGACGATCACATGGACGTCAAGGTGCCGTTCCTCGATCTCGGCGCGGCCACCCAAGAGGTGAGCGTCGCGGTGCGCGAGTCCTGGGACGCGATCGTGGCCCGACACGAGTTCGTGGGCGGCTCGGCCGTCGAGGAATTCGAGAAGTCGTGGAGCGCGTACTGCGGCACGACGGACGCGGTCGGAGTGGCCAACGGGACCGACGCGATCCAGTTGACGTTGCGGGCCATGGGCATCGGTCCGGGCGACGAGGTGATCGTTCCGGCCAACACCTTCATTGCCACCGCCGAGGCTGTCGTGCTCGCCGGCGCCACCCCACATTTTGCCGACGTCGATCCCGCCACGCTCCTCCTGTCGGCGGACACGGTGCGAGACGCGCTCACCCCCCGGACGAAGGCCGTGCTCGTCGTGCACCTGTACGGGCAGATGCCCGACATGGACGCGCTCGGTGAGGTGGCTGCCCAGCACGGCATCGCCATCCTCGAGGACGCCGCGCAGGCGCACGGAGCGACCTGGCATGGGCGGCGTGCGGGGTCGCTCGGATACGCCGGGTGCTTCAGCTTCTATCCCGGCAAGAACCTCGGCGCCTTTGGCGATGCCGGCGCGGTTGTGACCTCGGATTCGCGATTGGCCGCCCAGCTGCGTTCACTGCGCGACCACGGCCGGGTACCGGGATCGCACTACGAGCACGCCGGCGTGGGCACGAACAGTCGCTTGGATTCGCTGCAGGCCGCGGTGCTTTCCACCAAGCTGCCCCGCCTGGACGCGTGGAATTCGGCGCGCCGTCAGATCGCTGCCCGCTACCGAGAGGCGCTCGACGCTGGGGTCTTCCGGATGGCCGCCGAGGTGCCAGGATCGCGTGGCGTTTACCACCTCGCCGTGGTGCGCGTCGCGGACCGTGAACGCGTGCAGCTGCTGTTCGCCTCTTTGGGGATCGGGACCGCGATCCACTATCCGACGCCGTGCCATCGGATCGACGCCTACCGGTCCTACGCAGACGCGCCGTTGGCGGCCGCCGAGCGTGCCGCGGCTGAGGTCCTGTCCCTGCCGATGTATCCGCAGATGACCGACAAGCAGGTCAACCAGGTCTGTTCGGCGGCCGACGTCGTCACCGACATCGTGTTGACGAGAGAGGCCATCGTTCATGGCTGATGTCCGCATCGGCGTTGGCCTCAACGCCGACGCCACCGCTGTGCTCGGGTACCCGGCCGCCCGAGGGACGGACGCCTGGCTCGTCGTCGGGCGGGATGCGCGACTGCGCAGTGGGGCGACGGTGTACCAGGGCACGCGCATCGGCGATCGCCTGGAGACCGGGCACAACGTCGTCATCCGGGAAGGCTGCACTCTCGGCGACGACGTGTCGATCTGGACGAACACCGTTGTCGACTATGGGTGCCGGATCGGTGATCGGGTCAAGATCCACGCGAACTGCTATGTGGCGCAATACACCGAGATCGAGGACGGCGCCTTCCTCGCCCCGGGGGTGACGATCGCCAACGACCTGTACCCGGGTGATCCAACATCGGCCCGAATGATGTCCGGACCGCTGATCGGCGCCGGTGCCCAGATCGGCGTGAACGTCACGATCCTGCCTTTCGTACGGATCGGCGAGGGCGCGTTGATCGGTGCTGGGGCGGTCGTGGTCGGCGACGTGCCGGCCGGACGTGTCGCGTTCGGCAATCCGGCCGTCGTCCGGGGCACCGTAGACGGGCTCACCTCGATTGCCCGGCGTGTGACTCCGGTGCCGACCTCAGTCAGCCGTTACCGGCGAACCGCAGACGTCGGGCGACCCGTTTCAAGTTCCGGCGGTCGCCAGTGACCGACCAAGCCGTGCCCTCATCGGCGCTCTGGATCGACGTGATCGGCCGCGATCAGGCACCGCGGCTGTACGGCAAGCGCGCCTTCGACCTGACGTTCGCCCTGCTGTGCCTCGTCCTGCTGTGCCCGGTGCTGCTCGTCATCGCGGTGCTCGTCGGGGTGTCCAGCCCGGGGGGTCCGCTCTTTCATCAGACGCGCCTCGGCCGGTACGGACGACCGTTCACGATCTTCAAGTTCCGCACGATGCGAACCGGCTGCTCCGATGAGATCCATCGCGACTACGTGCAGAACCAGTTCCGCTCACCGACGCCCGTGCCCGGCGCCGAACACGGCTACTTCAAGATCGAGCACGACCCCCGCGTGACGCGGTTCGGGCGGCTGTTGCGCCGCACGAGTCTCGACGAGCTGCCACAGCTGTTCAATGTGATCCGCGGCGACATGTCCCTGGTGGGACCCCGCCCGGCCCTGCCGTGGGAGGCCGAGCTCTTCGGGCCGGCGCACCACGCGCGCTTCCTCCTTCCACCTGGGATCACGGGCCTGTGGCAGGTCAGCGGACGCAGCCGGCTGACGATCCGCACCGGTCTGGAACTGGACCTGGAGTACGTGCGAAACCGGACCCTCCTCATGGATCTGGTGATCCTGCTCAAGACCATCCCCGCTGTGCTGAGCGCGAAGGGTGCGCCGTGAGTGCGGCGGCGGACGCGCGCGATGCGGGCGCGCGGGTACCGGAGTCGGCCGATGGAGTGACGCTCGCGGCGGTCGATGCCGCCAGCGATTCGATCGCCGTCGCGGGCTGGACCCTGGTCAGCCGGGTGACCGGAGTTGCCAAGATCGCGGCCATCGGAGCGGTTCTGGGGCCGAGCTTCGTCGGCAACACGTTCCAGCTCACCAATTCGCTGCCCAACCTCATCTACTACGGCCTGCTCGCCGGCTCGCTGTTCTCGTCGTTGCTCGTTCCGGCGCTGGTGCGCCACATCGATGCGGGGGACCAGCGGGCGACCGAGCGGATCGCCGGCGGCTTTCTCGGCTTGACGTTGATGACGCTCGTCGTCGCGACGCCTGTGACCGTTCTGCTCGGACCGATGGTGTTGAGACTCGCGTCGCTGGGCGCGGCGGGCGGCACGGGCGGGAGTCAGGTCCACCTGGCCCGACTGCTGATCGTGATGTTCGTACCGCAGCTGTTCCTGTATGCGGTCGTGGGGACCGCGACTGCGGTCATGAACGCGCACCGCCGGTTCGCGCTTGCCGCGGCCGCGCCGGCGCTGGAGAACATCGGACTGTTGGCGGTGCTGGGCGCGACGGCCGTCCTGTACCCGTCTCCTGCGGGCCTCGACCAGGTCCCCACCGGCATGCTGCTGCTGCTCGGCTTCGGCAGCACCGGTGCGGTGGCCATGCACGCCGGCGCGCAGTGGCTGGGGGCTTTGCGCGCCGGCGTGCCCCTCGTCCCGCGCCGCGGATGGCGCGATCCCGATGTGCTCGTCCTCGTCCGAAGGGCGCTGCCCTCGATGGCCCAAGCGGGCTTGGTGGCGCTTCAGGTGCTGACGCTGCTTGCGGTGGCGAATGGTGTCGCGGGAGGCGTTACCGCCTTCCAGATATCCCTGAACTTCTACTTCCTGGCTATTGCCATGGGCGCCACGCCGGTTGCGCTGTCCCTGCTTCCCCGGCTGGCCCGGCTACACGCGGCCGGTAACAGCCGCGAGTTCGCGGACTCGGTGACCCGGGGAATCGCGCTCGGTCTTTTCATCGCGATCCCGGCCGGCGTCAGCTGCATCGCGCTGGCGTGGCCGGTCGCAGACGCCATGTCGTTCGGGCGGATGAACACCGCGGCGGGCGTGGCCATGATCGCCGCGTCGCTTGCTGCGCTCTCCGGGGCCGTCGTCGCGCAGACCGTCTTCATGATCGCGAGTTACGCGTCCTACGCGCGGCTCGACACGCGCTCGCCACTGCGCGCGATGACCTTGCAAGCTGCGACCTGCCTCGGGCTGGCCGCGCTCGCCCTCCTCGCCCACGGCGCTGCGGTCCTCGTCATCCTCGGCCTGGCCTTTTCCACCTCGATCGTGGTCTCGGCCGGCCACCTGACGTGGCGTCTGCACGCGCACCTGGCCGCGCGTTCGGCCCGGCTGGCCCCCTCAGTCGCACGCATCGTGGTCGGCGCCGCGGCGATGGTCGGTCCCATGATCTTGACAGCGACCGCCATCGCCAACTGGATCGACGGGCCCCTCGGCGCCGGCCTGGCCGTGGTGGCTGCTGGCGCTGTTGGCGGCGCGGTGTTCGTCGCCGTCGAGGCCGCCCTCCACGCGCCGGAGCTCACCTGGCTGTCCGGCGGTCTGAGTCTTCTCCGGATCAAGGCCACCGATTCCGTGCGGGCGCGCCATGCCTAGCGGCATCCTCGAGCGACCCGTCGCACCGGCGGCCGGGGCGCCAGAGAGTGTCATCTCCGTGGGGCCGGCCCCGCGCCGCCCGCCCGGAATTCGGCAGGTTGCCTCGGCGGGGATGCTGGCGATGGCGCCGGCCCTCGGCGCCGCCAGCGTCCTCCGTCCGGCCCTGGCGCTGATCGCGTGCCTGGCCTTGGCCCTTGTTGTCGCAGTGGCCATTCGACCGCAACTCGGCGGCTACCTGGTCATCGCGGCGACGCCGCTCATCGCCGGCATCGACCGCGGACACATCGTCCCGTTCCTGCGCCCGAGCGAGGCCCTCGCCCTCGCCGTGGCCTGCGGCCTTACGCTGCGCGGCGCGGCGCAGTGGCGAACCGGATCCATGCCCCGCATGCGCTTGCGCCGCCTCGAAGTCGCCTTGGTGGCGATGGCGGTCTGCAACTCAGTCATCCCACTGACCTGGATGCTCGTGCGCCAGGTGCCGATCTCGTCCGACGACCTGCTGTACGCCCTCGTCCTGTGGAAGCTCATCGGGGTCTACGTCCTGGTCCGGCTGAGTATCCGAACCGACCAGCATGCCGTGCGGTGCCTCTGGCTCTCGGTCGCCGCCGCATCGCTGGTGGCCGTCGTGGCGCTGCTGCAGTCGCTCGGGCTCTTCGGCGTTTCCCGGTTGCTGGCCGCCTATTACGCCCCCTTCGGCTACACGAACCTGCTGCAGAATTCACGAGGTAGCTCGACGCTCGCGCTTCCGGCCGCAACTGCCGACCTCATGATCTACAACCTGGCGGTGGTCAGCGGGCTGTGGATGCGCACCTCCCGAGCGCGGCCGGCGCTCGCCGTCGCCGCGGCGCTGTTGGTCTGTGGCGCACTGTCGGCCGGCGAATTCTCCAGTGCGATCGGACTAGTGATCGGGATCTGTTGCATCGCGTTCGTCACGAGTTACCCACGGCTGCTGGCCTTCTTCGTGCCCGGCGGCGCGGTGGCGATCTACCTCCTGCGCCCGGTGATCGAACAACGGCTGAGCGGCTTCAACTCCGTCTCCGGGCTCCCGGTGAGCTGGACGGGCCGGTTGACGAACCTGCGTACCTACTTCTGGCCACGGCTGTTCTCGCACGGCAACTTCCTGCTCGGCGTACAGCCGTCGGCGCGGGTCCCCGTCGCGAGCCAGGGAACCGGATACGTCTGGATCGAGAGCGGGTACACATGGCTGCTCTGGGGCGGAGGCGTGCCGCTGCTAGTCAGCTTCGCGTTCTTTGTTTACGCGGCCCTTCGCCTGGGCTGGCCCGTTGCGCGTAACCGCTCGGACGCCGCGGGGACGGCCGGAATCGTAGTGTGCGTCGCGGTTCCCGTGATGTCGGTACTGATGATCTTCGATCCGCATCTGACCTATCGGGGCGCCGCGGAGGAAATGTTCGCGATGTTGGCCCTTGCCGGTCTACCCGGGCTCGCCTCTGGACGGATGCGACCACGCCCAGCACGGCGACCGCGCGTGCCCGCATACCAACCGATCCCCGGGGCGGAGGCTCGATCATGAGGCTGGACATCATTGGCGCGGAGCGAAGGCAGCGCAGCGTCACGCGATCGCGAGTGCGCACGGCCGGTTCGGTCGGCCATGCAAAGAGCTTCTTCGGCGCCCGGTTCGGTTGGATCGTGCTCATCGCACTTGCTGTCCTCACCGGCGCGGGCTTCCTGTCGTGGTCGCGTACCCCGACCTATCAGGCGACGGCCGACGTCCTCGTGCCGTCCTCGGTCCTCACGACCAACACCGCAGAACTTCCCGACATGGGCAGCGAGAAGGCGATGGCGTCGTCCGGTGTGGTCCTGGCCGCCGCGTCGCAGCAGCTCGGAGTCCCCGTGAACGAGCTCGCCGCCGGCCTGGCGGTCAGCGTTCCGCTCGATACCCACATCCTCAAGATCAGCTACTCCTCACCGGACCCCTCGCTCGCCCAGCAGCGGGCGCAGGCGCTGGCCGCCGCGTACGTATCGAACTGGAAGGACCGTCAGCCGGCCGTCCCCCATGCCGACCCGTCGATCACGCAAGGGGCGGCCAAGAGCTCGATCATCACCCCGGCCGCGCTGCCCAGCGCGCCGTCGAGCCCGAACCATGTCGTCGACCTCGGGGTTGGCTTGGTCGTCGGCCTGGCGCTCGGCTTCGGCTGCGCCTGGGCGCGGGACCGGTTGGACGACCGGCTGCGCGGACCTGGCGACCTGGCAGCCCGGACCGGAGCCCCGCTCCTCGGGATGGTTCCCGCAGTGCGTCACCGGCGGGGCGACCGGACCGCATCGTTGGTGATGGTTCGTGCGCCGAATTCACGCGCGGCCGATGCCTACCGCGACCTCCGGACGCAGGTCACGCGGGCCGCGGCGCGCCGGGGGGTCAAGACGTTGCTCGTGACGTGCGCGTCGACGGAGGCCAAGACGCCCGTCGCCGCCAACCTCAGTGTCGCTCTGGCGCACGCCGATCAACGCGTGGTCTTCGTATGCGCCGACCTGCGGAACCCGTATGGCGAACAACTCTTGGGGGCGTACGAAAGTCATTTCGCCTCGTTGTCGCGCGGCAACGGCAGCGAAGTGTCCCGTCTCCTACGGGACACCCCGATCGCCGGGCTGCGGGTACTCGGCGCCGGCTCGCTGGACAGCGACCACGGCATCCCGCAGCCGGCGGCGCTCAAGCGAGCCCTCACCGTCCTGGGCGACCGGGCCGACTTCGTCATCGTCGACGGCCCGCCGGTGCTGGTCGGCGCCGACGCCGACGCGATCACGGAGTTGGTCGACATGATCCTTCTCGTCGGAGACGAGCGCCTGTCCGCCCGGCGCGAGATCGATGCGATGGCCCATCGCCTCGGGCACGTGCGCACGAAGGTGATCGGCTGCGTGCTCGGCAGCCTCGGGCGACGAACCCGAGTGCGATCGGCGCCGGACTCGTTCCCACCGAAGACCAATGGCACCCAGATGTCCGAAGACACGGTCGACGTTCTTGTCGACGTCCACAAAGTTCAGCCGATTGGAGGAGGGGAACACGAATGACAGGGCAACTGGAGATCGCGAGTCAACTTGGTTCGGCGACGACGACGGCAACCTGCAGGTTGTATCTGATCAGGCATGGCACGACCACGATGAATGTCGAGAACCGGTACCGGGGCCGGCGCGACGTCCCCCTCGACGCCCAGGGCTACCAGGATGCGGTTGACGCCGCTCGCCGCCTCTCCGGCGTCGGCCTGAGTGCCGTGTACACGGGCCCCATGCGCCGGACGATCGCCACCGGTCAGATCATCGCCGACGAGGCTCGGGTGCCCGACCTGCGGATCATGCATGGTCTGAACAATGTCGACTACGGCCTCTGGGAGGGGCTGACCGCCGAAGAGGCCGCTCGGGAGGATCCAGACGCGTTCCACCTGTACCGCACCTCCCCGAGCCGCGCCTACTGCCCGCTGGGGGAGAGGTTGAGCGAGGCCGCCCAGCGCATGATCGCCGCGCTCCGGCTCATCGGGAGCCGGCACGAAGGCGAGACGGTGGCCGCGGTGACCCATGCGGTGATGATCAGACTCACCGTCGCCACCCTGCACGGGGTCGACGACGAGAGCTGGCGCATTCCCGTCGGCCGGGGTTCCCTGACCGTCTTCAACGTGTGCGATGGCCAGATCGCACTGGACACGTTGCCCGACGGTGACGATGTCGATTGACGTGCTGGTGCCGGTGCTGATCGCCACGGTAGCGGGGCTGCCGTGTTCGATCGCAGTCAGTGCGCTGCAACTCGCCGACAGCGGCGGGCTCACGCTCGAACCGATCCGTCGAAAGTTCCTGCTCTTCACCGCCCCTGCGGTACTGCTCGCGACGGGGGCCGTGCTCATGTTCGGGTCGGTGCAACAAGTGCGGGCGGCGGTCGGGGTCATGCTGCTGGTGACCGCGGCCACCCGGATGAGCCGCCTGCGCGAGGTGCTCGCGCGGCACGTACGAAAGCGCCTGTCCCCGCTGCTGGTCGGGCTCGGCGTCATCCATGGGCTGTCCAACCTCGGCGGCGGGCTGCTCAGCGTGGTTGTGGGCTCCTACTTCACGGGCAAGGCAGAGATCCGCAGGCACATCGCGTTCGCGTACGGCGTGATGGCGAGCCTGCAGCTGGCCGTCGTGATGGCCACCGCCCGGCCGCAGATCCACTGGCTGGTCTGGTGCACGCTTGCGCTGCTCGCCGCATCGTGCTACCTCGCGCTGGGCCGGCGCGTCTTCGGCCGGCTGAACGCCCGCCCGTACCAACTCGCCCTCACCGGTCTCATTGCCGGCTACGGCTTGTTGCTGGTGTCGACGCCGTGAGAAGCCGCCGGGTGCTGCTCGTCGTCGAGAACGTTTCCTTGGCGCGTGACCATCGGCTGCGCAAGCAGGTGGCGGCCCTGCACGAGGCCGGATACCGGGTCACGGTGATCTGCCGTCGCGATCCGGGCAACCGGGTCCCCGCCGGAGTCCGCCTGCTCGAGTACCCGGCTCCGGCCGACGGGAGGTCGGCCGCCGGATTCCTATGGGAGTACGGCTACTCGTTCATCATGGCGGCGCGGCTCACGGCCCGCGCCTTCCTGCGCGGGGGCTTCGACGCCGTCCAGATATCGGGGACGCCGGACATCTACTTCGTCATCGGCGTGCCGTTCCGGCTGCTGGGCAAGCGGGTGCTGCTGGACCTTCGTGACCTCTCACCCGAGCTCTACGAGGTCCGGTACGGACGGCGCGGCACGGTCTACCGGATTCTGCGCGGGCTGGAATGGCTGAGCTTCCGCTCGGTCGACCACGTGATCACCGTCAACGGCTCCCTGGATCGGATCGTCCGCGGCCGGGGCGACGTACCGGCGGACAAGGTGACCGTGGTCGGGAATGGCCCAGCGCTGAGCCGGGTCTACCCGCGTTCGCCGGACGCGAGCTTGCGCAACGGCCGGCGCCACCTCTGCTGCTGGCTCGGCCTGATGGGCCCGCAGGACAACGTCGGACTGGCGCTGGAAGCCGTCGCCTACTACGTGCACACCCTGGGCCGCACCGACTGCCAGTTCGCGTTTGTCGGCGACGGGGAGTCCCTCGCGTCCGCCCGACGTCAGGCGCAGGAGCTCGGCATCTGGCCGTTCGTCAGCTTTCCGGGCTGGATGGGGGAAGAGGCGGCGTTCACCTACCTCTGCACCGCTGATCTCGGTCTCGAACCGAACCTCGAGGCGATCGTCTCGCCGGTCAAGGTCATGGAGTACATGGCCTTCGAGCTGCCGTTCGTGGCCTTCGACCTGACCGAGACGCGGCTACTGGGCGCCGACGCGGGTGCCTACGCCCGGCCCGCCGATCTCACGGATTTCGCGCGTCTCATCGCTGAACTGCTCGACGATCCGGACCGGAGGCGCAGGATGGGAACAGCTGGCAAGATTCGCGTTCGTACCGACGTTGCCTGGGAGCACCAGGAACGGGCCTACCTGCACGCGTATCACGAGGTATTCGGCGCCCGACCGCGCGCCGTCCGCCCGGTGGGTGCGGCGTGAGCGCCGCTGCGGCGCCGACGCCGTACCGGCGCGCGCGGCACCTGGTGCGCACCCGGTTCAGCGAGTCCCCGACCTTCTACCTGCCGTTCGCGCGGCGAAAGTACCCGGGGCCCAGCCCGGAGGTGATCGGGCCCGACACCGAACTGGTGATCGACGGCTACACGCGCTCGGCGTCCACGTTCGCGGTGTACGCATTGCAGCTGGCCCAGGACCGTCCGGTGCGTCTCGCGCATCACCTGCACGCGCCGGCGCAGCTGGTGCGCGCCGCACGAACCGGGGTGCCGGCGCTGCTGCTCATCCGCGAGCCGCGCGGCGCGATCCTGTCGCAGTTGGTCCGCGAACCGGACGTGGCGATGCGGGACGCCCTCGTCGCGTACTCACGGTTCCATGCCCGCCTGTTGCCGCATCTGCACGACGTGGTCGTGGGGGAGTTCCAGCAGGTCACCACCGAGTTCGGCGTGGTGATCGATCGGCTGAACGCGCGATTCGGCCTCGGTCTGCGCCGGTTCGAACACACGCCGGAGAGCACCGACCGTTGCCTCGAGCTCATCGCCCACCGGCCCTCCCTGTCGCCCGTCCTGCTGGGGTTCGAGTCCGGACTGGTCGATCACGCGCAGCTGCGTCGGGAGCTCGCGACCCCCGGGGCGACGACACGTACGGCCCAGGCGACGGGGGACACGTGGATTCCATCCGCGGAGCGCGACGCACGCAAGGAGTCGCTGCGCGAGCAGTGGCAAGCGACCGGGCTGGCTCGACTGCGGGAGCGCGCCGAGCGCCTCTACGAGCAGTTCGCTGCCACCGCCGCCTGAAGGAGAGACATGGACGCCCGACTGATCGACGCACACGGTGGCCAGCTCGTCGACCTCGTCGTCGGTCCCGAGCGGGCGGCGGAGTTGAAGTCGCGGTCGGTGCACTGGCCCAGCTGGCAGCTCACCCGCCGACAGCTGTGCGACCTCGAACTGCTCGCGTGCGGCGGGTTCTCGCCCTTGCCCGGATTCCTCGGCCGGGCGGACTACGAGTCCGTCTGCGCCCGGATGCGGCTTGCCGACGACACCCTGTGGCCCGTGCCGGTCACCCTCGACGTCTCCGACGCCGTCCTGCGGGCCGCCGGCAACGGGGTGCTGGCGCTGCGTGACCCGGAAGGCGTGCTCGTGGCGGCGCTGCACATCAGCGAGGCGTGGCGGCCCGACCTGCGCCTGGAGGCCAGGCTGGTGTTGGGAACGAACGACCTGGCCCATCCCGGCGTGGCCCACCTGACCGCGAAGACCCACCCGAACTACGTGTCCGGCGAGTTGGAGGTGCTCGAGCCTCCCTCGCATGCCGACTTCAGTCGTCTCCGGCTGACGCCGGCCCAGACCCGGGCGGAATTCGCCCGGCGCGGATGGGAGCGCATCGTCGCTTTCCAGACCCGCAACCCGATGCATCGCGCGCATCAGGAACTCACCCTGCGCGCCGCCCGGGCGGCGGCCGCCAAGCTGCTCATCCACCCCGTCGTCGGCGCCGGCAAGCCCGGGGACCTGGACAGTCACACCCGGGTTCGGTGCTACGAGGCGATCATGCCGACCTATCCCGCCGACACCGCCCTGCTGTCGTTGCTTCCGCTCGCCATGCGGATGGCCGGACCGCGGGAAGCACTGTGGCACGCGCTCATCCGCAAGAACTACGGCGCCACGCACTTCATCGTCGGTCGTGACCATGCCGGCCCGGGTAACGACTCGAACGGGCGGCCGTTCTACCGGCCCTATCAAGCGCACGCGCTGCTGCGGCGCCACGCCGCCGACGTGGGCGTGCAGATCCTGGCCTTCAAGCGGCTGGTCTACCTGCCCGACCATGACCGATACGTGCCCGTGGACCGCGTCCACCCGGGCCGCCGCACCTGGTCGATCTCGGGGACCGAGCTGCGCGAGCGCGTCGCCGAAGGCGCGGAGTTGCCCGCATGGTTCACGCACCCCGACGTGGCCGCCGAGCTGCGGCGCAGTCACCCCCCGCGTTCGGAACAGGGTTTCACGGTCTTCTTCACGGGGTTGTCCGGGGCGGGCAAGTCCACGATCGCCAACATCCTGGAAACGAAGTTGCGGGACTACAGCGGGCGGCCGGTGACGATGCTCGACGGTGACATCGTGCGCCGCTACCTTTCCGACGGCGCCGGGTTCACTCGGGCCGAGCGTGATGCCAACGTCCGCCGGATCGGGTTCGTCGCCGCAGAGGTCACCCGGCACCGGGGCATTGCGATCTGCGCGGCAATCGCGCCGTACGACCAGGCGCGCCGGGAGGTGCGGCGCCTGGTCCAGAACCTCGGCGGGTTCCTGCTCGTTCATGTCGCGACCGCGCTGGGGGAGTGTGAGCGACGCGATCGAAAGGGCCTGTACGCGAAGGCGCGGGCCGGGGTAGTGCCACGGTTCACGGGCGTGTCCGACCCGTACGAGGAGCCGGAGGACGCCGATCTTCGGTTGGACACCAGTGCCGTCAGCCCACACGACGCGGCCCAGCTGATCATGGACCGCCTGGAGTCCATGGGATACCTGCGCCCTGCGGCGGCCGCCGGGCCGTCGCTGGTCGAGGACCCGCCCGCGCGCCAGTTCGACGTCTTGTAGGCGTCGCGCGGTGGCTGATCGTCCAGCCCCGCCGAATGCGTTCCAAGGTGGTGCGGCTCGTCCTAACCCACGAGCCGC
>DATAQD010000016.1:0-3704 GCA_036264855.1 Jatrophihabitans sp. | reverse complement strand
CGCACAATGCGGCCAACCCCGCGTCGAGCTTCTGCCTGCCCGAGGACCGCACCGTCGTCATGGGCGCGCACCTCGAGCTATGACGCGCTGCCGGCCGGCAGGGCCCCGTCCCAGCGCACGTACAGCATCCCCGCGTCGTCGCGGAGCCCGACGTCGGCCGAGTGCTCGATCGTCGCGCGCACCAGCCGACGAACGGCCTCCTGCGGCAAGTTGGCGGCCGCGTGCTCGCGGGCGAGCAGATCACGCAGCCGGTCCTCGCCGAAGAACGCGCCGTCCGGGGTGCGCGCCTCGACGACACCGTCGGTGTAGAGGAGCACGCCGTCGCCGGGCTCGAGGCTGATCTCGACCACGTCGCCCACGACGGACCCGTAGCCTCCCATGCCGAGCGGCAGACCGGGAGCCAGCTCAACCGCATCGAGGATGGTTGCGCCGCGGGCGATCAGCGGTTGCGGGTGTCCACACGTCAGCCAGGCCAGCCGGCCGGTCGCCGCGTCCAGCCATGCGAGGATGCCGGTGGCGAAGGCAAGATCACCCGGATGCGTGCGGGCGGCCGCGTCGACCGCGGCGGCCAGCGCGGCCAAGTCGTGTCCGGCCCGGCGCCCGTGCCGGTAGGCGCCGAGTACCAGCGCACCGAGGACGGCGCTGCGCAGCCCGTGGCCCACCATGTCGAAGATCGCGAAGTCGAGCCGGCCGGAGTTGTACGCGTAATCGAAGCAGTCGCCCCCGACCTCATAGGCCGGCTCCAGTAGCCCGGCCACCGACGCGCCGGCCGCGGAGAAGGACAGCGGCGGCAGCAGCGCCCACTGCATCTCCGCGGCGAGGTCCATGTGCTTGCGCCGGCGCAGGAGGTGGGGCAGATCGGTGTACTGCGCGCTCGCGATGACCAGCGGGGCCAGGGCAAGTCCCAACTCGACGCACGCGGCCTGCGTCTCGTCGTCCCACGCCGCGAGCGTCATCGCCAGCACGCCGAGCCGGTCCGCGCCCTCGCTGACCGGGACCCACACGTGCCAGCCATCGTCGCCTTCGACGGCGAGCGGCGACTGCGAGGTGAATACCCGTCCCGCCATCGACCCGTCCAGCGAAGCCACCGCAGGATCTTCACCGTGCGCCAGCACGTCCGGGTGCGGGGTGAGTTCGGCGTGCGCGTAGTCGATCAAGAACAGGACGACATCGCGGCCACCCATGTCGGCGAGCGCATAGGCGAGCGTCTCGACGAAGCCGTCGGGGACCGCAGTTTGATGGGCCCGCAACAGCCGGGCGACCGGCCGGCCCATCGCACCGAACACCGCCACGTGGCCCCCGTCCGAACGCAATCCCAGGATTCCCTGGCCGCCCTCGGGTCGAGCCTAGCCGGGCTTTCCGTCGCGGCCCGCGGGTCAGCGGGTGAAGGCTTCCCGGACGATGGTGCGGCCGACCCCGGCGCGCTCCCAGAACCTGTAGGTGCCGTGTTCGCGGAACTCCTGCGCGGCTTCGACGAGCGCCCCCAGGGCGGCGAGGGCGAACGCGCCGCCGACCGAGACGCGGGCGACGCCGAGTTCGGCCAGTTCGGCCACGGTCGGGCCGCCGGGTAGCGCAAGGACGTTGACGGGCCGGTCGACTGATGTGACGACCGAGCGGATCTCGTCCGGTTTGGTCAGCCCGGGCGCGTAGAGGACGTGGGCGCCGGCCTCCTGAAAGCTCTGCAGCCGCGCGATCGTGTCGGCGAGGTCGTCGCGCCCGTGCAGGTGGTTCTCGGCCCGGGCGGTGATGACGAGCCGCTCCCCCGCCGCCTCGACCGCTGCGGCCACCCGCTCCGCCGCCGGCGCCGCGGCATAGATCGGATCGTCGGCGCGGCCGGTTGCGTCCTCGATCGAACATCCCGCCAGTCCAGTGGAGATCGCGGCGCTGACGGTGTGAGCGACCCCGGCCGGGTCGTCGGCGAAGCCGTTCTCGAGGTCCGCCGACACCGGCAGCTCGGTCGCCGCCACGACGCTCGCCGCATGGGCGAGGGCTTCGTCGCGAGTGACCGACCCGTCCAGCCGGCCGAGAGTGGCCGCGAAGCCGCCGCTCGTCGTCGCCAACGCCTGGTAACCGAGTGCGGCGAGCACCCGGGCGGAGCCGGCGTCCCACGGGTTGGGCAGCAGCAGCGGGTTCCCGGGGCGGTGCAACGCGAGGAAGGACGTCATGTCGACATCCTGGCGTCACCCTCTGACAGCGGGTTGTTGCTGGGTGATGCAGTGGATGCCGCCACCGCGCTCGAACAGGGGCCGGGCGTCCACGGTCACCACCTCGCGGTCGGGGTAGGCCTCCCGCAGGATAGCCACCGCGTCGGCGTCGTTCGGGTCCTCGAACGAGCAGGCGATCACGCCGCCGTTGACCAGGACGTGGTTGACGTAGCTGAAGTCCACGAAACCGCCGGCGTCGCGCAGCACTCGGGGCGCGGGCAGGTCGACGATCTCGAACGGCGCGCCCCGCGCGTCGGTCGCGCCGGCCAGCACGGCTCGGATCTCCGCGGTCACGGCCCGGTCCGGATGGGCGTCGTCGCGTTGATCGTGCAGCAGCACGCGTCCGGGCGAGCTGATCGTCGCCACGATGTCCACGTGCCCGCGGGTGCCGAAGGTGTCCGAGTCGCGGGTCAGACCTCGGGGCAGCCAGATCGTGGTCGTCGCCCCGATGGTGCGGGCCAGTTCGGCCTCGATCTGTGCCCGGGACAGGCCCGGGTTGCGGTCCGGATCGCGCTGCACGGTCTCGGTGACGAGGACGGTGCCGAGCCCGTCGACGTGGATAGCGCCGCCTTCGTTGACGAGGTCGGAGTCGACTCGCTCGGCACCGGCCCACGCGGCGACGTCGGGAGCCAGCGTGCCGTCGAGATCCCAGTGCGCCCACGCCTGGCGGCCCCAGCCGTTGAACACCCAGGTGACGGCACCCAACCGGTCGCCGTCGCGAACGAAGGTCGGGCCGGAGTCGCGGATCCAGGCGTCGTCGATGTCGCGGACACGCAGCTCGATCGCCGGGTCGAGATACCGCGGGGCGATCTCAGCATCACGGGGCGCGACGACGACCGTCACCGGCTCGAACTGCGCGGCCGCGTTGGCGACCGCCGCCCAGGTCCGGCGCGCGCTCTCGGCCTCCTCGGCCGTGTCGCCGAGGGTGTAGCCGCGCGAGGGCCACGCCGCCCACAGCCGCTCCTGCCGGTCGCCTTCGGCCGGCATCCTCCAGCTCACTCAGAACCGTAGGGATGCTCGGCGTCCACCGGTCGCGTCAGGACGTCGTAGGTGTCCGGACGGCGGGTGCGCAGGAACGGGAACAGGTCGAGCCAGTCCTGGCGCTGAGCGAGGTCGAGATCGGCGATCAGCACACAGGGCTCGTCGCGGGGAGCCTGCACGAGCACGCGGCCGTACGGATCGCTGACGAAGGACGAGCCGTAGAAGGTGTTGCCGGGCGTGCCGTCGGGTTTCAGCTCGGTGCCGGTTCGGTTCGGGACGACCATGAACAGGCCGTTGGCGATGCCGTTGCCGACGATCACCTGCTGCCACAAGGGCTGTGTGTCGAAATCGGGGTGATCGGGTTCGGAGCCGATCGCGGTGGGATAGACGACGATGTTGGCGCCGCCGAGCGAGTACGCGCGGGCCACCTCGGGGAACCACTCGTCCCAGCAGGTCGGCAGCCCGATCCGCGCGTCGCCGAGACCCTCGGGCGCGTAAACCGGATAGGGCTGCGGCGCG
>DATAQD010000245.1:0-8912 GCA_036264855.1 Jatrophihabitans sp. | reverse complement strand
TATGCAGGCGGATGGCCGAGCACGACCGGATGCGCGCTTGCGCGCCGTCGCTGCCCTGATCGTCTGCCTGCTCGGCCTGACGCTCGTCACCACCGTCCACGCGGCGCAGGGGTATCGGCACGCGACGGGCGGCGTCGCCATGGTGACGGCGGCGACAGCGCACGCCCAGTCCGCCCCGTCGCGCGCCGACCAGGCCACGCTGGGCGCCTCACCGGTCATCACGGCCGCCGTCATCCGCTGGCCCAGCACAGCCGATTCCTCCAGATCCGCCAGCCCGCTCACAGCGCAGACACCGCCGGTTCGAGGTCCACCCCCGCAGGCTCTCTCGTAGCGTCCTGCCCGATTCGATCTTGAGCCAGGTGAGTTCCAATGACGAGAACGACCCGCTCGACCCTCGCCGCCCGCGGCGAGCCCCTGTCCGACAATCAACTCGCGGTCCTGCGATCTTTGCTCGAGGAGCAGCGCTCGTTCCGCATCGACCAACTCGCGCAGCTGCATCGGCCCGGACCGCACGGACCCTTGAGCAGCACCGATCCGGAGATCTTCAGCTCCCTTGCCGCCGGGGCCCGGTCGGCGCTGCGCGACGTCCAGTCCGCCCTGTGGCGCATGGACGAGGGCCGCTACGGCCTCTGCACGACGTGCGGGGACACGATCGGCCTCGAGCGTCTGGAGATCCTGCCGGCGACCCGGCTGTGCCTGCCCTGCCAGCGCGGCGACACCTGACCGGGCCGGCTGACCGGGGGACAGATCACGCCCGCTGACCCGACTCTCCCCGAGTAGGGTCGGCGGGCGTGACCGGACCCGAGCCCGCGGCCGACGCCAGCGCCGCCGCCGCCGTCCTGGCCGAACGCACCGGGGTGGACCGGCACGACGTCGCGATCGTCCTGGGCTCGGGGTGGGTACCGGCCATCGACGCGCTCGGCGCCCCAACCTCCGACCTCCCGGTCACCGATCTGCCGGGCTTCCTACCGCCGGCCGTCGAGGGGCACGCCGGGCGCATCCGGTCCCTCGACGTCGACGGCCGCCGCGTCCTCGCCTTCCTGGGGCGGACGCACTTCTACGAAGGCCGCGGCGTCGAGGCGGTCGTTCACGGCGTGCGAATGGCGGCTGCGGCCGGGTGCCGGGTCGTCGTCCTGACGAATGCCTGCGGTGGGCTGCGGCCCGGCCTGGCCGTCGGCGACGCGGTGCTGATCAGCGACCACCTCAACCTGACCTGGCGAACGCCGCTGGTCGGGCCGCGGTTCGTCGACCTGACCGACGTCTACTCCGCGCGGTTACGGGCCCTCGTCCGCGCGGTCGACCCCACCCTCGCCGAGGGTGTTTACGCGATGTTCCCCGGGCCGCAGTACGAGACCCCGGCCGAGGTGCGCATGGCCGGCGTGCTCGGCGCGGATCTCGTCGGCATGTCCACCGTGCTCGAGGCGATCGCCGCCCGTGCCGAGGGCTGCGAAGTCCTCGGCATCTCCCTGGTCACCAATCTCGCGGCCGGGCTCGGTGATCCGCTCGATCACGAAGAAGTGCTGGCCGTCGGCAAGGCATCGGCGACCCGGATGGGCGCGCTGCTCGCCCAGGTCATCCCTCAGCTATGACGGTGTTGATCACGGGCGCGGCCGGGCGGATCGGCTCGGCCCTGCTCGCGCGCCTGCCCGGCTTCGGCTGGCAGCTCCGGGGTTTCGACCGCGTCGCGACGCCGGACGGTGTGGTCGGCGACATCCGGTCGGCCGCGGACCTCGACGCGGCGCTGCACGGGGTGACGGCGCTGGTGCACCTGGCCGGCGAGCCGACCGAGGTGCCGTGGCCGCGGATCCGCGACGCGAACATCGACGGGCTGGTGCAGGTCTTCGAAGCGGCGCGCCGGGCCGGGGTGCGGCGGGTGGTCTACGCCTCGTCGAACCATGCCGTGGGCTTCACGCCGGTGTCCGACGATCTGCCGGGTGACCTGCCGCCGCGGCCGGACACGCTCTACGGCGTGAGCAAGGCCTTCGGCGAGGCGCTGGGCCGGTACTACGTCGACCGCTACGGCATGCAGGTGGCCTGCCTGCGCATCGGGACGTTCGCCGACGAGCCGACGGACGTGCGCGCGCTGTCGACGTGGCTCTCGCCCGACGACTGCGCGCGGCTCGTGGACGCGTGCCTGCGCAGCGCCGACCTGACCTACTCGCTGGTGTGGGGAGTGTCGGCCAATACGAGGAGGACGTGGAGCCTGGCGTCGGCGTACGCGCTGGGCTACCTGCCCGCCGATGACGCCGAGGTGTTCGCAGGCGCGCTGGACTCGCCGGAACCGGACCCGTCCGACCGGCTCGTGGGCGGGGGCTTCACCTCTCCCGGTTTCGGAATCGACGAGGTGCAGGGCCGGTCATGACGGTGCGGGCGGACGTCGAGGCCTGGATCGCGGACGAGGTCGATCCGGCCGCCGCGGCCGAACTGCAGGCCCTCCTCGACGCCGGCGACCAGGCCGAGCTCGACGACCGGTTCGCTGCCCCGCTCGCGTTCGGTACGGCCGGGCTGCGGGGGCCGCTGCGGGCGGGTCCCAACGGGATGAACCGGGCGGTCGTGCGGCGCGCGGCCGCCGGCGTCGCGGCCTGGCTGGTCGAGCACGGCCACCGCGGCCGACCGGTCGTGGTGGGTTTCGACGCCCGGCACGGCTCGACGGATTTCGCCCAGGACTCGGCGGCGATCTTCGCGGCGGCCGGCTTCCAGGCCCGGCTGCTCCCCCGCGTCCTCCCGACGCCCGTCCTCGCCTTCGCGGTGCAGCGGCTGGGGGCGGCGGCCGGGGTGATGGTCACCGCCTCGCACAATCCGCCTCAGGACAACGGTTACAAGGTCTATGCCGACGACGGTGCCCAGATCGTGCCGCCGACCGACGTCGAGATCGAAGCGGCGATCGAGGCGGTCGGGTCGACCCGGGCGATCCCGCTGGACCGCGGCCGGGTGGTCACGCTGGACGACTCGCTGGTCACCGACTACGTGAGCGCGGTTGCCGGCCTCATCGAGGACGGTCCGCGCAACCTGCGGATCGTGCACACCGCCATGCACGGCGTCGGGACGGACGTCCTGCGCGCCGTGTTCGACGCGGCCGGGTTCGCCGAGATCATTTCGGTCCCGCAGCAGGAGCGGCCCGACCCGGACTTTCCCACCGTCGCCTTCCCGAACCCCGAGGAGCCCGGCGCCCTCGACCTCGCGTTCGCGCTGGCTCGCGAGCGCGACGCCGACATCATCATCGCCAACGATCCGGACGCCGACCGGTGCGCCGTCGCGGTGCCCGGGCCACGCGGCGATTGGCGGATGCTGCGCGGGGACGAGGTGGGCGTGCTGCTCGCCGACGCCCTCATCCGGCTCGGGGTGCGCGGGACGTACGCGACCACGATCGTGTCGTCCTCGATGCTGGGTGCGATGGCGAAACGCACCGGGGTCGGGTACGCCGAGACCCTAACCGGCTTCAAGTGGATCTCGCGGGCCGCCCCGGATCTTGTGTTCGGCTACGAGGAGGCGCTGGGTTACGCGGTCGCGCCCGATCTCGTCCGTGACAAGGACGGCGTGAGTGCCGCGCTGCGGATCGCCGAGCTCGCCGCCGGGCTGAAGCGGGCCGGCTCGACCCTGCTGGCGCGGCTGGACGAACTGGCCGCCACCTACGGCCGCTACGCGACCGACCAGCATTCGATCCGCGTCGACGACCTCTCGATCATCGACGAGACGATGCGCCGCATCCGCGCGATGCCCCCGACGACCCTGCTCGGCGAGACGGTCACCGTCGAGGACCTGATGCCCGAGACGGACGCGGTCCGGTGGCGCTGGCCCAGCGGGCGGGTCGTCGTGCGGCCCTCGGGCACCGAGCCCAAGCTCAAGGCCTACCTGGAGGTCGTCGAGCCCGATGGGTCGGCCGAGACCGCCGCGACGGCCATGGCCCGGCTGCGCGCCGAGATCGCGGCGCTGCTCGACCGCTAGCGGGTCGGGACCAGCCCGCCGGCCCGCCACGTGGACCAGGGCACGTCCCAGTCGCCGTATCCGGCGCCAGCCTGCATAGCGGGCCCACTGGTGTTCGGGTACTCGACGACGTCGCCCACCCGCAACAACCGGTACAGCCGCCGGGCGTCAGCGGGTAGCAGGTTCGTGCAGCCGTTCGAGGAATCCACGCCGTGGACGATGTTCGAGACGTTCCACGGCGCGGAGTGCAGGTATTCGCCGGCGTAGGTCAGGCGCTGGGTGTACCTGACGCCGCACTCGTCATACCCGGGACCGGACATGCAGATGCTCTGGCCCTTCTCCATGATCACCTTGATGCCGCGCATGGTCGGCGTCGCCTTCCCGCCCAACGACACCGGGAAGGTGCCGTAGATATGGCCGTCGGTGGTCACCGTCATGCGGTGCTTCATGTCGTCGACCATGGAGATGTTGCGCGGGCCCGTCGTGAAGTCCGAGGTCACGCTGTCGGCAAACGCCAGGCCCCGGCCCGCGGACAGGCCCGCGGCCGAGATGTCGACCTGCACGGACGCGTGCGCCGGCCAGTACGTCTGCGGGCGCCAATGCCCCTCGATCGGGTAGCCCTTGAAGTAGCTTGAGTACTCGAAATACCAAGCTCCGGGGATCGGCTTGCCGTTGACCGTCGCGGTAGTGGCCCGCTGCAATTCCCTGCCGCTGGTGATCTTCCTCGAGAAGTACGCGATGACTGGCATCCCGACCCCGTATTCCGCACCATCGGGATTCAGCAGCTTGATGCGCACTGCCTTGCCCGGCGCGACCGCCCGGCCGGTCGCCGACGATGGCGTCGAGTGCGGGCCGGGACTGGTTGGCCGCGCGGCCGCGTCGTGCCCGTTCGTCGTCGGGTCGAAGTTGGCGAGGCCAACCACGACCGCGACCACCGCCGCGGCCGCCAGCAGGGGCGCGAGCACGCGCCCGGCGCGGCGCGCCCGCCGCGCCGGCATCCGGGCGAACCGCGGCTCCGGCGGCCGGGCGGAGTCACCGACCGCGGCGCGGGCCTGGGCGTCGAAGGCCGCGGCCAGCGTGCGCTCGAGCTCCTCGTCGGTCATGAGTCACCCCGCAAGACGCGGGCGAGCGTGGCCAGGCCCCGGCTGGCCGCCGACTTCACCGAGCCGGGCGAGATGTGCAGAGTCTGGGCGATCTCCCGTTCGGACAGCCCCGACCAGTAGCGAAGGATCAAGACCTCGCGCTGATGCCGCGGCAGCGCCCGGACCGCGGCGAGCGCGGCCCGGTGCTCGTCGCGCAGCAGGACGTCATGGTCGGCCCCGGCGGTGGCCTCCGGCTCGGCGACCCTCAGGTGCTTGCGGGCGACCTGCCGCCGTCGCAGCACCGAGCGGGAGAGGTTGAGCACCGACGCGCGCAGGTACGCGAGCGCCGCCTCGGGGTCGCGCAACGCGGCGGAGCGGCGGTGCAAGGCGACGAAGGCGTCCTGGACGACGTCCTCGGCGCTGGCTATATCATCGACGAGCAGGGCGGCGAGCCGGACGAGATAACGCCAGTGCGCGTCGTAGAGCGCCCGCAGATCGACCTGGTCGGCGAGAGCAGACGTGTCTGCGACGACTGTCCGTTCGCTATCCGCCTCCACCGCGATCAAGAGTGCCACAGGATGAGGACGCGCCCCAGCGCCCCCGGGTTGCCTCAGCCCCGCCAGATCGTGGCCACGCTCACCGTCTCGAGGGTGGTAGAGCGCGGCGCGGCGTAGTCGGCCGTGACCGGGTCGCTCGTGCTGGACTGGATCGCGGCGTCGCCGCCGTCCGCACACCGGTAGCCGAGGCTGACGCCGTGCACGGACGGCACCGTGCCGGTGCTGGCCACGCACCGGACGCCGCTCTTGAGTTGCAAGGCCCACGGCCGGGTGGTGCTGGTACCCGGACCGGAGGTGGGCAGCGGGCCGCTGACGCGCAGCTTGACGGCATCCGACCAGGGTGCGGCCAGGCAGGCCAGCTCGATCGGGACGGTCGTGGTGGCCGGCGCGAAGCACGGATCGAGAATCTGGTTGCCCTCGAAGCACCGGTAGGCGCCAGCGACCGGATCGGCGATGCTCGTCGTCCAGCACTCGCCGCGGCCGACATCCCCGACCTTCACCGAGAGGCGACCGGCACGGTCGTAGGGGTGGAAGCTGACGATCGTGGTGACCGGCAGCCCGCTGGCGCCGCCCGCCGGCTTGGCCGGCGCCGGACGCTTCGTCGCACACCCGGCGAGGAGGACGACACACGCGAGCGCGAAGCAACCGACAACGCGCGCATGCCTGGTCGCCCCCACGTCCTACAGACGTACAAGTCGGGCGATATGTTGCGCCCGGACCCCCCAATACCGTAACGATGTGGTCACGAATGGCTGACAGCTAACGCGGGCCGAACTGCCGATCGCCGGCGTCGCCGAGGCCCGGCACGATGTAGGCATTGTCGTTGAGCCGTTCGTCGACGCTCGCGGTGAAGACGCGAACCTGGAGTCCGCTGGCGTCGAGATTTGCCAGGCCCTCGGGCGAGGCCAGCGCGCATACCACTGTCAGGTCGTCGGCGCCGCGAGCGACCAGCAGGTTGAGGCAGTGCTGCAGCGAGCCGCCGGTCGCCAGCATCGGGTCGAGCACGATCACCGGGCGGCCGGCGAGGTCGTCGGGCAGCGAGGCCATGTAGGGGTGCGGCTCGTGGGTGCGCTCGTCCCGAGCCAGGCCGACGAACCCCATCTGGGACTCAGGCAGCAGGTTGAACGCCGATTCGGCCATCCCCAGACCCGCGCGCAGGACCGGCACGAGCAGCGGAGGGTTGGCGATCACGACGCCCACCGCGGCCGCGACCGGCGTCGTGATCGGCGCGTCGGCCCGCGCGAGATCCCGGGTGGCCTCGTACACGAGCAACGTCGTCAGCTCGCGCAGCGCCCCCCGGAACTCGGCATTGCTGCTGCGCTGGTCGCGCATCACGGTGAGCCTGGCTTGGACGATGGGATGGTCGACCACTGTCGTCTTCACGGATCGAACCTAGACTGATCCAGTGAGGCTTGGAGGCTTGGTCGTGAGCGACGCTTGCGGAGCGAACCATCGGCACGGGCTTTGCCGATCAACCGAGCGAAGCGAGGCTTGATCGTGAGCGACGCTTGCGGAGCGAACCATCGGCACGGGCTCTGCCGATCAACCGAGCGAAGCGAGGGTTGATCGTGACGACGCTGGAACGTAGCGACCTGGACAGCGTGACCCGCGACGACGCCGCGTTGCGCCGCTTCCTGCACGGACTTGCCGGGGTCGACCAGGTCGGCGCCGAGGGCCGGGCCGCCTCGCTGGCGACCCGCAGCATCAAGACGACCGCCAAGGCCTGGGCCATCGACACCGCGATCGGGATGGTCGACCTCACCACGCTCGAGGGCGCCGACACCCCGGGCAAGGTCCGCTCGTTGTGCGCGAAGGCCGCCCGTCCCGATCCGTCGGATCCGAGCGCGCCCCCCGTCGCGGCGGTGTGCGTCTACCCCGACCTGGTCGAGATCGCCGTCGAGGCGCTGCGGGGCACCCCAGTGCAGATCGCCTCCGTCGCCACCGCTTTCCCCTCGGGCCGCGCCTCTCTCGAGACGAAATTGCACGACGTGTGCGACGCGGTCGCCGCCGGCGCCACCGAGATCGACATGGTGATCGACCGCGGGGCCTTCCTCGCCGGGCACTACCTGCAGGTCTTCGAGGAGATCGTGGCGACGAAGGCCGCGTGCGGGGACGCCCACCTCAAGGTCATCCTCGAGACCGGCGAACTCGCCACCCTCGACAACGCCCGGCGCGCCTCGTGGCTGGCGCTGCTCGCCGGCGGCGACTTCATCAAGACCTCGACCGGCAAGGTGAGCCCGGCCGCCACCCCGCCGGTGGCACTCGTCATGCTCGAGGCGGTCCGCGACTTCCGTGACGTCACCGGGGACCTGCGCGGCGTCAAGCTCGCCGGCGGAATCCGCGCGTCGAAAGAGGCCGTGCGCTACCTGGTGATGGTCAACGAGGTGGCCGGCGACGAGTGGCTCACACCCACCCTGTTCCGCTTCGGGGCGTCCAGCCTGCTCAACGACCTGCTGCAGCAGCGACACAAGCTGTCGAGTGGCAGCTACGACGGTCCCGACTACGTCACGGTGGATTGATGAGCGCTCGCGCGAAGAACCAGCAACCACCGGCCGCGACGAAGGAGCGGCTCGGGTCGCCGACGGACCCGGGCGCAGCGAGCGGCCCCGAGGAGGTCCGGCCATGAGCAGCAAGTTCGACTACGCGCCGGCCCCGGAGTCCCGCGGCATCGCCCGGCTCAAGCCGAGCTACCAGATCTTCGTGGACGGACGGTTCCGGGACGGGACCGGTGAGGCGATCAAGACGATCGACCCGGCCGACGAGGAGCCACTGGCCGAAGTGGCCGAGGCGGGTCCGTCCGACGTGGAGGACGCGGTGCGGGCCGCACGGCGGGCGTTCGACGGACCCTGGTCGGCGATGTCCGGGGCCGAGCGGGGCAAGTACCTGTTCCGGATCGCCCGGGCTATCCAGGAGCGGGGGCGCGAACTGGCCGTGCTGGAGTCGTTGGACAACGGCAAGCCGATCCGCGAGTCCCGCGACGTCGACATCCCGACTGCGGCGGCGCACTTCTTCTACCACGCAGGATGGGCCGACAAGCTCGGTTATGCCGGCTTCGGCCCGGCGCCGAAGCCGATCGGCGTGGCCGCGCAAATCATTCCGTGGAACTTCCCGTTGCTGATGGCAGCCTGGAAGATCGCGCCTGCGCTCGCGTGCGGCAACACCGTCGTACTCAAGCCGGCCGAGACCACCCCGCTGACGGCCCTCGTGCTGGCCGAGATCATCGCCGAGGCCGACCTGCCGCCGGGAGTCGTGAACGTCCTGGCCGGTGGCCCGTCGATCGGCCAGGCCCTCGTCGAGCACGATGGCGTCGACAAGATCGCCTTCACCGGTTCCACCGACGTCGGCAAGA
>DATAQD010000249.1:0-7699 GCA_036264855.1 Jatrophihabitans sp. | reverse complement strand
CGCGCCTCGTGGCGGACGAAGGGGTCGGCGTACCAACCCGGGGCAGGAGTTCCCGTCGTCATGAAGGGCAGCGTACTGGCGCCCGGTCAGCGATCGATGCGCTTGATGCCGGCGATGTGCCGCTTGGCGAGTTCGGGGTAGTAGACCGGGTTCATCTTGATCCAGAATTCGGCGGGCGTGCCCGCGATCTCGCGCTTGACCACCGCGGGGACGCCGGCGGCGAGGACACACGGCGGGATCTGCACGCCGGGCTGGACGAGGGACATCGCGGCGATCATCGAGCGGGACCCGATCCGGGCCCCGTCGAGCACCACGCACCCGTTGCCGACGAGCGCCTCCTCCTCGAGCACGGCACCGTGGATCATGCACTGGTGCGCGACGGTGGCGCGGACCCCGATCTCGGTGGTGACCTCCGGGGTCGTGTGGATGACTGTGCCGTCCTGCACGTTCGCGTGTGCGCGCACCACGATCGGGCCGTCGTCCCCGCGCAGCACGGCGCCGTACCAGATCGACGCTCCGGTCTCGATCGTCACGTCGCCGATGATGGTCGCGGTCGCCGCGATGAGCGCGTCGTCGGCGATCGTCGGGCGCTTGCCCTCATATTCGAAGAGATTCACGCCGGGCTCCTCATAACGGTGGCTTCGGGGCCAGATCGGTGCAGCGACGGTCAGCCTTCCATTCGGCCGCGATGCGCCGCTTCTCGGCTCCGGTCGCCGGCACCGGCACCCCGCGGTTGTCGAGGTGCGAGGGAGCGAAGGAATTGCCGATGACCTTCCCGCCGCGGAAAGTCAGCGTCAGCACTCCGTTGTCGTCCTGGTTGTTCCCGAACGACATCCACCACAGGTAGTTGCCGAGCCCGTACTCGACGTAGGTCCCGTCCGCTCGCCAGCCGGCCCCCTGCAGGACATGCGCGTGGGTCCCGACGACCGCGCTCGCCCCGGCGTGCGCCAGCTTCCCGGCCAGCTCGGACTGGATGCTGGACGGGCACGTCTGGTACTCGACGCCCCAGTGGACATAGACGACGACCACATACCCGGCGGCCTTCGCGTTCTGCACCGCGGTGATGAGGCGCGGATCGAACGCGTTCGCGACGCCGGGGTGGCCGGCGCCGGCGCTGAACAGGCGCAGCGTGGTCTCGTCCTGCACCTGGTCGGCGGCGATGATCGCAACCTTCACGCCGTTGAGGGTCGTCGTGTACGGCGCGAACGCCGCCGCGGCGTCCTGGCCGATCCCGATGACGGGAAAGTGCGTCTGCTTGATCGCCCGCAGCGTGTCTTTGAGCCCGCCGGTGCCGTAGTCCGCCCCGTGGTTGTTCGCCATCGTCGCGACGTCCACGCCGGCGTCGCGGAGGGCCGTCAGCGCCTCGGGCGGGGCGTGGAACGTGAAGGCCTTGGCCTGCGGTGTGCCGTGCCCGTCGGTGATCGCGGTCTCGAGGTTGACCATCGTCAGATCGGCGTCGGCCAGCCCCGGCTCGGCCGGCCCGAACACGGTTGCCGGGTTCCGGGCGAGCCGCTCGCCGACTCGGTCGGCAAAGTGCACGTCGCCGGCGAAATTCATCGTGAACTGACCCGGGGGCTCGGTTCGGGTGGGGCGGCTGGTCGGTGGCGGCTGGGTCGCCCCGCGATGCGTGGCCGACCCGCCCGGCCCGGCCGGGGAGGTCGCCGGAGCCGGCGTCGACATGCTCGTGCATCCGGCGGCGAGCAGGCCGGCACAGGCCGCGCCCACACCGCGAACGAGGAATCTGGATCGGGGGCCCGGCGTCACCGCACTAGCATCCCTTCCAGACTCATCGCCGTTCGAACGACCCACCCAAGGAGCTCACGTTGTCCGCCAGCGCCCGCCCGCCCGAGCCCGCCCAGACCGTCCGGGTCGCGGCCGGGGACACGGCGCTCGACGCGCTGCGCGAAGCCGGGATCGAGCTGACCGGGCCCCACGGAGCGGTCGTGGTCCGCGACGCCGACGGCGAACTGAAGGACCTCGACTGGGTCGCCGAGGTGGACGCCGACGTCGAGCCGGTGCCCGCCCAGTCACCGGACGGCCTCGCCGTCCTGCGACACTCCGCCGCGCACGCGATGGCCCAGGCCGTCCAGGAACTGTTCCCCGGGACCCTGCTGGGCATCGGGCCGCCGATCGAGGACGGCTTCTACTACGACTTCCTGCCCTCGCGCCCGTTCACCCCGGACGACCTCGCGGCCATCGAGAAGAAGATGCTCGAGATCATAAAGTCCGGGCAGCGGTTCTCCCGTCGCCCGATCGCCGACGACGAGGCCCGGGCCGAACTCGCCGGCGAGAAGTTCAAGCTCGAGCTCATCGGTCTCAAGTCCTCGGCGACCGGTGACGAGGCCACCGAGGTCGGCGCCGGTGGGCTGACCATGTATGACAACCTCGACGCCAAAACCGGGGATCGGGTCTGGACCGACCTGTGCCGTGGGCCGCACCTGCCGAACACCCGTCGGATCCCGGCCGTCAAGCTCATGCGCAGCGCCGCCGCCTACTGGCGGGGCAGCGAGAAGAATGAACAGTTGCAGCGCATCTACGGCACGGCGTGGGCCACCCGCGACGACCTCAAGGCTTACCTCACCCGGCTCGAAGAGGCCGCCAAGCGTGACCACCGCAAGCTCGGTTCCGAGCTCGACCTGTTCAGCTTTCCGGACGAGCTGGGCTCCGGGCTCCCGGTGTTCCACCCCAAGGGCGGCATCCTGCGCCGGGAGCTGGAGAACTACGTCCGCCAGCGCCACATCGACGAGGGCTTCGACTTCGTCAATACCCCGCACATCAGCAAGGAGGGGCTGTTCCACACGTCCGGCCACCTGCCCTACTACGCCGACACCATGTTCCCGCCGATGGATCTCGAGGGGTCGGAGTACCGCCTCAAGGCGATGAACTGCCCGATGCACAACCTCATCTACCGAGCGCGCGGGCGGTCCTACCGCGAGCTCCCGCTGCGGCTGTTCGAGTTCGGATCGGTGTACCGCTACGAGATGTCGGGCGTCGTGCACGGCTTGACCCGGGTGCGGGGCCTGACCATGGACGACTCGCACAGCTACTGCACGCAGGAGCAGGCGCCGGACGAGATCCGCAAGCTGCTGAACTTCATCCTCGGCCTGCTGCGCGACTTCGGCCTGGACGACTTCTACCTCGAGCTGTCCACCCGCGATCCCGAGTCGGACAAGTTCATCGGCTCGGACGAGGACTGGGCGAAGGCCACCAAGGTGCTCGAGGACACCGCGATAGCGTCGGGCTTGGAGCTCGTGCCCGATCCGGGCGGCGCGGCGTACTACGGGCCGAAGATCTCCGTCCAGGCCCGCGACGCCATCGGGCGAGCCTGGCAGATGTCGACCGTCCAGCTGGACTTCAACCAGCCGGCGCGCTTCGAGCTCGAGTACCAGGCGCCCGACGGGAGCCGGCAGCAGCCAGTGATGATCCACTCCGCGAAGTTCGGCTCGATCGAGCGGTTCATCGGCGTCCTCACCGAGCACTACGCCGGCGCGTTCCCGGCCTGGCTTTCGCCGGTCCAGGTGATCGGCATCCCGATCAGCGAGGACCAGGTGGCCTACCTCGCCGACATCGCCGAGCGGCTGCGCCAGCGCGGCGTGCGAGTTCACGTCGACAGTTCCGACGAGCGGATGCAGAAGAAGATCCGCTCGGCGCAGCAGCAGAAGGTGCCATTCATGCTGATCGCCGGGGCCACCGACGCCGAGGCCGGCGCGGTCTCGTTCCGCTACCGCGACGGCACTCAGCGCAACGGCATCCCGGTCGAGCAGGCGTGCGACGAGATCGCCGACATCGTGGCGCGCCGGATGAACGACTCGCCGACGGCCGACCTCTACGCATGACGGAGTCGTCGGGTGACTTCGCCGGCGACCCGGACGGGTTCGGGCGGCTGTGGACGCCGCACCGGATGGTCTACATCAAGGGCGAGGGCAAGCCGACGCACGACGACGCCGGCGAGGACTGCCCGTTCTGCCTCGCGCCCACGCGGTCGGACGAGGACGGGCTGATCGTGGCCCGCGGCGACACCGTGTACGCCGTGCTGAACCTGTACCCCTACAACTCCGGACATCTGATGACGGTGCCGTACCGGCATCTGGCCGACTACCCGGATCTGGACGGTGCCGAGACGCTCGAACTGGCCCGGTTCACCCAGCGGGCCATGCGCGTGATCCGCTCGGTGATGGCGCCGCACGGGTTCAACCTCGGCATCAACCAGGGGCCGATCGCCGGCGCCGGGATCGCGGCGCACTTGCATCAGCACGTCGTCCCGCGCTGGGGTGGTGACACGAACTTCATGCCGGTTGTCGCGCAGACTCGGGTATTGCCGCAGCTGCTCGCCGACGCCCGCGCCGAGCTCGCGGGCGCCTGGGGGTCGGCCGAGTAGCGCGGTAGCGTGCCGCACGTGGCGGCCCTTCACCTGCGCGGCGTGTTCCTCCCGGACGAGACCGAGCGCGACGCGTGGGTCGTGGACGGCCGGCTGACGTTCCGCCGCCCGTCCGCAGAGACCGAGACCGTCGCGTCCGGCGGCTGGGTCACGCCCGGCTTCGTCGATGCGCACTGTCACATCGGACTCGCCCCGCGGGGTCATCTTCCGGACCCGGACGACCAAGCCGCGCAGGCCCTGCTCGACCGGGCCGCGGGTGCCCTGCTGCTTCGCGACGCCGGATCTCCCGTCGACAACCGCTCGATCCAGCACCGCGACGACCTGCCGAGGCTGATCCGGGCCGGTCGGCACATCGCCCGCCCGAAGCGCTATGTGCGCGATCTGGGCATCGAGGTCGAGCCCGACGAGCTGATCGCGGCCGTCGAGGCTCAGGTCGCGGCCGGCGACGGCTGGGTCAAGCTCGCCGCCGACTGGATCGACCGCGAACTCGGTGACATCGCCCCGACCTGGCCCGACGACGCGCTCGCGGCCGCCATCGGCCGGGCGCACGAGCTCGGGGCTCGGGTGGCGGCCCACGTCTTCGGCGAGGACGCGTTGCCGGGGTTGATCGCGGCCGGCATCGACTCGATCGAGCACGGGACCGGTCTGACCGACGATCACATTGCCGCCGCGGCCGCGTCGGGCGCGGCGGTCGTCCCCACCCTCATCAATATCGACAACAACCCGGCGATCGCGGCCTCGGCGGCGGCGAAGTTCCCGACGTACGCCGCCCACATGCGGGCCCTGTTCGCCACGTCCCGCGACCGGATCCGGTCGGCGTGGGAGGCCGGCATCCCCATCTACACCGGCACCGACGCCGGTGGTTCGCTTCCGCACGGCCTCATTCGGGACGAGATCCGAGCGCTGGTGGGGGCCGGGATCCCGCAGCCCGAGGTCATCGCCCAGGCGTCATGGCGGGGACGGGCCTGGCTCGGACTGCCCGGCCTCGAGGAGGGAGCCCCGGCGGATCTCGTCGTCTACGACACCGACCCGCGTGCCGATCTCGCGGCGGTCATGAACCCGCGGCGGATGCTGCTGCGGGGGACCGTTGTCGCCTGAACTGCGCAGGCAGTGGACTCAGTCGAGGCCGTTCGCGGCAATCACCGATCGGTACCACGCGGCCGAGTCCTTGAGCGTGCGCCGCCCGGTCGGGAAGTCGACGTGGACGATGCCGAACCGCTTCGTGTACCCCCAGGCCCATTCGAAGTTGTCCAGCAGCGACCACACGTAGTACCCGCGGACGTCGACGCCTTGCGCGATCGCGGCGTGGACCGCGGCCAGGTGTCCGCGGAGGTAGTCGATGCGGTCGGCGTCGTGCACGACCCCGTCCGGGCCGGGCTCGTCGACGAACGCCGCGCCGTTCTCGGTGATCATGAGCGGCAGGTCCGGGTGATCGCGATGCACCCGCATCAGCAATTCGGTGAAGCTCCCCGGGTCGATGCGCCAGTGCATCGCCGTGTACGGACCCGGCTGGGGCATCGAGAACGCCAGGTCGGTGCCCGGGTAGGGGTTCGGCCCGTCGGTGCTCTGCGGGTCGTTGACCCAGCGACCCGAGGTCGCCCGGGCGAGTTCCAGCGTCGCCGCTGCGACCAGTGTGGGCGAGTAGTAGTTGATGCCCAGGACGTCGATCGGTGCGCTGGTCAGGGCGGTGTCGCCGTCGCGGACGAACGCCCAGTCGGTGATGTGGCGAAGTTCGTCGAGCAGGTCCTGCGGATAAGCCCCGCGCAGCACGGGGTCGAGGAAGATCCGATTCGCCAACCCGTCCACGTGCCGGGCGGCGCCCCGGTCCGCCTCGCTGTCGGTTGCCCCGCGCACCGTCGCGAGGTTCAGGGTGAGCGACACCCGTCCGCCGGCCGGGAGCACCGATCGGAGGGCCGATACCCCGAGCCCGTGCGCGAGGTTCAGGTGGTGGACCGCGGCCAGCGCGGCCGCGTTGTCGACCACTCCGGGCGCGTGGACACCCGAGCCGTAGCCGAGGTAGGCCGAGCACCACGGCTCGTTGAGCGTCGTGATCGTCGGTATCCGGTCCCCGAGCGCGGCCCCGACGACCTGCGCGTACTCGGCGAACCGCAGCGCGGTGTCGCGGTTCGTCCACCCGCCGGCGTCCTGCAGCGGTTGGGGCAGGTCCCAGTGGTACAGCGTCGCGAGGGGTTCGACCCCGCGGGCGAGAAGCTCGTCCACCAGCCGCGAGTAGAAGTCCAGACCGGGCTGATTGACCGCGCCCGACCCGGTGGGCACGATGCGCGGCCACGCGATCGAGAACCGGTAGGACTGCAGGCCCAGGTCGGCCATCAGGGCGACGTCCTCGGCGACCCGGTGATAGTGGTCGCAGGCGATGTCGCCGGTGCTGCCGTCGACGATGCGTCCGGGTTCGTGGGCGAAGGTGTCCCAGATCGACCGCCCGCGACCGTCCTCGGACGCCGCCCCTTCGACCTGATAGGACGCTGTCGCCGTGCCCCAGACGAAGCCGTCGGGGAAGCGGAGCGACCCGGTTGCGCCGCGCGCCGGGTGAGAGCCCAGGTTCGATGTCATCGCTTGATGGTGTCCTGCATCACGGGTCGAAAGTCTAGGCGCGACGCCCGCGCCGCCCGGGTTCGTCCGGAACGGCCCGGCGGATCTGGCAGAATGGCGGGCTGAGTACCGACCGGAGCACGGCCCCTCTCACCGTGGCCCGGTCAGTCCACCCGGACGTCCCGGCCTCGGTGTGCCCCACCCGGAGCCAGCGCGCCCACCCTGACCAAGTCTGGAGTACCCACACCCGTGGCAACCAAGATCAAGCTGATGCGTCTGGGCAAGATGCGTGAGCCGCACTACCGAATCGTCGTCGCCGATGCCCGGACCAAGCGCGACGGCCGCGCCATCGAGACGATCGGGGAGTACCACCCGAAGAACGACCCGTCGGTCATCCGCGTCGACGGTGACCGGGCCGCGTACTGGCTCGGCGTCGGCGCCCAGCCCACCGAGGCGGTCACCGCGATCCTCAAGGTCACCGGCGACTGGCAGAAGTTCAAGGGCGAGGACGCCCCGCCCCCGATGAAGGTCGCCGCCGAGAAGCCGGACAAGCAGGCCGTCTTCAACGCCGCCCTGGCCGAGGTTTCCGGTGAGCCGGCGGCCGAGGCCACCACGCCGAGGAAGAGGGCCGCCAAGGCCGCTCCGGCCGAGGCCAAGGCCGAACCGGCCAAGGCGGCCGAGCCGGCCGCGGACGCGGCGCCCGCCGAGCCGGCGGGTGCCGACCAGCCGTCGGAGAGCTGACGTGCTCGAGGAAGCCCTCGAGCACCTGGT
>DATAQD010000227.1:0-6095 GCA_036264855.1 Jatrophihabitans sp. | reverse complement strand
CTGCAAGCCCAAGACGATGGCGCGGTCGCTGCCGTGGCCATGTCCGGTAGCGCCCAACGAGCCGAACAGCTCGACCCGCACCCGGGCCACACCGTCCAACAAACCGTCATCGGCCAACCCCTGCGCGAACGTGCGCGCCGCTCGCATCGGACCCACCGTATGCGAGGACGACGGGCCGATCCCAATCGAAAACAGATCAAACACGCTGATGGCCACGGCACCATCATGCGCTGCTACCGCCGCGTGGTGGAAACGCCCAGCTGTGCCTCCGCGCGCGCTTTGCTCTGCTCACCTGGAGTACGCACCCGCTCAGCCCTGATTAGCAGAGCAAAGCGGCCCGGAAGAGCGCAGGTCGTTAGGGTCGGGGAACTGTGAGCCCTCCCCTCGTCCGTCGCTCGCCCACGCACGCCGCGCAGGTCGTCGCGACCACTCCCCTCACCGCACGGATGGCTCGCGTGACGGTGCGCGCCGAGTCGATGGTGGGGATCGTGACCCGTCCGGCGCAGGACGTCGAGCTGCTGCTCCGCGAGCCGTCCGGTCGGCGGGTCAAGCGCCGCTACACGATCCGGCACGCCCGTCCGGAGGCCGGCGAGTTCGATTTGGACGTCCTGCTGCACGGCGACGGCCCCGGAGCGCGCTGGGCCGAGTCGGCCCGCCGCGGTGACGAGGTCGAGTTCCAGGGTCCGCGGGGCAAGCTGGAGCTGCGTGCGGCGCCGTGGCACTTGCTGATCGGGGACGAGTCGGCGCTGCCCGCGATCGCCGCGATCTGCGAGGCTCTGCCGACCGGCGAGACGGCGCTCGCGCTCATCGAGGTGCGCGATGCCAGCGACGAGCAGGCCGTCGACGCCGCCGCGGTCCGATGGATGCACCGCAACAACACGCCCCCGGGCACACCCGACCTGCTGGCCGGCGCCCTCTCCGATATTGATCTGCCGGACGGGACGGGCCGGGCCTACCTGATGGGCGAGAGCCGGGCGATGGTCAGCCTGCGCGCGGTCGTCGAGAGCCGCGGAGTGCCCCACGACGCCATCTTCGTCAAGGGCTACTGGAACGTGGGCCGCCCGGATCGGCTGGCCGGGCGCGCACCGAGTTGAGGTCGAAGCGATCAGCCGGGGCAGCCGGCCAACGCCAGTGCCCGCAGCCCGTCCGCCGTGTCCGCGTACGCGAGGCCGGACGTCGAGTCCACGCTGCCGCGGACCCGCCAGGCCTGCAGTAGCGCGCCCCGATCGGCATCCGCGCAGAAGAGCCGGTCCGCGTCGTTCGAGCCGCGGAGCCAAATGACATCGGCGCCCGCCGCGACGAGGGCCAACCGGGCGCGCGGGCCGGACACCGGGCGGGCCCGGTCGACAACCGCGAGCGTCGCCGGGTCGAGTCGCCAGAGAACGGCTCGCTCGCCCTGGTGGCCAGCAATCCAGATCCGATTCCCGACGACGGCGAGCGTGGCGTCGGCAATTCGCAGCGGAGCTGACGACGCCTGTGGTACCGCGCCGGGGCGGTAGGACCACACGTCCGTCGGATAGCCCAGGTCGGCCGCGATGATCCGGTGCCGGCTCCGATCGACCACGAGCGGACCGACCGCGCCGTACAGGCCGGGGACCGGTTCAGGGGTCGCCGCGCCCGGAGCGAGATCGGCCACCCCGACGGACGTCGAGACGTAGAGGTGCCCGGCAACCGCGGCGGCCGAGACGACCAGCCGCACCCAAGACACCTGCCGCACAAGTCGCAAGCTCGGCAGCCGGTACGCCGCGATCCGGGTGGGCACCGAATTCGCCGTCACCGCCCACAGCAGTCCGGTGTCCGGATCGGTGACGAGCTCGACGGTGCCCGCGGTCCCGGGGTCGGGAGCGCGGGTCTGTCCGAGCAGCCGGCCGCTGGCTCTCTCCTGAACTCGCAGCCGGCCGTGCACAAGGACGACGACCGACCTGCCGTCAATCAGGACGGCTGTGTGGGGAACAGCCGCGGCGACCGGCGCGGCGGACGTCACTGGCTGTGGCGCTCGGTGTCCCTCGCCGTGCCGAACAAGGATCCCGGCCGCGACCGTGACGACCGCGGCCACCAGGACCAAGCCGACGCGCCCTCGCCCGCGCGCCGGACCGAGTTCCAGCACGTCGTCATCTGCGGGGCCGAGCCGGTCGACGGCGGCCATGACCCCATGGTGCCGCTGCCCCGAGACGAATGACCAGCTACAGAATGGGCTCGGGCCGATACCCGGCCGCGTCGGGCTCGGACGCCACCACCTCATCGACGGCCCGCACCACCGCGGCGACCTGCTCACGCGCAGCCCCGGTGAACGACAGCGGCTCGGCGAGCAGCGCGCCGAGCGCATCGGCGGACAGCCCGAGGCGGGAGTCGGCCGCAAGCCGTTCGAACAGGTCATTGCCGTCGGTGCCCTTCTCGCGCATCTCGAGGGCGACCGCCACCGCGTTCTCCTTGATCACCTCGTGGGCGCTCTCGCGGCCGGAGCCGGCCCGAACGGCGGCCATCAGCACCTTCGTCGTCGCCAGGAACGGCAAATAACGATCCAGCTCCCGCTCGATCACCGCCGGGAACGCGCCGAAATCGTCCAGCACCGTCAGCGTGGTCTCGAGCAGTCCGTCCACGGCGAAGAACGCATCCGGCAGCGCCACGCGGCGCACGACCGAGCACGAGACGTCCCCCTCGTTCCACTGGTCGCCGGCCAGCTCACCGGTCATCGCCGCATACCCGCGCAGGACGACGGCGAAGCCGTTGATCCGTTCCGCGGACCGGGTGTTCATCTTGTGCGGCATGGCGCTGGAGCCGACCTGGCCGGCCCGGAAGCCTTCGGTAACGAGGTCGTTGCCGGCCATCAGCCGGATCGTCGTGGCGAGATTGGACGGCGCCGCCGCGAGCTGGACGAGCGCAGACAGGACGTCCCAGTCGAGCGAGCGCGGATACACCTGGCCGACGCTGGTCAGCACGCTACGGAAGCCGAGGTGCTGCGCCACCTGCCGCTCGAGGGCGGCGAGCTTGTCGGCGTCACCGTCGAGGAGGTCGAGCATGTCCTGCGCCGTGCCGACCGGACCCTTGATCCCGCGCAGCGGATAGCGCGCGAGGAGGTCGTCCAGGCGGGCGAGCGCGACCAGCATCTCGTCGGCGACGGTCGCGAACCGCTTGCCGAGCGTGGTGGCCTGCGCGGCGACGTTGTGGGAGCGGCCGGCCATCACCAGGGCGTCGTACTCAGCGGCCCGGCGCGCCAGCCGGGCCAGCACCGCCAGGGACTTGGACCGGACGAGGCGCAGCGAGGACCGGATCTGCAGCTGCTCCACGTTCTCGGTGAGGTCGCGGCTCGTCATGCCCTTGTGCGCGTGCTCGAAGCCGGCGAGTTCGGCAAATTCGTCGATCCGGGCCTTCACGTCGTGCCGGGTGATCCGTTCGCGGGCGGCGATCGAGTCCAGGTCGACGGCGCGGGCGCCGCGGTCGACCACGGCCTGATACGCCTCGATCGCCCCGTCCGGGACGTCCACCCCGAGGCCGGCCTGGGCCCGCAGGACCGCGACCCACAACTGCCGCTCGAGCACGACCTTGTGCTCCGGCGACCACAGCCTCGCCATGGCGGTCGACGCGTAGCGGCCAGCCAGGACGTTGGGGATCGCGGGCTTCACCTGACCATTGTCCCGCGCTCACGGCGCGAGGAGCAGCCGAGGGTCCCTGGCGAAGCGCTCGACCCCGGCCAGGTCGGGCGCGCGCCCGGACGGGGCCGAGATCTCTACCTGCACGAGGTAGCCTGCGCTGCGGTAGGTCCGGTAGACGACGGTGCGCCGGCCGTCGTCGGAGCTCACGCCGGGACGGGTCGGGACCACGGACTGCTGGACCTGGACGAGGATCTCGACCGAGCCGGCGCGCGCGGTCACCCGGGCGAAGTGCAACTGCTGACCGCCTTCGCCCGCGCCTCCGGTGGCCACCGCGCGGGCGGACGTCACCCGGGCCCCGGGGAACGCGTCCGCGACGGCCCGCGTGAATCCGGCGGCCACCCGGTTGCTGGTGACGCAGGTCAACCCGACGTCGGCCGTCGGGCATTGCACGTCGGATGCCCGCGCGACGACGATCGTCGGCACGTGCGCCAAACCACCATTCGGGAGGACCACGAGCACGCCGGACCCGGACGGGTTCGGTGCGGCGGCGCCCCAGGTCGCGGTGAGATCTCCGCCGGCGGCCGACGGCGTGGCCGGGCCCGTCGACGCCCCGACGGGCGCCGCGTGATCGTGCTTGGTCAGGACCCGGGCGCCGAGGGCCAGCGCGATGAGGATGAGCGCGGCGAGGGCGAGGTTGCGCCGTTGCGATCTGCTGCTGGACCGATTCCGCCCAGCGGGCTCGGGCAGATCCTCCTCGGCGCCGGGGTCGTCGGCCGCGGCGACGGGATCGAAGTCGATCGGTCCGTCCGCGCGCGCCACCCGTCCAGGTTGCTCGCCGGACCCGGAAGTCCGCAAACAGATGCCCCGGCCGCCGCGCTACGGCGCGATGACCCCTTCGATCGCGCGGGCGGCGATGTCGCGGCGGTACTGACCGCCGGGCAGGTCGATCCGGTCGACCAGCTCGTACGCGCGATCCCGGGCCTCGGCGAGCGTTGCGCCCACCGCGGTCGCGCAGAGCACCCGCCCGCCCGCTGTCACGACCGCGCCGTCCTCGCGGCGCCGGGTGCCGGCGTGAATCACGCCCGGCTGGTCGGCCCCGGTGACGACGTCCCCGCTGCGCGCACTGCTGGGATAACCGGCGGCGGCGAGCACGACCGTCACCGCCGACCCGGGCCGCCAGATCAGCGGCGGCAGCTCGGCCAGTCGGGCGGTCGCGGCCGCGGTGAGCAGGGCTCCGAGCGGCGTCTCGAGCAGGGCCAGCACGACCTGGGTCTCCGGGTCCCCGAAGCGGGCGTTGAACTCGACCACCCGCGGGCCACGGGACGTGATGGCCAGGCCCACATACAGCAGCCCGGTGAACGGGGTGCCGCGCCGGGCCAGCTCGGCGACGGTGGGTTGGGCGACCGTCCGCACGATGTCGTCGGCCAGCCCCGCCGGGAGCCAGGGCAGCGGGGCGTAGGCGCCCATGCCGCCGGTGTTCGGGCCGGTGTCCCCGTCGCCGAGGCGCTTGAAGTCCTGGGCGGGCAGCAGCGGCAGCACGGTGGTGCCGTCCGTCACGCAGAACAGCGACACCTCCGGACCGTCGAGGTACTCCTCGATGACAACCCGCGCGCAGGCGGCGGCATGCGCCAGCGCCTCGTCCCGGTCGGTCGTGACGACGACGCCCTTGCCGGCCGCGAGTCCGTCGTCCTTGACGACATAGGGCGGGCCGAACTCGTCGAGCGCGGCCGCCGCCTCAACCGGAGTCGTGCACACGCGGCCCGCCGCCGTCGGCACCCCGGCCGCGGCCATCACGTCCTTCGCGAACGCCTTGCTGCCCTCGAGCAGCGCGGCTTCGCGCGAGGGCCCGAAGCAGGCGATACCCGCCGCCCGCACCGCATCGGCGACCCCGGCCACGAGGGGCGCCTCGGGCCCGACCACGACCAGGTCGACGTCGAGCCCGCCGGCGAGCGACGCAACCGCCCCCGGATCGGTGGCGTCGACACCCCGTTGCTCGGCGACGGCCGCCGTCCCCGCGTTCCCGGGGGCGCAGATCAGGGCCGTCACGCCCGGATCGGCCGCGAGCGCGAGGCACAGTGCATGCTCGCGCGCACCGGATCCGATCACGAGGACGCGCACGCTGGCGAGCGTAGCGACCGCCCACCTCAGGTGAACGAGGCGTCGGCGTGGCTGCCGCAGTAGTACCGGCCCTTGATCGGGTTCCCGAGGGTCAGCCCGACCTCATACCCGACCGCCCGTTCACCCGGCAGCGCCTCGTTGGCCGGCCCGCCGGGCAGCTTGAAGGTGGCCACGCCGTCCGCGTTGGTGGTCGCATACCCGGTGAGGTTGGCCACCTTGCCGCTCTTGCCGACGAGCCGGGTCGGCCCGGCGAAGACCAGGAAGAACTGCACCCGGAACGCCGGCAACGGCTGGCCTTCTCCCGTCAGGCGCGCGCGCAGCGCCAGCGGGGCCGTCTGGCTGACCAGATGCACGGACTTCACCGCGATCGCGGTATCGGTGCAG
>DATAQD010000092.1:0-15329 GCA_036264855.1 Jatrophihabitans sp. | reverse complement strand
GAGCTCACGGCACCGAGCGCGATGGATTCTCGCTCGAACGATTCCAGCGCCCGGGGCGACGCGTCGCGGATGTTGAGCAACTTGAGGGCGACGAGGCGATTCGTCCCGACCTCACGAGCCTGATAGACGGTAGCCAGACTGCCGATTCCGACCTCGGCGATCTCGGTGAAACCGGGGAAGAAGTCACTCTGGGCGATCCTCGATCGCCGCAAACGCGTCACACGTACCTCCCCATAACCTGGCCGCGAGCGTATCAACCACACAAGGACAAACCGCCTCGGCGCAGAACGTGAGAAGGTGTTGCCCGTGTCCGCCGAAACTCCTGCCGCGCTCGGACTCGCGGCCCTGCTGGCGAGCGCCGGAGTGACGCATTTCGCCATCCCGAAGTTCTACGACACGATGATCCCCGAGCAGCTTCCCGGGACCCCTCGTACCTGGACCTACGGCTCCGGCGCTGCGGAGCTCGCCGTCGCAACGGCCGTCGCCCTGCCCGCGACTCGCAGGCATGGGGCGGTGGCCGCCGCCATCCTGTTCGCCGCCGTCCTCCCCGGCAACGTCAAGATGGCGATCGACGCGCGCAAGAGCGACTCCACCGCCTTCCGCGTCGGAACGATCCTGCGCCTGCCGATGCAACTGCCGCTGATCGGCTGGGCCTTGAAGGTCCGCAACGACGCGCGCTAGTCGGCCAGGGCGGGTTCGGCGGCGACGAGCCGGGCGGTGCGGGCGGCGCTGGCGTCCGCGCGCCGACCGGTGCTCGCCGCTCCGACGATCAGCACCGCCAGTCCGCACCCGGCGATCACCCACCACGCGGCGTGGCTGGCGGGGACGAAGCCGGTCTCGAGTGGGCCGGTCACGCCGGCCGCGAGCACCGAGCCGACGACGGCCACCCCGAGGGCCGCGCCCACCTGCCGGCTCGTGGATGCGACGGCGGCCGCGACGCCCGCCTGCTCGCGCGGCATGCCCGACATCGCGGTGTTCGTGATCGGCGCGTTCACGAAGGCGAAGCCCAGGGCGAACACGGTGAACGTGGCGATCAGCCGGACGTAGGACTCATCGGCGGACGTCGGCACCAGCAGCAGGCCGCCGAGGGTCAGCAGCGACCCGGCGAGTACCAAGGGCAGGCGCGGCCCGCGGGTGCCGACGAGGCGGCCCGACAGCGGAGCGAAGACCAGCGTCGTCACCGACAGCGGAAGCAGGCAGCAGCCGGTGAGGAGGGGGCTTAGCCCGCGCACCTCCTGCAGGTACAGGCTGGCGAGGAACAAGAACCCGGCGAAGCCGGCGAACGCGCAGACCGCGATCACTGTTGCGCCGGTGAAGGGCACGCTGCGGAAGAACCTCAGATCGATGAGCGGCTCAGCGCGGCGCGGTTCGAAACGGAGGAGCGCGACGCCCGCGACCAGCGCCACGACAACGGCGACGACGGTCTGCGCGGACGTCCATCCGGCCCGGGGACCTTCGATGATCGCAAACGTCAGCCCGCCGAGCAGCGCCATCACCAAGCCCTGGCCACCGGGATCCAGACGCCGGGCGTGCGGTGCCCGCGACTCCGGCACGAACACCGCGGCGAGGGCAAACGCCGCGAGCCCGATGGGGATGTTGATCCAGAAGATCGCCCGCCATCCGACCGAGCCGATCAGCGCGCCCCCGACGATCGGGCCCAGGCCGAAACTCAATCCGATGACTCCGCCCCAGACGCCGATCGCTCGGGCCCGCTCACGTCGCTCAGTGAAGACGTTGGTGATGATCGACATCGCGACGGGGTTCAGCATCGAACCGCCGCCCGCTTGGAGCGCGCGGAAGGCCACCAGCCAGCCCAGGCTCGGCGCGAGGCTGCACAGCAGGGATCCCGCGGTGAACACGAGCAGGCCGATCTGGAACATGCGACGCCGGCCGAACCGGTCCGCCGTCGACCCCGACAACATGAGCAGACTCGCGATGACGACGGTGTACGCGTCGATCGTCCACTGCAGGTCGGTGAGGGACGTGTGCAGATCCGCCTGGATGGCGCCGAGCGCGACATTGACGATGGTGACGTCCATCCCGACGATCAGCAGGCTCATGCAGCAGATCGCCAGGATCAGCAGCCGCCGCCGTTGCGTCAGTTCAGGCACGTTGCCCAGGATAGTTAGCTGAGCTAAGGAACGATAACGCCGATCAGCCCGCTCTCGGCCGCAACGGCGCCCGGCCCGTGCGGTCTCCGTCACGGTGGGGCGACCAGGCATGATCTGGGCGTGACCTCGTCCGGCTACAGCAACGGCGCCGCAACACCGCACGACGAGCTCGACGGTCAGGTGCGCGAGGCCCTGGCCGTGCTCGATGCCCGGGCCCTGCCCGGGCACGAGGAGCCGCAGTTGCTCGCCCTGTTCGACGCGATGGCGGGCAGCCGGGCCCTGGACCTGCATGCCCGCCGGATGCGCGAGCACGGCCGGGGTTACTACACGATCGGTTCGGCCGGCCACGAGTCGAACGCCTACCTCGCGGCCGCGCTGCGCCCGACCGATCCGGCGCTGCTGCACTACCGTTCCGGGGCTTTCTTCCTGGCCCGAACCCTGCAGGCGGGTCGATCCCTGGACGAGGGCCTGCGCGCGGTGCTGCTCGGCATGCTCGCGAGTACCGACGATCCGGCTTCAGGGGGCCGGCACAAGGTTTTCGGCGACGCCGCGCTCGCGGTGCTCCCCCAGACCTCCACCATTGCCTCGCACCTGCCCCGCGCGCTGGGCGTAGCCCTGTCGGTCAGCCGGGCCCGGCGGCTCGGCGTCGCGTGCCAGTGGCCGTCGGATGCCGTGACGATCTGCTCGTTCGGGGACGCGAGCCTGAATCATTCGACCGCGGTCGGCGCGCTCAATGCCGCCGGATATGCGGTCACGCAAGGCCTGCCGCTGCCGCTGCTGTTCGTGTGTGAGGACAACGGCATCGGGATTTCCGTGGCGACGCCGACCGGGTGGGTCGCCCGCGCGGCCCAGCGTCCCGGCATCAGGTATGTCACGGCGTCCGGTGACGAGCCGGACGCGGTGCTCGCCGTGGCTCGCGACGCGGTCGACACCGCGCGTCGCACGCGCGAGCCGGCGCTGCTGCACCTGCGGACGGTCCGCTACCTCGCCCACGCCGGCACCGACGTCGAGACCGCGTACCGCGCGCCGGCCGAGATCGCCGCCGACCGCGCCCGCGATCCGCTGCTGGCGCTGGCCAAGCGGCTCGGCGTACCGGGCCTGGCGCAGCGTTATGCCGACATCAGTGCCCGCGTCCAGAGCTTGGCGGCCGAATTGGCTGACACGCCCACGCTGACGAGCGCGGAGCAGGTGATGGCGCCGCTCGCCCCCCGGGCAGCGCGCCCGGCGCCGCCTCTGGAGCGTCCGGCCGATCCCGGTGCCCGCGCGACGGCCTTCGGCGGCCGGTTGCCCGAGGACACCGGTCCCATGACGCTCGCGCAGTCGATCAACGCCGGGCTCACCGACGCCATGGTCCGGCGTCGCGAGATGCTCGTGTTCGGGCAGGACGTCGGGCGCAAGGGCGGGGTGTACGGGGTCACCCGGGGGCTCGCCCATCGCTTCGGCTTGGCTCGGGTCTTCGACACGCTGCTGGACGAGCAATCCATCCTCGGCTTCGCCTTGGGGCTCGGGGTGAGTGGCATGCTGCCGGTGCCTGAGATCCAGTACCTCGCCTACCTGCACAACGCCGAGGACCAGATCCGGGGCGAGGCGGCCAGCCTGCGCTTCTTCTCCAACGCGACCTTCACGAATCCGATGGTCGTCCGGGTGGCCGGCCTGGCCTACCAGAAGGGGTTCGGCGGGCACTTCCACAACGACAATGCCGTCGGCGTGCTGCGCGACATCCCCGGTCTGGTCGTCGCCGTGCCCGCCCGCCCCGAGGACGCCGCACCGATGCTGCGCGCGTGCCTCGACGCGGCCGAGACCTATGGGCAGGTGAGCGTGTATCTCGAGCCGATCGCGCTGTACCACGAGCGCGACCTGTACGAGCCCGGCGACCACGGCTGGCTCGGCGCCTACTCCCCCGACGCCGTCGCACTGATCGGGTCGGCCCGGCTGCACGGCGACGGCACGGACATCGCGATCGTGACGTTCGGCAACGGCGTCCGGATGAGTCTGCGCGTCGCCGCGCGCCTGGCCGCGGCGGGCGTCGGCGTGCGGGTCCTCGACCTGCGCTGGATCGCCCCGCTGCCCTACGACGACCTGTTTCAGGCCGTCGCCCCGGTGGGGCGGGTCCTCGTGGCCGACGAGACGCGGCACAGCGGCGGCGTCGGCGAGGGCGTGCTGGCCACGCTCGTCGAAGCCGGCTTCCCGCGCCGCGTGGCCCGGGTGGCGAGCCGGGACAGCTACATCCCGCTCGGCGCGGCGGCCGACCTCGTGTTGCTCAGCGAGTCAGACATCGAACAGGCGGCCTGGGCGCTGCTCGCCTAGATCCGGACGCCCGGTCGGTTCCGGACGCGCGCGCCGCCGCATTCAGCCGGGTTCGGCGCTCGTCGCTGGTGGTGGAGGGGCGGGCGCGGGCGGTGCGGGTTCGGGGGTCGCCGCGTAGTGCCGCACACCGTGCACCGGATAGTCGTGATGGAACTCCGGATGGTCATTGCGGCAGTGGTCGTCCAACTCCGTCTGCCAGGTGAACCGCAACTCGCACTTCGGACACTGGTGATAGGACATCGTGTTCCTCTCGCTCTCGCGAAAGACCGTGCGTCCACGATAAGCCGATTCCGCGACGATGGGCGGACTCGCGGCTCAGGTCAGTGCGCTGAGTACCCGATCGAGCGCCGCGAGCCCGGCGTCCACCTCGCCGACGGTGACCGTCAGAGCCGGCCGCACCCGCAGGCTCGACACGCCGCAGCCGAGGACCAGCACGTGCTCGTCCGTGCGCAGCCGGGTGATGACGTCGTCGCGCAGCTGAGCCGACGGAAGCGTGAACGCGCACATGAGACCGCGGCCGCGGACCTCGGACATCACCGCATGCCTCCCGGCGAGGGAGTCGAGCTCGTGCTTCAGGTGGGCGCCGAGGAAGCCGGCGCGATCGATCAGCGCGTCGGCCTCGATGATCTCGAGGATGCGCCGGGCCCGCACCATGTCGGTCAGGTTGCCGCCCCACGTGGAGTTGATGCGCGATGACACAGCGAAGACGTTGTCGGCGATCTCGTCGACGCGTCGGCCGGCCATCACGCCGCAGACCTGCGCCTTCTTGCCGAAGGCCACGACGTCGGGCTCGAGGCCGAGCTGCTGGTAGGCCCAGGCCGTGCCGGTCATGCCGACGCCGGTCTGCACCTCGTCGACGATGAACAGCGCGTCGAATTCGCGGCACATCGCCTGCATCGCCTGCAGGAACTCCGGACGGAAGTGGTTGTCGCCGCCCTCGCCCTGGATAGGCTCGGCGATGAAGCAGGCGATGTCGTGCGGGTTGTCCTCGAAGGCGCTCCGGGCCGCGGCGAGCGCCTCGCGCTCGGCGGCCTCGACATCGCCGGTGCCGTTGATCGACGGCGCCGGGATGCGCGGCCAGTCGAACTTCGGGAAGCGCGCCACCTTGTTCGGGTCGGTATTGGTGAGGCTCATCGTGTAGCCGGTGCGGCCGTGGAAGGCCTGCTCCAGGTGCATGACCTTCGTGCCGAGCGCGGGATCGATGCCGTGCGCCTCATTCCAGCGGCTCTTCCAGTCGAAGGCCGTCTTGAGCGCGTTCTCGACCGCAAGGCCACCGCCGTCGATGAAGAAGAGATGCGGAAGTTCGGGGTCGCCAAGCACGCGCGCGAACGTCTCCACGAAACGGGCCATCGGAACTGTGTACACGTCGGAGTTGCTCGGCTTGTTGATCGCGACCCGGGCGAGCTCGCCGCGGGCCTCATCAGTGGTCAGCGCCGGGTGGTTCATGCCGAGTGCGGACGACGCGAAGAAGGTGAAGAGGTCGAGGTAGCGGGTGCCGTCGCGGGCGTCGACCAGGGTCGAACCGTGGGAGGCGGCCAGATCGAGGACCATCTCGTAACCGTCGGCGAGCATGTGCCGCCCGATGGCCTCGTGAACGTTCGCGGCGGAGATGTCAACACCGGCCGGCGCGCGAGTGTATGCCGTCATACACCCACGATACCGGAGAAATTCCGGCGAGACCGCCCGTTGAGGGGAACTAATGCCGCGCCGTCACGCCGGAGGCGGAGTGGCCCGGCGCTCGAAAAAGGTCTGGAGCACCACGGTCGTGCGGGTCGAGACGTTGGCTCGCCTGCGGATCTCGCGGATCAGCTGCTCGAGAGCGGTGGGGGAAGCGACCCGGACGAACAGCACGTAGCTGGCGTCGCCGGCCACTGAGTGGCAGGCCTCGATCTCGGTCAATCCGGCGAGCATCTCTGGGGCGTCATCGGGCTGCGCCGGATCGAGCGGCGTGATCGCGATGAGCGCCGCGAGGGGCAGACCGATCGATTCGGGATCGAGGAGTGCGGTGTAACCGCGGATGACCTGATCGGCTTCCAGTCGTCGGACGCGCGCCTGCACGGCGGAGACCGACAGACCGGTGATCTCGGCGAGCGCCTTCAAAGTGCTGCGGCCGTCGGTGAGTAATGCCGACGCGAGCTGCCGGTCGATCGGGTCGGACAGCACGCGCCGGGCCGGATAGCTGTGGGTCCAAGCCGGTGCCGCCACGTATTCAGCGCGGGTAGGCCGGGGCCCGTTCTCCGCGTCGGCACCGAGGCCGGGGGCGTTCACGCAAGCAACCGTAGCGCCGGGCGTTTCTGCCGGTTCCCCCGAGTCCGCTGCGCATGACGAGTCAGGGTCGGTCGCATGGTGCGTCACCCTGCGTCGCGGAGCCTGGCAGCGCGCACAAGATCGGTTCCCCGCAATCGCGGCTCATCGGGGCTGACGTCTTCCGTCAGCACTGCGTCGGCTGAGCCTGGCGGGTTACCGGGACGCCGAGCGCAGGAACGCGGCGACTGATCAGGTCCACGACTGGACCGAGCAAGACGATGACGAGCACCGTTCCCGGTCCGATCGCGGCACCGAGGAGCCAGCCGCCCAGCGCACCGCCGCCCTGCACGACGCTGTAGCTCCAGCGAAACGGCACTGGCGGGTCGAAGGCCAGCGCGGCGGCCTCGGCCGGGCCGGCTCCGGTACCGCTCCCGAGGTAGGCGGCGACGCCGATCGCCAGCACGGCCAGGGCCACCGCAAGCAGGACGATCCGCGCCGCCAGAAACTGCGGAGCCGAGAAGGCCGCCAATCCAGCTGAGATCGTCGCCCCGACAAGGAGGGGCTGGACGACCGTCCCGATGCCGGGAACGAGACCGCGCCACCATGCCAGGGCGACGAGCAGCACACCGACGGCGCAGTTGACGACCACGAAGGGCACGCCGAGTGAGATCGAGAGCCCATTGACGAGCGTCGAGTACCCGTCCGAGCCGAGCGCGGCCAACAGCAGCATCGTGACGCCGACGCCGAGGACCACGCACGAGACGACCAGCTGGACGACGCGCGCGGGATCGACCGTCGAGGACCGCACGCTTCGCATTGCCCTAGTGTCGCGGTCGTGCCAATCCGACTACCCGTCGGCCCGCCGGACACCGAACCACCGAATTCCTCGACTGCGCCGCTTTCCAGGGGGCGGCTCCCGGACACCAAGAGCAGAATCGGGACGTGGACGGGACCATCTTCGAACTCGGCACGGACGGTCCCACGCGCATCCTCGTCGGTATCGACGGGTCGGAGACCTCGATGCGCGCGGGCGCTTATGCCGCGGGGATGGCGCGGCGGCAGGGATCGCGACTCATCGCCGTCTACGTCGCGCCGACGGTGACGTTGGCGGCCCAAATGCCGGCCACCGCTGCCGCGATGATCCAGACCCACCACGAGATCGCCCAGCAGTTGCGAACGGCGGTCGAAGCGGGAGCGGCGCCCATCGGCGTCGCGGCGGAGTTCGTCCAGCGCAGTGGCAACCCGTACCGGGAACTGCTCGCGGTCGCTGACGAGATGAAGGTGGATGCCGTCGTCGTCGGAGCCTCCATGCAATCGGGGCGGCGCTTCGTCGGGTCGCTCGCGGCCCGCCTCGTCCGCGATGCGAAATGGCCGATTACGGTGGTTCCCTGATCGGGCCCCAGCGCGAAATCGGAACATTGTCCACGTGAAGCGGATGTGAACTAGACTGAGATCTGGGCGGCTGGAGGCGGCATGGCATTGGCGTCGCGAAACTGGTTGGCGGGCGCTGAGCTCGGCAGCCGATTCGCTGATGCCCGGCTGCTCCGGGCCGGTTCCCGATTCACGATCTACGAGGGCCGCGAGGTCGGCGCGAACCGTTCGGTGATCATCAAGGTGCCGGACGAGTCGAGCGCGGCCTGGGTCCACGAGGTCCTCGAACACGAGGCCAGCGTGCTCGCGAGGATTGGCTCGCATCCGAATGTGGTCACGTTCTACCAGCGGATCACCCTTGAGGACGGCCGGCCGGCGCTCCTGCTCGAGCACTGCCCGAGCTCGCTCGACGACGCGCTGCGCGGCGACCGGCAGGTGGAGCTCGAGACGGCCGCAGCGATCGGGATCAAGCTCGCCGGCGCGCTCGAGACCGTCCACCGCGCCGGTGTGTTGCACTGCGACGTCCGGCCCCGCAACGTGCTGGTCACCGAGTGGGGCGAGCCCGTGCTCGCCGGCTTCGACGAGGCGGTGACCGTGGCCCGGATGTCCAACCGGGCGCCGCTGCACGTCACCACTCCGCATACTGCCCCGGAACTCCTGGAGGGCGAGCGGCCGACCGTCGCCACTGACGTGTACGGGTTGGCGTCCACGCTGTATGAGTTGGTCGCCGGACGGGCCGCGTTCCGCGCTTACGCGGGCGAGTCCCCGGCCACGGTCATCGTGCGGGTGCTGAGCGGGACGGTGAAGCCAATCGTCGCTCCCGGGGTACCGCTCGAGCTGTCCGACCTGCTCACCTGGGGCATGTCGCCCGACCCGGCCCTGCGTCCGCCGAGCCCGGTATGGCTGGCCGAGGAGCTCGGCCGCATCCAGCGCCGTGAGGGCTGGCCGCGCACCAAGCTGATCACCAGCTAGCGGCGGCCAACCGCGCTAGAGACGCGCCCGCAGCATCTCGATCGCCTTGTCGATGCGACGCTGCCGGGTGTCGGGCTTCTTCGCGCCTTCGATCGCCTCGGCATGTTCGCGCTGATGGGTGAAGGCGAGCTTGTTCCACACCGCACGCAGTGCCGGTTCACTGGTGAACGCTGTGTCCAGCTCGGGCGGTAGCGCGACCGTGCGGGGCTCGGTGTCGAGCGTGATCTCGACGTCGAGGACATCGCCTGCGGTCGCTCCCGATTCGGCGCGGACCTTCGCGCTGACCGGCACCAGGAACCGGCCGCCCATCGGGGCCACGGTGCTGCGATAGGTAAACCCGTTCACGGTGACCCGGACTGCCGGCCGCTGGCCCGATCCGAGCGAGGTAACGGCCTCGGCCGGGACCTCGATACCGGTCGCCGTCTTGCCATTGGTCTCGAGCACGGCCCGGAACTTCATGCCGACATGCTCGCACGCGAAATTGTCGTACCCCGGTGCGACGGTAGGTCCATGAGCGAACTGGCCTGGATCACCTCGCACGTCGAACGGCTCCTGCAGGACGAGTGGGACGCGTGCCGGGTGGAAACCGATTGCGACGGTGACTACTTCTTTCGCCAGGGCACCGCCGCGTGCTGGGTCAGCGTCATGGACACCGACCCGGTCATGGTCCGGGTTTTCGCGCAGGCGGCGACCGGCGTCAAGCCGTCCTTGAAGCTGTTCACCGAACTCAACGCCATCGCGCGCCGTGCGCTGTCGACCGCCGTGCTGCTCGAGGGCAACACGGTTGTGGTCTCGCAGACGATCAGCCCGGTCGGTCTCACCGGTCCCGTATTCGCGCAAGCAATGCGCGCAGTCGGAGGGGTCGCCGACGACGTCGGCCTGCTGCTGGCCAGCATGTTTGGCGGGGCCACCCCGTTCCCGGCCGAGGCGTCCACCGCGAGTGAGGACGCGCCGTGAGTGAGGACGCGCCACGGGTGAGGACGCGCCGTGAGTGACGGACGCGCCGGGCGGCCGCAGCGCCCGCCCTAGGGTGGTCGGGTGAAACCCACCGATATCGCCCGCCTCGTCACTCTCGGCGTGCCGTCCGTCTCGCCAGACGGTGCGAGCGTCGTGGTCGCCGCGACCCGTCCCCATCTCGATCGCAACGAGTACCTCAGCTCACTCTGGATCGTCGACACCGGGGGCGAAGCTCCTGCGCGACAGTTGACGCACGGCGACCACGACACCGCGCCGCGCTATTCCCCGGACGGTCGCTGGATCGCGTTCCTGCGGGCCGAGACCGAAGGCAAGCCGCAGCTGCACCTGCTCCCCACGGCAGGGGGCGATGCGCGGCGGTTGACCGACTTGCCGGGCGGGGCGGGAGCACCGCAGTGGTCGCCGGACTCCACGGCGATCGCATTCGCGGCCCGGGTGCCGGAAGCCGGCCGGTACGGCCAGGACGACAAGGTGCCCGCCGGCAAAGAGCCGCCGCGGCGCGTCACCGGCCTGCAGTACCGGCTCGACAACGTCGGTTTCGTGATCGACCAGCGCACCCACGTCTTCGTGATCGACGTTGGCGAGGACGGCAACGGGCGGGAGCCGCGCCAGATCACAACCGGCGATGTCGAGGACACGCACCCGGTCTGGAACCCGACGGGCACGCACCTCGCCTTTCTCTCGGCGCGACACGAGGGTCGCGAGCAGGATCGCATGACCGACGTCTTCCTCGTCGAGCGTGATGGTGGCGCACCGCGGCAACTCACCGATTCGACGCTGTGGCTGACCGCGGCTGCCTTCACCGCCGACGGCGAATCGGTCCTGGCGATCGGGCGCGAACCCGGCGTCGCCTGCAACGACGGGCTGTGGACGGTGGGCGTGGCGACGCCAGGCCGACCTCGTCGGCTCACCGACGCCGAATCGATCCACGTCGAAGGTGAGCGGATCGTCGTCGACGGCGGTGCCGCGGTGGTGCCGGTCGGCAACCGCGGCGCGACGGACGTGCTGACGATTCCGGTTGACGGCGGCGCGCCGCACGTCGTCTCAGCCGGCCTGCGCCGGATCGACGCGCTCGACCGCAGCGGCGGCATCACCGTCGTGTCCTACGCCGATCCGACCACGGCCGGCGACCTGGCGCGCGTCGGTGGCGGCGACACCTTCGATCCGCTCACCGACTTCGCCGCCGACCTGCGGGCCACGGGGCGGACCGTCGCCATCTCGGAATTGACCGCCTCGGCGCCGGACGGCTACCCGGTGCACGGGTTCTTGGCGCTGCCGCCCGACGACGGCCCGCACCCGGTGCTGCTGATGATTCACGGCGGGCCGTTCGCCCAATACGAATGGGCGCTGTTCGACGAGGCGCAGGTCTACGCCGGCGCCGGCTACGCGGTCGTGTACGGCAACCCCCGCGGGTCCTCCGGCTACGGGCAGGCCCACGGCGGGTGGATCGTCGGCGACGTCGGCGAGCGCTCGGCCGCCGATCTGCTGGCGCTGCTCGACGCGGCGCTCGAACGCCCCGACCTCGACCCCGAGCGGGTGGGCGTGCTCGGCGGATCGCACGGCGGCTTCATGACCACCTGGTTGATCGGGCACACCGACCGCTTCCGCGCCGCGGTCAGCGAGCGAGCCGTCAACGCCATCGACAGCTTCGTCGGCTCCAGCGACATCGGCTGGGACTTCGCCGACCACCTGTACGGAACCGATCCCGAGCAGCGTCGCCGGCAGAGTCCGCTGACCTATGTCGACCAAATCGACACCCCGTTGCTGATCGTTCATTCCGAACACGACTGGCGGTGCCCCGTCGAGCAGGCCCAACGGCTCTACGTCGCGCTGCGCTGCCGCAACGCGGTGGTCGAGATGCTGTTGTTCCCGGGCGAGGGGCACGAGATGTCAAGGACAGGCGTACCGAGCCATCGGGTCGCCCGCTTCGAGGCGATCCTCGAGTGGTTCGATCGCCACCTTGGTACTATGCCTACTAAGTGACTAGACAAAACAGGAATCCGACGGCAGGCTGACGGTATGGTCCGGAGCTTGTCCGAGGCGTGTCGACGTCACTGAGCTGACGCCCCACCGTCTCGTCCTGGAGATCTCCATGCCGCACCCGTCCGACCTCTATCTCGACTCCTCGCAGCTCATCGAGTTCACTCGGTTCTATGCCGACGAGGTCCGCAGCGGCCAGTTCCCCTACGTCGCGTACGACGCGGACGAGCGCTGGCACCAGCGCATCTACCGCGACCGGCGCCTGGACGTATGGCTCATCAGCTGGCTGCCGAGCCAGGGCACCCAGCTGCACGACCACGGCGGTTCGGCGGGCGCCTTCACGGTGCTGTCCGGCGAACTGGCCGAAGCGGTCGTCGGCGGCGGCCGGCTGCACGATCACCCGCGCCGAACGGGGCACAGCATCGGGTTCGGCGCGCACTACGTCCATGACGTCCGCAACGTCTCCGACTCCCCCGCGGTCAGCGTTCACGCATACTCCCCGCCCCTCACCACGATGACCTACTATGACCTCGCCGACGGCCAGCTCGAGGCCATCACGTCGCTGGCCACCGACGACCCCGAGCCCGCGGTCGAGATAAGGCAGGCGTCGTGACCAAGTTCGCCTCGGTGGACGAGCTGCTCGCCGACGCCCGGCTTCGGCTTGACCGGCTCGAGCCGGTCGCGGCGCTGGCGGCGGTTGCCGACGGAGCGCTCCTGGTCGACATCCGCCCGCAATGGCAGCGCCAGCGAGAGGGCGAGATCCCGGGCTCGCTGATCATCGAGCGCAACCATCTCGAGTGGCGCCTGCACCCGCGCTCGGAGGCCCGCGTTCCCAGCGCGATCGAGGGGCAGCGCTGGATCGTCGTCTGCTCGGAGGGCTTCACGTCCTCGCTCGCCGCCGCCGTGCTCAACTCGATCGGCGTGCCGGCGACCGACCTCGTCGGCGGCTTCCGGGCGTGGTCAGCTGCCGGGTTGCCGACCGCCCCGGGTGGCACGGCGCCCGAGCACTTCAGCCACCGAGCTCGGCGGCTGTGAGCCCGCGCCACGTGGTGTCATAGCGCCACGAAGCGCGGGCAACTCACAGGTGGCTCCGGGGTCAGCTCTGGGCTTTGGCGGCGTTGTAGCCGAGCCAACCGGTGTAGCCGAGCAGGCCGAGCACGCCGAGCTTGCGGGTGCGCTTGAGCATCATCGCCACGCCGATCGCGCTCTCGCTGGCGCCGTTGCGCTTCACCCACTCCTGCGTGTTCTCGGGGAAGGCCACCTTGGTGACTTCGGCAAACGCGTCGGGCGCGGCGAAGTGGGCCGCACCAGTGGCCGCGACGAGGAACCCGAGCTTGCCGAGCGACAAGACAGCCATGGGCTCACCCTGCCACCCACCCTCGGCCGCGCCGATCGCGGGGCCGCCACGGGCAGCGATGACCCCTGGACGGGTTTCCCGGCGCCGGCGTAGGACGGGTCGCGTCGGGGCAGGCTGTGCCCGTGGCAACTACCGTGCTGGTGACCGGAGCATCCGGGTTCGTGGGTTCGCAGCTGACCCGCGCACTCGTCGATGCGGGGCACGAGGTACGCGCGATGACCCGTCGCCCTGACGCCTACCCGGGCGCGGGCGAGCCGGTGGCCGGCGACGTGGACGACCCGGCCAGTCTCGGTCCGCTCGTGGCGGGAGTCGATGCCGCCTATTACCTCGTCCACGCCCTCGACTCGGCCGATTTCGAGGACCGGGACGCGAGAGCCGCGCGCAACTTCGGCGGGGCCGCAGCCGACGCGGGCGTCGGGCAGATCATCTACCTCGGCGGTTTGGGCGTGGACGACGGCGAGCTGTCCGCCCACCTGCGCTCGCGGCGTCAGGTCGAAACGCTGCTCGGCGCGGCCGGGGTGCCGGTGACCGTGCTGCGCGCCGCGGTCGTCGTGGGTCATGGCGGCATCTCGTGGGAAATCACCCGTCAGCTCGTCGACCACCTGCCGGCGATGATCACGCCGCGCTGGGTCAAGACCCGGACCCAGCCGATCGCGTTGCCTGACGTCGTCCGCTACCTCACTGGCGTCCTCGGGCATCCGGACGCGATCGGCCAGGTCTTCGAGATCGGCGGCCCCGAGGTCCTGCGCTACATCGACATGATCAAGCGAGCGGGGCGGGTGCGAGGCAAGCGCATCCCGTCGCTTGACGTGCCGCTTCTCACCCCGCAGCTGTCCGCCGGGTGGCTCGCGCTCGTCACCGACGTCGACATGGCGACGGCCCGCAACCTCGTCGACTCGATGACCAACGAGGTGATCGTGCACGATCACGCGATCGAGTCGATCGTGCCCGGCCCGACCATCGGCTACGACGACGCCGTGCGCCTGGCCCTTCGCGACCGCGCCGCGGCTTCGTGAGTCCCTGGCTCGAGCGGATCGAACGGGCCGTCCGGCCCGCAGTCGTCGACCCGGTTCCCCGCGATCATCGCCAGAGCGACGCGGAGTTCCGGCGGCGGCGGGTGGTCGCCGGGATCAGCCTCGTGGTCGGGGCGACCGTGCTCGGCTTCTCGTTGGCGACCGCTCCCGGCTCGACGGCCTTTTACCCGTTGACCCTTTCCGTGGCGGCGGTGTGGGTTGCCGGCGGGCTGCTGTCCGGGCCGCTGCACCTGGGCTACCGCCGGGCCGGTGCTTCCCAGCGCCGCCCGGTGCTCACACCCGTGCTGCTGGGCGTCCTGGCCGGGGCGGCCTTCGTCCTGGGCGCGCTGATCGTGCGCGAGATCGGCCCGCTGCGCGATTTCGTGGCCAACGTGCTCGCGCACGCGCGCAAGGGCGACCTGGCGCTGGTCGCGGTCGTCACGCTTGTCAACGGCGGGGCCGAGGAGATCTTCTTCCGCGGCGCCCTGTTCGCCGCGGTCGGCCGCGACCACGCCAGGCTGGTCTCGACGGCGATCTACGCGCTGGTGACGGTGGCCACCGGCAATCCGATGCTGGTGTTCGCCGCGGTGGTGATGGGCGCGCTGTTCGCCCAGCAGCGGCGGACGACGGGCGGAATCCTCGCGCCGATGCTCACCCACCTGGTGTGGTCGATGATCATGCTGCTGGCACTGCCACCGCTGTTCTCGTGACGGCCGTGGTGCGGCCGGTGGCCCACAGCAGCAGGCCCAGCACCGGCAGGACCGCCGCGTAGATCGTGACCCCGGTCCAGCCGTAGGCATCGTGCAGGACGCCGGCCGCCGCCGAGCTGATCGCCCCGCCGATGAAGACGGTGCTCATGTACACCGTGTTGATCCGGGCGCGGGCGTCCGGCCGCAGCGCGTAGATCACCTGCTGGCTCATCACCTGGTGGCACTGGACGGCCAGGTCGAGCAGCACCCCGGCCAGCGCGAGCAGGACGATGTTGCGCGAGCCCAG
>DATAQD010000229.1:0-3744 GCA_036264855.1 Jatrophihabitans sp. | reverse complement strand
GCTGCCGACAGAGCTCGAGCTGCCGCAAGGGTCCGAGGCGCAGGTGAACACCTCCTGGGGCGAGGTATACCCGGCCGGGTCGAGGCGGTTGACGGTGCTTGGCGACCTCGACCGGCAGCGCCGATACGCGTGACATCCATTCCAGCAATCCGTCGGTGAAGTCCGGATGGAGGTGCTGGACGATCAGCACCGGCGCCGCCAGACCGCCGAGCTTGGCGAGAATGCCGGCCAGCGCGGTGGGTCCTCCGGTGGAAGCCGCCAGGGCGACGATGGGCGCGGTCAGGACGCGGCGGGGGTCGGCGGCGGCGCCGCCCACCCGGCCGCCGCGCAGGTGCCGGATCACCCACGCAGTGCTCAGCCGGCGCACCCGGTCGCGCAACTCGACGCCGCGCGCTCCGTCCCAGTCGAGCGGAATCGGCAATGCGTCCAACGCACCGGCCACCAGCGCTTCGACTACCGAGGGCGAGCGGCGGTCGTCGACCTGCCCCGACAGTACGAGGATGGGCGTCGGCGCCTGGTCCATGATCCGCTCGATGGCCGTGCGGCTGCTGCCGTCAATCAGGTGCAGATCGAGGAGCACGATGTCCGGACGGGTGCTGGCGACCAGCGCGGTCGCCGCGGCCGCACTGGCCACGGTGCCGATCACGACGGTGTCGGCATCATGGTGGAGGGCGGCGACGAGGTCGGCGGCGTCATCGGCGACGACGACGGCACGGATCGTGGCACTCATGATCGGCCGCCGATCAGACGGCTCACCGCGGTGAGCAGGCTGCCCTCGTCGAAGCCGCTCTTGACGATGTAGCCGTCGGCGCCGGCATCCAACCCGCGCTGCCGGTCGGCATCGTCAGCGCGCGAACTGAGGATCAAGACCGGGATGTTGGCCAGCGTGGCCTGCGCCCGGATCGCGGCCGTGAGTTCGAAGCCGTCCATCACCGGCATCTCGATGTCGGTCAGGACGAGGTCGCTCGGTTCCTCGGCCAGTCGGGACAGGGCCTGGCTGCCGTCGATGGCAACTCGCACCTGATAACCCGCGCGTTCGAGGATGTTGCGCTGCAGTTCGCGAACGACGAGCGCGTCGTCCACGACGAGGATCCGGCGCCGCGTCATCCCGTCCTCGTCCGAGGCTGAGGGGGGAGTTGGCCGGCTGGAGTGGCGGGCACGCTGGATCAGCCCTGGTGGATCAAGCACGAGCAGGACCGAGCCGTCCGGTTCCACGCTCGCGCCGGCGAGGGCGGGCAGATGCGGCAGTAACTCGCTGAGTCCCTTGACGACGACGTCGCGTTGACCGACCAGCCGGTCGACCTGGAACGCGTGCTGGTGGGCCGTGTCGGCCAGGACGACGATCGGCCCCGATGGGTGCGTCCCGGTGGGCAGGCCCAACGTTGCCGCCAGCGCCGACGACTGCACCGCGCGCCCGTCCAACAGGATCACGGGCCGTCCCTCGGCGTGCGCGCGAGCGGCCGACGCGGGTGGCAGCGACACGACGACGCGGTGGAAGGGAAGCGCGAACCGCTGGCCACCGGCCTCGACCAGCAGGCAGCGCAACACCGCAAGCGTGATCGGCACGACGATTCGGAACTCACTGCCCGCACCGGGCTGGGACCGAACCTCAACGCGGCCGCGCGCGGCCTCGACGTTGGCCCGCACGACGTCAAGTCCCACCCCGCGTCCGGACACGTCAGTAACGAACGACGTCGTGGACAGCGCCGGCCGGAAGGTGAGCTGGAGCAGCTCCTCCTCGGCCATGCCGTCGGTGTCGACGCCTTGCCGTTGGGCCTGCCGGCGCACGTTCTCGACGTCCACGCCGCGGCCGTCGTCGGCGATGGCGATGATCACCTCAGAGCCGAGCTGCATGGCGTGCAGACGAATCGTCCCGTGCGGCGGCTTGCCGGCCGCCACCCGGTCGGCCGGTGACTCGATACCGTGGTCGACCGCGTTGCGCACCAGGTGCAGCAACGACTCCGACAATCGGGTCAGGACCCCTTGGTCGAGTTCGGTCTCGGCCCCACGCGTCTCCCAGCGAACGTCCTTGCCTTGGGCGCGGGAGAGGTCGCGCACCGCTCGCTGCAAGTTGTCGGTGATCGTCGCGACCGGGACCATCTGCGTGCGCATGGCGCGGTCCTGCAACTCGTTGATCGCCCGGGAGAGGTCGTTGAACTCGGCACACGAGGCCGGGTCGACCCCGAACCGGTCGTTGAGCAACCCGCCGACCCTCAGGTGCGCCGTGGCCGCCTCGCCGACCAGGCGGACCAGCGAATCGATGCGATCCATCGACACCTGCACGGCGCCCGTGGGCGCCTCGCCGCCAAGGAAGTGACCGTGCCCGTCAGTCGCCGTGGGTGTCACGGCTTGGGGCGTCACAGCGTCGGGGCGGAAACCGGACCCGCCCGGGTGCGTAGCGGCGATCTCGGCCGCCAGGCGGTCGGCGCCGGCGAGCAGCGTGTCGATCAGCTCGGGCGTGACCGGATACTGCCCGGCCCGCACGGGTTCGATCAGTTCTTCGAGCTCGTGAGCGCACCGACTGACGGCGTCCAGGTCGGCGACGGCCGCCGAACCCTTGAGGGTGTGCAACTCCCGGAAGACCGCATCGACCAGCTCTGGGCTGCCGCCGGTCCGCTCCAGCTCCAGCGCCAGGTGACTGAGGTGGGCGAGCCGCACGCCGGCTTCCTGGGCGAACAGGTCCCGCACCTGAGCAAGGGCGAGCACGTCAAGCCGCCACGGGCACGCCTGGGCGGCCCGGCCCCGGCCCGACCAGCCCGGCCGCCGCGAGCAGGGCCGAGGGATCGATCGAGACGACAACTCGACCGTCCACGTGCCAGGTGCCCGTCGTGCCGGGCAGCGTCGACGGGGCAGGTCCCCCGTCCAAGGACAACCGTTCCGGCATCCTGGTGGCCGCCAGCGCCACCGGGCCCTTCGAACTACGCAGTACGACTGCGAAGGCGACCGGATCGACTACGCCGACACCCAGCAGGGCGGCCGTGTCCAGCAACGGCACGATTTCGCCTCGCAGGTTGAACAGTCCGAGCACTTGCGACGGGGCGGTCGCCAAGGTCGTGATCGATGGCGTCACGAGCACCTGCCGGACCCAGTCGATCGGGACCGCATAGAGATCGGCACCGACCGGGACGACGACGACGGGCATCACGGTCACGGCCCGCCGCTTCGGGCACTGGCCGCGGTGGATTCGAGGTTGCCGGCCAGTTCGGCCAGCCCCCCGGCCGCCGACGCGAGCTGCTGGGCTGTCGCTGAGACCTGGCGGCTGACTTCGGTCAACTGCTCCATCGTCTCGACGACCTGGGCCGTGGCGCTGCGCTGCTGGTGCGTCGTCAGCCGAACCTGACTGCTTGCTTCGGTGACGGTGTCGAGCAGGCTCAGGCCCTGTTGCAGCTGCTTGGCGCCTTTCTCCATCGACATAACGCTCGCGTTGGTCTCGGTCTGTACCGCGGCGACAATGCCCGCGATCTCCCCGGCCGACAGCTTGGACCGCTCCGCGAGTCGGCGAACCTCCTCGGCGACGACGGCGAAGCCCAGCCCGCTTTCGCCGGCGCGCGCGGCCTCGATCGCGGCGTTGAGGGCGAGCAGGTTGGTCTGCTCGGCGATGTCGTTGATCAGGTCCAACAACCGGTCGATGTCATTGACGCGGTTGGCCAGGGCCAGCGTGCGCTCGCTCGACGTCGCGATATCGGCTTCGGCGTTCTCGAGGTTGTCGCGGGTATCAGCAGTCTTGCGCGCGATCTCGTCGAC
>DATAQD010000224.1:0-5125 GCA_036264855.1 Jatrophihabitans sp. | reverse complement strand
GAGCTGGCGGTAGCGGATCACCCGCACGCGCCCCGGGTCGACGTGCCGGAACAGATTCTGGAACTGCTCGCCGTAGCGGCCGAGACCGAGGTAGTGCCAGAACGGGGCCCAGCCGCTGGCGACCCGGCGCGGCTCGGCCCGGCACGCGGCGAGGAAATCGGGTTCGGGCTCCAGCCCGTCGGCCCAAAGATGCGTCCAATTCGAGAACGCGCGATCGATCGGGTCGCGGATGACGGCGATCAGTTTGACGTCCGGAAGGGTCCGCGCGATCCGGGCGTGACTGTCCTGCTGCCAGAGGTAGAACGGCGTGCTCTCAAAGCGCAGCGTGTCGGCGGGAGCGTCCCGGAACAGCGTTTCGTACTCGGCCCGGTGCCAGACCCACTCGCGGGCGCTGTGCGCGTCACCGGGTCCCCTTTGCCCGCCTGGGTCCGGTGGGGCGCCACCGGTCAAGAAGTACTTGGGCTCCTTGACCGGCGACGCGTAGAGCTGCGGATGCGCGGCGAGCGCATCGTGCAGGGCGGTGGACCCGGCCTTGGGTGAACCCACGATCAAGAAGTCCGGCAACGACGGGTGAGGGTGCTTCACGGGCGACCTCGCGTCCTCGATGACCAAGCTGTCCGACCACCTGCCCTTTGCAGCACCGCTCCCGCTGCGACGCCGAGCCCGGCCGCCGCGGCGGCCAGCAGGCCGTGATGCTGTGAGGCCCACAGTTGCGGGTCGCGGGTGTGGGACTTGTCGTCGAAGATGCCGTGGGTACCGAAGTCCGCACCGCTCGTTCCGTCGGCCGGCTCCCACAGGTTCGCCGGGGCGTCCGGCGGTTCTGGCTGGTCGGTCTGCTGACCGGAGAACCCGGTCCGGGCCAGATAGCGGTCGAGCAGGCCGGGAGCGAGGGCGTTGGCGGACAGCGTCGCGGCCGTACTGGCGCCGACCCAGTACTCGCGGCGGCGGGGGTGATCGGCGGCGTGCACCACCCCGCGGGCGGCGAACTCGGGTTGATAGATCGGGGCGACCGGCTGCGGGTGGCGCGGCAGTCGCGACAGCACCCACGAGAACTGCGGGGTGTTCACGGCGGGCAGCTGCACCATCGTCACCCGGACGTTGCTCCGGTCGTGCAGGAGTTCGCAGCGCAGCGCCTCGTGGAAGCCTTGGATCGCATGCTTGGCGCCGCAGTAGGCGGTCTGCAGCGGTATCCCGCGGTACGCGAGCGCGGAGCCCACTTGGACGATCGTCCCGCGGTCGCGCGGCCGCATGTACTTGAGCGCGGCCATCGTCGCGTAGACGTAGCCGAGGTAGGAGACCTCGGTGACGCGCCGGTATTCGTCCGGCCTGATCTGGTCGAACGGCGCGAACACCGAGCTGAACGCGACGTTGACCCAGATGTCGATCGGGCCGACTTCGGCTTCGATCTTCTCGGCCGCGGCGAACACCTGATCGGCGTCGGCGACATCGACCGAGATCGGAACGGCTCGGCCCCCGGCTCGCTCGACCTGCTCGGCGGCCGCCTCCAGGCCGCGCTCGCCGCGGGCGAGCAGGACGACCGTGTCGCCCCGCCGGCCGAACGCGACCGCACTCGCCCGACCGATCCCCCCGCTCGCCCCGGTCACCACGACGGTTCGGCTCATTGCCTGCTCCTAGTTACGTGCGGGGCTGCCCTGGCGAGACTACGAAGGACAGCATCTTTCGAGCGTCTACCCGAGAGCTGCTGGGCCGCAAACGCTGCGGGTACGGGGGTTCAGCAAACCGTCGGCAAGGGGAGTCACATGTCGCAGACCGTCGCCGATGTCCTGCTCGCCCGGTTGCGGGAGTGGGGTGTGCGGCAGGTCTTCGGTTACCCCGGGGACGGCATCAATGGCCTGCTCGCGGCGTGGGGACGCGCCGGCGACGATCCGCAGTTCGTCCAGGCGCGGCACGAGGAGATGTCGGCCTTCGAGGCGGTCGGGTACGCGAAGTTCTCCGGCCAGGTGGGCGTGTGCGTCGCGACCAGTGGTCCCGGGGGCATCCACCTGCTCAACGGCCTCTACGACGCCAAGCTCGACCACGTACCGGTCGTGGCGCTCGTCGGGCAGACCGAGCGTTCGGCGATGGGCGGCTCGTACCAGCAAGAGATCGACATGCTTTCGCTGTTCAAGGACGTGTGCAGCGACTACGTGCAGATGTGCACCGTTGCGCAGCAGCTGCCCAATCTGATCGATCGCGCGATCCGGATCGCGGGCAGCGAACGCGCCCCGACCTGCCTGATCTTCCCCTCCGACGTCCTTGACCTGCCCTACGAGCCGCCGGTGCACGCGTTCAAGCAGGTGCCTTCGAGCATCGGGTTGACCAGCCCGGTGATCTCGCCGGACCCGGGCGCCATCCGTCAGGCTGCCGACATCCTGAACGCCGGCCAGAAGGTCGCGCTGCTGGTCGGCCAGGGCGCGCGGGGCTGCGCGGACGAGCTGACCCAGATCGCGGACATCCTGGGGGCCGGTGCCGCGAAGGCGCTGCTCGGCAAGGACGTCCTGCCCGACGACCTGCCCTGGGTCACCGGCGCGATCGGGCTGCTGGGTACCACCGCGTCCTACAAACTCATGATGGGCTGCGACACGCTGCTGACCGTGGGCTCGAACTTTCCGTACAGCCAGTTCCTGCCTCCTCTGGATCAGGCCCGCGCCATCCAGATCGACCGCTCCGGCAAATGGATCGGCATGCGCTACCCGTACGAACTCAACCTGGTGGCCGACGCGCAGCCCGCCCTGCAGGCGCTGATCCCGCTGCTCAAACGCAACTCGGCCCGCAAATGGCGCAAGACGATCGAGAGCAACGTTGCCGACTGGTGGCAGACCATGCAGCGCCAGGCGATGACCGACGCCGACCCCGTGAACCCGATGCGGATCTTCTACGAGTTGTCCGAGCGACTGCCCGACGACGCGATCGTCTCGTCCGACTCGGGCAGTGCCGCGAACTGGTACGCGCGGCTGCTGCGGTTCCGGGGCGCCATGCGAGGTTCGCTGTCGGGCACGCTGGCGACGATGGGACCGGCGGTTCCCTACGCCATCGGCGCCAAGTGGGCGTACCCGGATCGTCCCGCGATCGCCTTGGTCGGCGACGGCGCCATGCAGATGAACGGCTTGGCCGAACTGATCACGATCGCGCGCTACTGGAAGCAGTGGAGTGACCCACGCCTGGTGGTCGCGGTGTTGCACAACAACGATCTCAACCAGGTCACCTGGGAGATGCGTGCGCTCGAGGGAGCGCCGAAGTTCGCCGCGTCGCAAGCCCTGCCCGACGTCGACTATGCGAGCTTCGCGAGCAGCCTCGGGCTCGCAGCGCGCACCGTCGATCAGGCCGGCGCGGTCGGGCCGGCCTGGGCGGCGGCACTGGCCGCCGACCGGCCGACCGTCCTCGACATCCGCTGCGATCCTGACGTCCCACCGATCCCGCCGCACGCCACCGTGGAGCAGATCAAAGCGCTTGCGGGCGCGGTGCGGCACGGCGATGAAGACACCTGGGGCTTCGTCAGGCAGGGGCTCAAGCAGAAGGTGCAGCAGTACCTGCCCGGCGGCAAGGGGGACTGATCCGCGGTCATTTCACCACGCGGGCCGACCGCGGCAGGCGCGTGTCGATTCGGCGGCGAACCGTTCGTCGAGTCAGTAGAGCGGCGCACGTCCAGTTAGCCGCCAGCGAGGAAGGACGCCGACATGGCGAAGTACATCTATCTCTACCGCGGTCCGGCGACGCCGATGGCCGACTTCACGCCGGAGCAGCGCGCCGAGCAGATGGCCGCGTGGGGTGCGTGGATGGAGAAGGTCGGTCCGGCCCTGACCGACGGCGGCGCCCCGTTCGGATCCCGCACGGCCGTGGCCGACGACGGCAGCGAGCCGGGCACCAGTGATCAGAACGGCTACACGATCGTCGAGGCCGACAGCCTGGATGCCGCGAAGGCGCTCACGCAGGGCCACCCGTTCCTGGCCGACAAGACCGGCAAGTTCGCCATCGAGATCTTCGAACTGGTGCCGATGTAACTACCGCGGACGACGGCCCGCCGTGCTCGCGGGCGGGCCGCCGGCTCAGCGCGCGCCGGTGGCCGCGAGGTCGCGCTCCTGCGCCAGTTGCAGAGCGATGTCGATGAGCATGTCCTCTTGGCCGCCGACGTAGCCCTTCTCGCCCGCGCGCTGCAGGATCTCGTGCGCCGGCACGCCGTAGCGCTCGGCCGCGTGCTCGGCGTGGAGCAGGAACGACGAGTACACGCCGGCCCAGCCCTGCACGATCGCGGTCCGGTCGGCCTTCGGCCACCGCGGCAGGTACGGCCGGACGACCTCTTCGGCGGCGTCGAGGACGCCGCCGACGTCCACGCCGGTGTCGACGCCGAGATGGTTGAACGTCGCCGCCAGGACCTCGGTCGGGGAGTTGCCCGCGCCGGCGCCGAGCGCGCACAGCGATCCGTCGATCTGCCGGGCGCCGCCCTGGAAGGCCAGCACGGAGTTGGCCACGCCGAGGGACAGGTTCTGATGGCCGTGGAAGCCGACCTGGGCCTCGGCGCCGATCTCGCCGATCAACGCCGCTATCCGCGCCTTCGCCTCGTCGAGGACCAGCGCGCCGGCGGAGTCGACGGCGTAGACGCAGTCCGCGCCCGCGTCGACCATGAATCGCGCCTGCCGGGCGAGTTCGTCCGGGGACGTGCGGTGGCTCATCATCAGGAAGCCGACGGTTTCCATGCCCAACGACCGCGCCAGGCCGAAGTGCTGGATCGAGACGTCGGCCTCGGTGCAGTGAGTGGCGATCCGGGCGACGGACGCACCGGCCTCGCGGGCGTTGCGCAGGTCGTCCATCGTCCCGATTCCCGGCACGAGCAGGATCGCGATCTTGGCGCGCTTGGCCTCCTCGTGGGCCGCGCGGATCAGCACCATCTCGTCCGTGCGTGAGAACCCGTAGTTGAACGAAGACCCGCCGATGCCGTCGCCGTGACTGCACTCGATAACCTCGACGCCCGCCTCGTCCAGCGCGTGGACGGTCGCCCGCACTTGCTCCTCGGTGAACTGGTGCGACATCGCATGGCTGCCGTCGCGCAGGGTCGTATCGGTGATCCGCACGGTCCGGTCGGTACCGCCCATCAGACGCCGGCCCCGATCCGGTGTGTGGCCACGAG
>DATAQD010000200.1:0-10134 GCA_036264855.1 Jatrophihabitans sp. | reverse complement strand
AAAAGGACGACATCCTCATCGACGGTGGCAACTCCTACTACCATGACGACATCCGCCGCGCCAGCGAGCTGAAAGCCAAAGGCATCCACTACGTCGATGCCGGCACCAGCGGCGGCGTCTGGGGAGCCGATCGCGGCTACTGCCTCATGATCGGCGGCGAGGAGGCAGTCGTGAAGCAGCTCGATCCCATCTTCTCGAGCCTGGCGCCAGGAATCGCCGGCATCTCGCGCACGCCCGGCCGCGAAAAAATGGGCGGCACGGCGGAGCAAGGCTACCTGCATTGCGGTCCCAGCGGCGCCGGCCACTTCGTCAAAATGGTGCACAACGGCATCGAGTACGGCATGATGGCCGCCTACGCCGAGGGCCTCAACGTGCTCAACCACGCCGACGCCGGCATCACCGAGCAGGCCCACTCGGCCGAGGTCGCCCCCATCAACGACCCGCAGTACTACCAGTTCGATCTCGACATGGCCAAGGTCACCGAGGTCTGGCGCCGCGGTTCGGTGATCGCGTCCTGGCTGCTCGACCTCACCGCCGGCGCGCTGCAGGCCAACCCGACGCTCGAAGGCCTCGCGGGTCGCGTGTCGGACTCCGGCGAGGGACGGTGGACGATCCGCGCGGCGATCGACGAGGGCGTGCCGGTGCCGGTGCTGTCGGCGGCCCTGTTCGCCCGGTTCTCCAGCCGCGGCGAGGCCGTCTACGCCGACAAGCTGCTCTCGGCCATGCGCAAGGCCTTCGGCGGCCACGTCGAGCTGCCTACCGGCGAGTAGGCGATGGAACTCGGACTCGGCCTGCCGGTCTCCGGCGCGTGGGCCACGCCAAGAAACGTCGCCGCCGTGGCGCGCGATGCCGACGCGAACGGCTTCCGCGGCGTCTGGACCTTCCAGCGCTGGCTGGCCGGCCCGCAGCTGCCCTCGGTGTATCGCAGCGTGCTGGATCCGATGATCGCGCTCGGCTATGCCGCAGCCGTCACGGAGCGGGTCCGCCTGGGCGTCGCCGTGGTCAACGGCCCGTTCTACCCGCCGGTCGCGCTGGCCAAGCAGTTCGCGACGATCGACCAGCTCTCTGACGGCCGGCTCGACGCGGGCGTCGGTCTGGGTTGGGCGCCCTACGAGTACGCCGCGGCCGGCGTCCCGATGGACCATCGCGGCCGGCGCTTCGACGAGTGGCTCGACTGCATGGACGCCCTGCTCACGCAGGATCCGGTCGAGTTCGCCGGCGAGTTCTACACGGTGCCCCGCTCGGACATCGGACCCATGCCGGTACAGCGGCCCCGGCCGCCGCTGCTCATCGGAGGCAGCGCGCCGGCCGCGCTGCGGCGCGCCGGCGGCCGCGGCGACGGGTGGATCAGCAGCAGCCGCGCGTCGCTGGACGATGTCCGCTCGGCGGTCGAGGCGGTCCGGTCCGCGGCCGAGGAGGCCGGCAAGGCTCGCGATGCCGTGCGGTGCGTGGTACGCGGTGTGACCCGGTTGCAGGACGCGCCGGTCGATGGCGGCGACCGGGCGACGCTCAACGGCTCCCTCGACCAGATCCGCGACGACCTGGCGAAGTACGCCGCCGCGGGTGTCGACGAGGTATTCCTCGACCTCAACTTCGACTCGGCCCGCGTCGGCAACCCCGACGCGGAACCACACGTCGCCCTCGAACTGGTCGCCCGGCTGCTGCCGCTCGGCGCCGAGTCGTTCTGAGGACGAACCGTCGCCGCGGCGCCTTCGTCGCATCGATCCGGGCCCGCCTGGTCGGGCGTGCGCCGGGCTTCAGCCGACGATGCTCGAGGCCGTGATCTTGTAGATCCCGTCCTGCTTGACCAGCTCGAAGGACCGGCGCTCGCTGCTGGTGCGGCCGTTCGTGACATAGGTGACGGTGCCCGTCACGGTACCGGGCGGCGTCGCGGTCAGGTTGCTGACCGAAACCGAGTCCACGGACTTCCAGAACCTCTCGTAGTTGCCCTTGCCGCCGGCCTGCGTGCCGTGCTGGTACTCCGGCGTCAGCCGCTTCCAGGCGTCATTGGTGTCGTCCGGCAGCAGGGCGTAGTAGTCGCGCACCGCGGCTTCGACCTGAGCCGCGACCGCCGGGTGGTGCGATGGCGTGCTGACCGACGACTGCTGCTGGGTGCTGGGCGCCGATTGCTGGGAGCCCGGCGCCGACGATGCCGAGGACTGGCGCGCCGGACTGCTCGAGCCACCGGCGGCAGGTGCATTGCCGCCGCCACCCGTCAGCTGGGTCACCAGCACGACCCCCAGCCCGATCACCAGCAGCACCATCAGCGCGAAGATCGACGGCAGGCCGAGGCGCCGCCGCCGCGGCGGGCTCCCGGCGGCCCGGGCCTCGCGGTTGGACCCCACCGCGGGCAGCGTCATCGTTGTCGACGGCGGTGCCGCGATCGGGTGCGGCGGCGCAGGAGCCGTCCGTTGGCTCGGGTCGAGGCGCTGCGTCGGCGCCCCGGCAAGGGGATACCGGCCGGTCGCATGCACCGCGGTCAGCGTCTCGGCGACCTCTCGCATGGAGGGGCGCGCGGCCGGGTCCGGCGCGAGCATCTGCATCAGGATGGGAGTCAGCGGGCCGGCCCGGCGCGGTGGCACTACCCGGCCGGACGCCACGCGGTGCAGCATCGCCATCGGGTTTTCCTCGGAGCCGAACGGCGGGTCACCGTCGAGCGCGGCGTAGAGGGTCGACCCGAGTGAGAAGACGTCGGCCGCCGGGCTCGACTCGGCGCCGCGCGCGACCTCGGGCGCCAGGAACGCAGGCGTCCCCGTGACCATGCCAGTAGAAGTCAGGGCGGCGTCGCCGATCGCGTGGGAGATCCCGAAGTCGGTGAGCTTGGCCGCGCCGTCCTCGTCGATGAGGACGTTGCCGGGTTTCACGTCGCGGTGCACGATCCCCACGGCATGGGCGGCGGTGAGCGCGGACGCGATCTGGCCGCCGATACGGGCGACCTCGTCAACGCTGAGCACGCCGCGCTCGCGGACGAGCGCCTGCAGGCTCTTCGACGGCAGGAACTGCATGATCAGGCAGGGCTGGCCCTCGAAGTCGACGACGTCGTAGACCGGGACGGCGTGAGCGTGGTGCAGCCGGGCGGTGATCCGGGCCTCGCGCATGGCGCGGTTACTGGCGAGCTGGGCCTCGGGGGCACTCAGGCCGGGTTGTGGATGCAACTGCTTCACGGCGACCCGGCGATGGAGTCGCTCGTCCCAGGCCGCCCAGACGCTGCCCATCCCGCCCTCGGCGATGCGTTCGACGAGGCGGTAGCGGCCGGCTACCAGCACATCCGGGGGGGCCAAAGAAGATCTCCATCGGTCGTCGGGCGGGGCGATTGCTCCCGGGTACCTACCCAAGAGTCGGCGCTTGATAGGCGGTCGCGGGGTCGTCGGACCACGATCGCCGGGTAACCAAAATCGGCACCGGGACGTCCAGATCAGGCACCGGGACGCCAGATCAGGGACGCGGGGCTACCGGTCAGGCGTCGTGTTCCTTCTTGTCGCCGGCCCACTCGACGTGGAACGTCCCGTCCTTGTCCACACGCCGGTAGGTGTGGGCGCCGAAGTTGTCGCGCAGGCCCTGGATGAGCGCGGCCGGCAACCGGTCGCGCCGCAGCCCGTCGTAATAGGCGAGCGAAGACGAGAACGCCGGCGTCGGGATCCCGGAGGTGGCGGCCTGGGCCACCACCCGCCGCCAGGCGTCGACGCCGTCCTTCACGGCGTCGGCGAAGTACGGCGCGACGAGCAGGGACGGGAGGCCGGCGTCCTCGTCGTAGGCCTCGCGGATTCGATTCAGGAAGCGGGCCCGGATGATGCAACCACCTCGCCAGATCGTGGCCATCGCGCCTCGGTCGATGTCCCAGTTGTATTCGGCGCTGCCGGCCGCGATGTGGTCGAAGCCCTGCGCGTAGGCGACCACCTTCGACGCATACAGGGCGCGCCGCACGTCCTCGATGAACGCGTCGCGGTCGGTGATGTCGAGGTCGGCGACGTCGGTGCCGAACGCCGCCCGGGCCGGTTCGCGCTGCTCGGCATGCCCGGACAGCGCCCGCGCGAACGTCGCCTCGGCGATCCCGGTGATCGGCACGCCGAGGTCGAGCGCGCTCTGCACGGTCCAGCGGCCGGTGCCCTTCTGCTCGGCCTGATCGAGGACGACGTCGATGAACGCGTGTCCGGTCGTCTCGTCCGTCTGGGCGAGGACGTCGGCGGTGATCTCGATCAGGAACGACTCCAGATCACCCTCGTTCCAGGTGCGGAAGATGTCGGCCACCTCGGCCGCCGTCGCGGACAGCCCGTGCCGCAGCAGGTCGTAGGCCTCTGCGATCAGCTGCATGTCGGCGTACTCGATGCCGTTGTGCACCATCTTGACGAAGTGCCCCGCGCCGTCCGGCCCGACGTGGACGCAGCACGGGGTGTCGTCGACAACGGCCGCGATCGACTCGAAGATCGGGCCGAGCTTGGCGTAGGAGTGCTTCGACCCGCCGGGCATGATCGACGGACCGAGCAGGGCGCCTTCCTCCCCGCCGGAAACGCCGCAGCCTACGAAGTGGATGCCCTTGTCGCTGAGCGCGGATTCCCGGCGCCGCGTGTCGGCGTAGTGGGCGTTGCCGCAGTCGACGATGATGTCGCCCTCATCGAGCAGCGGAGTGAGCTCGTCGATCACCGCGTCGGTGGGCGCGCCGGCCTTGACCATGATGATCACCGCCCGCGGCTTGGTCAGCGACGCGACGAAGTCCGCCATCGACTCCGAAGCAACGAAGGTGCCCTCGTCACCGTGCTGTTCGACCAGCGATCTGGTGCGCTCCGGGGAGCGGTTGTGCAGCGCCACGGTGTGCCCGTGCCGGGCGAGGTTGCGGGCGAGGTTGCGGCCCATGACCGCTAGGCCGGTGACGCCGATGTCGGCGGTTGCGTCGCTCATGACTTCGACGGTAGTCAGGTGGGCCGGGACGCGCGCGCGGCAGTTCGACTTCACGCCGTCAGGCACTGGCCGTAATCGCTGCCAAACGCTAATCTCACGGGGGCGCGGGGGCGTTTGCGACCGCACTGCGGGCGCCCGAAGTAGCCGGAAGGCCGTGCCGCCCCGTGTCCACCTACATCTGGCCCACCATCGCCGGGGCGGTCGCGCACAGCACGCACACCGCCGCGGCACCCCTCGCGTGGGACCCCACGAACCACCTGCTCTCGCGCTTCACGTTCGGGCCCGATGCCTCGACCCGTTCCTACGTGACGAAGTACGGCCCGGATGCCTGGTACAAGCTGCAGGTCGACCGTGGCACCACGTACCGCGGCTACGGCGGCAACGCCTCGGTCGCCAACCAGGGCCCGCTGCTGACGATGTCGCCGTACGACGTGCGCGAGTGGCTCAAGGCACGCGGCGACGAGTACGGCTGGGACGCCATGGACCAGCTGACCCGCGTCACCCTCGGCCTGCAGACCTGGAGCGCCGCCCAGCTGTACGAGACGCTCGTCGACTTCTTCAGCAACCATCTCAACGTCCCGAACCACAACGGCGACGTGTGGAACACGCGGCCCGCCTACGACCGGGACGTGATCCGCAAGCACGCCATGGGCTCGTTCACGAGCATGCTGATCGCCTCGTCCAAGCATCCGGCGATGCTCACCTATTTGAACCTCGCCGAGTCCACGAAGACCGCCGTCAACGAGAACTACGGGCGCGAATTGCTGGAGTTGCACACGGTCGGGCTGCACTACAGCGAGAGCGACGTCAAGAACACGGCGCGGCTGCTCACCGGGCGGACGCTGGACGAGCACCAGCACTACCTCTTCGACGACTACATTCACGCCACCGGCAGGGTGACCGTGCTCGGCTTCACGAACGCGAACACCGTGGCCAGCGCGGGGGAGAAGGCCGGTGACGACCTGCTGCGCTACCTCGCCGCGCACAGCTATACGGCCACCAACCTCGCCCGCAAGATGTGCGTCCGCTTCGTCTCGGACGCCCCGTCGGCCGGCCTCGTCGCGGCGGTCGCGAAGGCGTATCTCGACAACCACACGCAGATCCTGCCGATGGTGTCGACGATCCTGCGCTCGGCGGAGTTCTGGCAATCGCGCGGCAAGAAGGTCCGCCGCCCCACGGAGAACCTCATCGCGACCCTGCGGGTGCTGGGCGTGGGCGTCTCGAACTGGTCCGACGCCCTGCAGACGCTGCACTGGATGACCGTGGGCATGGGCCACTGCCCGCTCGAGTGGCCGGCTCCCAACGGGTATCCGGACGTCGCCGCGGCCTGGCGCTCGGCCGGCACCCTGCTCGACACCTGGCAGATGCACCTGGGGTTCGTCGGCGGCTGGTGGGACGGGCTGAAGCCGGTCACGGTCGAGTCGCTGTACGGAGGCACGCCGGCCAACAGCGGCGACGCGATCGACCGGCTCACCCGACGGATCACCGGCATGCGGTGGTCCGCGGCCCACCGCGCGGTGCTGCAGACCTTCCTCGGTGAGCCGGCCTCGACGAGCATGCCGAACTCGGCGCTGCGGTGGTGGGCCGAACCCCTCGCCGCGGTGATCCTCGACGGCCCCCACCATGCGCTGCGATAAGGACTCCGGATGACCGACTTCGACACCGCTGTGCGCCGCCAAGCCAAGCACGTGCAGTGCGAACTGCAGGCCCAGAGCGACGCGTGGGGCACTGGCGGGTGGACCCGACGGCGCTTCCTCGCCGGGATGGGGATGGTCGGGGTCGCGGCCCTCGGCAGCCAGCTTGTCACGACCCGGGCCGCCTACGCGGCCACCGCGGCGACGACCGACCGCACCCTCATCGTGGTGTTCCTGCGCGGCGCCGCGGACGGGCTGCGGATCCTCGTGCCGAACTCCGCGGCGCTCGGCCTGGACTACCTGCGCTCCGTGCGGAGCGCGCTCGTGCCCGGCGATGCCGACCTGATCGCCCTGCCGGGGACGTCGGGATGGGCGCTGAACAAGGCGATGGCGCCGCTGTATGACCGGCTGTGGGCGACCGGCGAGCTGGCCTTCGTCCCCGCGGTGTCGTCACCGGGAGTCAGCCGCAGCCACTTCCAGGCCCAGCAGTACCTCGAGAAGGGCGGCTCGAACACCGCGGCCAGCGGGTGGCTGGAGCGGGTGCTCGAGAACCTCGGCCCGGGCACGACCTTCCGGGCCGTGTCCGAGGGGTCGGCCACGCCGGTGTCGCTGGCCGGGGCCCAACCCTCGATCACACTGTCCTCGATCAACGACTTCACGTTTCCGGGCTGGGACGAGATCCGGCCGGCTTCGCAGCGGGCCGTGCTGTCCCTGTACCGCGGGCTGGGCGGGACCCTCGGCGCGGACGTACCGACCACGATCGCGGCGCTGGCCACGGCGGCCCAGATAAGTGCCTCGCCGCCCGGCACCGTCGGCTACCCCGAGGGTGACTTCGCGGCCGCGCTTCGGGACCTGGCCGGAATCCTGCGGGCCGACGTCGGGCTGCAGGTCGCGACCGTCGACGTCGGCGGCTGGGACACCCACACCGACGAGGTGAGCGACCTGGACTACCAGCTGGACTCGGCCGCGTCCGCCCTCCGGGCGTTCCTGGACGATCTCGGCCCCGAGCGGCGCCAGCGGGTCACGGTGGCCGTCATGACCGAGTTCGGCCGGCGGGTGGAGATGAACGACAGCGGCGGCACCGATCACGGGCACGGCAGCCTGATCTGGCTGCTCGGCGGCGGGCTCGCCCGAAGCGACGTGTTCGGCAAGTGGACGGCGCTGTCGAACGCCACCCTCGCCGACGGCGACGTGCCCGGCGTCAACAACCCGTTCGACGTGCTCGGGGAACTGGTGCAGAAGCGGCTGAACGTGGGCCTGACGGGCGTGTTCCCCGGTCACACCGCGTCGCCCCTTGGCCTGGCCACCACGACCTGACGATCGGGGCGGTCACCGGTACGTCGGCTTGAAGTAGCGGTTGCTCTCGGTCTTGGCCAGCAACACGATGATCGCGACGTCGATCACGCCCTGGATGATGCTCAGCAGCCGCGAGAGCGTGGTCGCCGTGCCGGCGAACGAGAGCAGCGCGCCGAGGACGCCAAGACCGGCGAACACCCAGGTCACGATGCGCGCCCAGTTCTTGCCCTTGCGGACCTGGAACGCGAGCGCGACATACAGCGCGAGGAGGACCACCGAGACGACGATGGCGATGGTGATCGCACCGTTGACCAGATTGTCCAGATGGGCCTGGTCCGAGCCGGGGTTGGCGGCCAGGAGACGCTTGCGCAGGTCGTCCTTCGTCGCAAGGGTCACGATCACCCCGATCAGGCTGAACAGTGCCGTCACGAACATCAGCCGGACCGCGTTCTCGACGCTCGCCGGCCGCTCGCCCCGCTGTGGGGGTGCCCAACCCTCGGGCGGTTGCGGAGCCTGGGGGAATCCGCCTTGGTCGTAGCTCATGAGCCGGTCTCCTTCGGTCGGATCTACGAGGTACCCGAGCGGCCGGTGACGGTACCGCGTACGCCAGACTCCACCAAGTGGAGGTCTGGCTCAATCCGGAGTGCTCGAAGTGTCGGGCCGCGGTGTCGATGCTCGACTCCGCCGGTGCCGAATACACGGTGCGCCGCTATCTCGACGACCCCCCGACGCCCGCCGAACTGAGCGCGGTGCTCACCCGCCTCGGCCTCGAACCGTGGGACATCACCCGGACCGGCGAACCCGTGGCCGCCGAGCTGGGGATCGGAGCATGGCCGCGCGACCCGGCGTCACGACAGCGGTGGATTGCCACCCTGGCGGCGCAACCGATCCTGATCCAGCGCCCCATCATCACCGCCGACGACGGGACCACCGTCGTCGGGCGCAGCGAGCAGGCTCTGTGGTCAGTACTCGTCCCGGCCGATCCGGCCACCCGCCCCCGGCGCACCCGGTCCACCGTGCGCGTGCTGGTCATCGACGACCGCGACCGGCTGCTCCTCCTCCAGGACAGCGACCGACCGGCGCAGGCGCTCTGGTGGATGTTGCCGGGTGGCGGCATCGATCCGGGCGAGACGGAACTGGGCGCCGTGGTCCGCGAGATCGCGGAGGAGACCGGGTACGTTGTCGCGCCGGGCACCGTCCTCGGCCCCGTCGCCCGGCGGCACGTGGTGCACGGCTACAGCGACCAGGTGGTCGACCAGGACGAGGCGTTCTACGCCTTGCGTGTGCCGCAGTTCGAGGTCAGCGTGGCCGGCCACACCGAGGAGGAGCAGCGCACGCTCGTCCAGCACCGGTGGTGGTCGCGGGCCGAGCTCGAGACCGCCGAGGACGAGGTGTGGCCGGCCAATCTCGCCGCGGTCTGGGACCTTGTCGAGCGCCCGCGCGCCTGGCCGCGCGCCCTGCCCACTGTCGAGGAGTCGACGGTCGCCGTCGACGCCACGGTCAATCCGGGCAGCGCCGGGCCCGGGTCAGGAAGTGCTCGTAGCTGTAGCTGAAGTGCTCGCCCGGCGAATGGGCCTGCTCGGCGAGCTCGAGATCGGCCTCGTCCAACCAGGCCCGGACCTGATCGAGGGCCGGGTAGAAGTGGTAGCCGCCGCCGCGGCGGAGGTCCTCGCCGCGGACGGCAGGCAGGCCTCGGGCGCAAGCGTCCTCGAGCGCGGCGGTGATGAATTCGTCGTCGGTCATCTCGACGGTGAGGTATACCGGCCCGCCGGGTCGGACGGCACGGTGCAAGGCCGCCAGCACGGTCGGCCAATCCTCCGGAGGCACGTTCTCCATCGCCCCGATGCAGAGGACCGCGTCGAACTCGGCTCGGAAACCTGTCTCTTGCAAGCCGGTCCTGTGCACTTCGACGGACGGGAACTTGGCCGAGGCTTGCGCCAGCATGCCCGCCGACTGATCGATCCCGACGACCCGGAGGCCCGCGTCGAGCACCAGCGCGAAGTACTTGCCGGTGCCGCAGGCGGCGTCGAGCACCACTCCGTCCGGTGGGCACTGCTCGAGCACCGTCGTCACGAAGCGCCGATGCGTGGGATCGATCGCCGGTTCGTCCTCGTCATAGGTGGCCGCGAACGTCGTGTCGAAGTTCTCCTCCACGCCACGTCGCTTCTCGGCCAGCCAGTCGCCACGATTCATGACCCGTCCTTCGGTCGGTAGGGGCCGTGCGGCTACCGACCAGGATGCGCGGCGGTCGAGACGGGACGAAAGGGCAACCAGCCTCTATATCTGGGCCTCCCGACGCTCATACTGG
>DATAQD010000175.1:0-4033 GCA_036264855.1 Jatrophihabitans sp. | reverse complement strand
GTCGACGCCGTACTCCGCGGCGGTCTCGCGGACGTAGCGCCGGATCGATTCGCCGTCGGCCAGCACCTTCGTCGCGCGCCACGGCCGGAAGCTGTAGCTGAACGTGTACATGTCGGAGTCCGAGCGGATCCCCGGATAGCGGAACAGATCCCACGTCCCGCCCATGCTCGGCCGGCGCTCCAGGATGGCGTAGCTTCGGCCCGGACAGGCACGGGTCAGATGGCACGCGGCGCCGATCCCGGAGATGCCCGCACCCACGATCAGCACGTCGACGTGTTCGACCGCCATCAAGGACCTCCAGCCGCAGTGGGTGGGTCGACGGTATCCCAGACACGGTGTCGCGCACATGTGCGGGTCAGCGCGCGGTCAGCCCAAGGCGACGAGCTTGCGCTGAAGAAGGCCGCGCTCGCGGTCGTTGTCGCAGAGCCGGACGGCGAGCTCGATCTCACGCCGGGCCGCGTCGGCCTGGTCGAGGCGGCTGAGCAGTTCGCCGCGGACGCTCGGCAGCAGATGAGAGCCGGAGAGGCTGCCCGCCGCGACCAGAGCGTCGACGAGGGGCAGCGCGGCTGCTGGCCCCCGGGCCATCGAGATCGCAACGGCCCGGTTGAGGTCGACAACGGGCGATGGCGCGAGCCTACCGAGCGCCTCGTAGAGCAGCACGATCCTTTCCCAATCGGTGTGCTCGACGGACTGCGCGACCGCGTGACACTCGGCGATCGCGGCCTGCAGGCCGTACGCACCGAGACCACGGCCGACCCGCCCGGCCTGGAGCAAGGCCGCCCGCCCGCGCCGGATCGCCGCCCGGTCCCACCGCCGCCGGTCCTGCTTCTCCAGCAGGACCGGCTCGCCATCGTCTTGCATGCGCGCTGGAAACCGGGCTGCGGTGAGCTCGAGAAGCGCGAGTAGGCCGTGCACCTCCGACTCGTCCGGCACCAGCCGGGCCAGGATCCGGGCCAACCGCACCGCCTCGCGGGCGAGGTCCGGGCGTATCCACTCAGGTCCGGATGTGGCCGTCGAGCCCTCGGTGAAGATCAGATAGAGCACGCTGAGCACCGAGCCGAGCCGCTGGCGACACTCGTCTGGCCGCGGCATCTCGAACGGCACCTGCGCGACCGCGAGCGTCTTCTTGGCGCGCGTGATCCGCGCCTGCACCGTGGCGGTCGGCACGAGGAAAGCGCGGGCGATCTCGTCGCTCGTGAGGCCGCCGAGCACGCGGAGCGTGAGCGCGACCTGGGCCGGCCGCGACAGCACCGGGTGGCACGCGATGAACATCAGCGCCAGCAGATCGTCGTCGATCCGGTCGGGATCCCACAACAGGTCAGCGTCCCCGGCCGCGCCCACCGCCGGCGGGCTTGCCGCACCGGTGACGGCGCCGCCCTCGTCCAAGTCGCGGGCGAGGGCGGCGTACCTCTCATCGAGCGCCGAGCGGCGGCGGAAGGAGTCGATGGCGCGACGGCGGCCGACGGTGAGCAACCACCCGGCGGGATTGCGTGGCACGCCATCCCGCGGCCAAGCAACGAGCGCCTCGGCCAGCGCCTCCTGGGCCAGGTCCTCGGCCAGCGCGAAGTCGCCGGTGAACCGGGCAAGCGCGCCGACGATACGCGCGGATTCGATCCGCCACACCGCCTCGACCGCCTGACGGCCGCCGCCCGGACGGCTCACAGCTGGCCGGTCGCCGCCCGCCATGCCCGCTCCTTCTGGATCCACTCGTTGTCTTGCGGGAACTCGTCGATGCTGGCGACGCGGCGGATCTCCGCCTTCATCCCGGGACCGCTCATCGGGGCCCGCTTGGCCCACTCGACGGCCTCTTCCTTGGAGGCGACGTCGAGGATCCAAAAGCCGCCGAACAACTCCTTGGTCTCACCGTAAGGCCCGTCGGTGACGACCGGAGGCTCGGAGGAGTAGTCGACGACGACGCCGAGCGCCGCGTCATCGAGACCCTCCGCAGCGACCAGGACGCCGGCCGAGATCATTTCCTCGTTGAACCGGCCCATCGACTCGATGATCTTGTTGAAGTCGACGTCCTGGAAGGCGGCGTAGGCCTCGTCGCTCGCGCGCATGATCAGCATGTACTTCACGGTCCGCTCCTGATGTGCCCGGGTCCCCTTCGGACCCTCTCACGCATGGGTCGAACGGCGGAACCGCCGAATCGACATCGCGCGCCGACTACGACTATCAGGCTGCGGCCTCGAGCCGGACGGCGAAGGGAAGGCGGCGCTGGACTCAACCCACCGCTGCGCCTTTCAGCCCGCCGCAAGAGCCTCACGGGCGGCGGGCAGCGCGCGATCGCGATCGGCCGGGCTGAGTCCGATCCGGCTCCGGCGATCCAGCAGGTCCGACTCGTCGAGCGCGCCCTCGTGACGCACCGCGAAGCGCAGCTCAGCACCGGTGACCTCGATGCCCGCGGCAATGGGCGACAACAACGCCGGGTCGCCCTCGGCCTGGGCGATCACCGCGGCGGCCTCGGTGCCGTAGCGCCGCACGAGTCGGCGCGTGGCGTGGACCGCGCCGAGCTCGGCCGGGGATGCCGCGCCGACCAGCGGCAGGTTCCGGGTCCGGCAGGCACCGGCCGGCACGGCGCGGTCGGCCAGCGCGGCGTCGAGCGCGTCCTGGGCCATCCGGCGGTACGTGGTCAGCTTGCCGCCGACGATCGTGGTCAGTCCGTCCGGAGCGGTGAGGACGGCGTGCCGGCGCGAGATGTCGGCGGTGCTGTCGCCACCGGTGTCCAACAGCGGGCGGAGCCCGGCGAACGTACCGAGCAGGTCCGCGCGGGTCAGCGGCTCGCCCAGCGCGCCGTTGATGGTCTGCAGGAGGAAATCGATCTCGGCGTCCGATGCCACCGGGACGTCGGGCACCGGGCCCGGCGCGTCCTCGTCGGTCAGGCCGATGTAGACGTGGCCCTCGGGCGAGGGCAGCGCGAACACGAACCGGCTGGTCGAGCCCGGCACCGGGACGGTCAGCCCGGCGCCCAGCCCGCCGAAGGTCTCGCTCGCGACGACGAGGTGGGTTCCCCGGCTCGGGCGCAAGGTGATGCCCGGGGCGAGGTCGCCGGCCCATACCCCGGCGGCGTTGATCACGATCCGGGCGTCGACGTCCCAGGTCGCCGCGGTGAGCTCGTCGCGCAGCACGGCACCTGAGCCGGTCGCCTCGACCACGGCGCAGCGGGTGAGGATCCGGGCGCCCAGAGACGCCGCGGTGCGGGCGAGCGCCACGACGAGCCGGGCGTCGTCGCCGAGTTGCCCGTCCCACGCCAGCAGCCCACCCCGCAACCCGTCCGTCTGCACCGTGGGCGCCAGCCGGCACACCTCAGCCCGAGTGACGCGCCGCGAGCGCGGCAAGGTATGCCGGGACGTCCGGGCGGCCGCGCGGAGCGCATCCCCGGCATGCAGGCCGGTGCGCACGAGCGCCGCGTGCGCCCGCGAGATGCTCGGCAGCAGCGGCACCACCTGCGGCAGTGGCCGGACCAGGTGCGGAGCCGTCCGTTCGATCAGGATGCCGCGCTCGAGCGCGCTCTCGTGGGCGATCCCTACCGCACCGGACGCGAGGTAGCGCAGCCCACCGTGCACGAGCTTCGAACTCCACCGGCTAGTGCCGAACGCGAGGTCGTGCTTCTCGGCCAGTACGACGGACAGTCCGCGCGCCGCCGCGTCCAGCGCGACTCCGGCGCCGGTGACGCCGCCGCCGATCACCAGCACGTCCACGGGACCATCCGTTGCGAGCTGGGCAAGCTCCCGGGCCCGGCGCCCGGCGTTCAGCGAGGCATCGCCCACCCGGCTCACGGCGCGAGGTACCGGTCGAGCAGCGTCCTCAGTTCGCGGTCGAGGCCGTCGACGTCCTCGGTCATGGCCCGTCCGGAGAGGACGAACGACGTCGTGGTGAGTAGCACCGCCTGGGCGAGGAGCGCCGGATCGCCGGAGCGGACCGACCCGTCCGCGATGCCCTCGCCGAGCGCCTGCTCCAGCAGGGACAGTTGCAGGTCGGTGCTCGTGCCGCGCCGCTCGAGCAGGTAGGGCAACAGGAACTCCGGGTCGAC
>DATAQD010000173.1:0-2221 GCA_036264855.1 Jatrophihabitans sp. | reverse complement strand
CGCCGGCCCAGCAGATGGAGGAGGCTCCGTGATCCGGTTCGAGAACGTCACGAAGCAGTACCCGGACGGCACCGTTGCCGTCGACTCGTTCTCTCTCGAGGCGCCCTCCGGGCAGATCACGGTCTTGGTCGGCCCGTCCGGCTGCGGCAAGACGACGTCGCTGCGCATGATCAACCGGATGATCGAGCCGACGTCGGGCCGCATCTGGCTCGATGATCGCGACACCGCCACGATCAAGCCCGCGCAGCTCCGGCGCGGCATCGGCTACGTCATCCAGCAGGCCGGGTTGTTCCCGCACCGGACCGTCGTCGACAACGTCGCGACCGTCTCGGTCCTGGTCGGTGAGAACAAGAAGAAGGCGCGCGCGCACGCGATGGAGTTGCTCGAGCGCGTCGGTCTCGAAGCGGCCTTCGCGAAGCGCTACCCAGCGCAGCTGTCCGGCGGTCAGCAGCAACGGGTGGGGGTCGCCCGCGCGCTGGCCGCCGATCCGCCGGTGATGCTCATGGACGAGCCGTTCAGTGCGGTCGACCCAGTGGTGCGCGCGCAGTTGCAGGACGAGTTCCTGCGCCTGCAGGGCGAGCTCGGCAAGACGATCGCCTTCGTCACGCACGACATCGATGAGGCGATCAAGCTCGGCGACAAGGTCGCGGTCATGCGCGTCGGCGGCAAGCTCGCGCAGTTCGCCCCGCCCGCGGAACTCCTGTCCCGCCCGGCGGACGCGTTCGTCGCCGGGTTCGTCGGCCGGGATCGCGGCTACCGGGCGCTGGGTTTCGCCGAGGCCGGGGCCCTGCCCCTCAACGACGAGACCCCGGTTCGCCTGGGCGAACAGGTGCGGACCGCGCGTGATCACGCCCGCGACGACTGGGCGCTCGTCGTCGACGCGGAGCTTCGGCCGCAGGGCTGGCTGGCGGTCGGCCGGGTTCCGGAGGCCGCCCTCGACGGCGAGATCACGCCCGACCTGCTCAACCTCGGCGGGACGCTCGCCCGCGAGTCGGGCACGTTGCGCGAGGCGCTCGACGCGGCGCTGTCGTCGCCGAGCGGCCGCGGCGTCATCGTGCATGACGACGACACGTTCGCGGGCACGATCACGGCATCGAACGTCCTCGGCCGGATCGAGGAACGCGCGGCCGACGTCCGCAAGGACGCAGTGGACGCGGCCACCCGGGATCTCGATCGCGCCGCCGGGGGCTCGACGTGAACGCCGTCTGGCAGTACTTCCGCGACAACCAGTCCGAGATCCTCGGCTGGCTGTGGACCACTCTCTGGCTCGCGGCGTTGCCCGTCGCGGTCGGGCTGGCGATCTCGCTGCCGATCGGATGGGTGGCGAGTCGCTATCGGTGGACGTATCCGCCGCTGATCACGGTGGCCGGCCTGCTGTACACGATCCCGTCGATCGTGCTCTTCCTGGTCCTGCCCGGCATCCTCGGTACGGGCATCCTCGACCCGCTCAATGTCGCGGTGGCGCTGACTGTCTACTCCGTCGCGCTGCTGGTACGCGTCGTCGCCGATGGCCTGTCGTCGGTCGACGACGTGACGCTGCAGGCCGCGGCGGCGATGGGATACACCAGCCGCCAGCGGCTGTTCGCCGTGCAGTTTCCGCTGGCCGTCCCGGTGATCGGCGCGGGCTTGCGGGTGGCCGCGGTGTCGAACGTCAGCCTCGTCGCGGTGGCCTCGACGCTGGGCGTCAGCCAGGTCGGTTCGCTGTTCACGGCCGGCTACAACGCGACCCGCAACGGCGCGACCCCCATCCTGCTCGGGCTGATCATGTTCATCCTCCTGGCGCTCGTGTTCGACGGACTGATCCTGCTGGGGCTGCGGCTGTCGACACCCTGGCGCCGGGCGGGGGCGGCCCGATGAGCGACGCGGGCGGGCTGCCCGGCCTCGGGCTGGTCCCGGGTTGGCTGACCACGGCCTCCAACTGGTGGGGCGAGCACGGGCTGCTCGTGTCCCTGCGCGAGCACGTCGCCTACACCGTGTTTGCCGTGCTCGTCGCGGCAATCATCGCGCTGCCCATCGGGCTGGTCATCGGACACACCGGCCGCGGCGTGGTCGTCGTGGTCGGGCTGGCCAACGGGGTGCGGGCGGTGCCCGCGTTCGGGCTGCTCCTGCTGCTGGTCGTCACGCTCACGCCCAAGATCACGTACACGCACTCGATCGGTTGGCTGGTCGCGACCGGTGGGTTGCCGTACGTCGTCCCGGTCGAGATCGTGTTGATCATCCT
>DATAQD010000128.1:0-19844 GCA_036264855.1 Jatrophihabitans sp. | reverse complement strand
CTCGACCTACGCCGAGAGCGTGTACACCTTCGCGAACACGATCAACACCGTCGAGGGCGGCACCCACGAAGAGGGCTTCCGCGCGGCATTGACCGGCGTCGTCAACAAGTGGGCGATCGACAAGAAGATCATCAAGGACACGAAGGAGGACCGGTTCAGCGGCGACGACATCCGCGAGGGACTGGCCGCGATCGTGTCGATCAAGCTCGGTGAGCCGCAGTTCGAAGGGCAGACCAAGGCGAAGCTGGGCAACTCCTCGGCGCGCACGTTCGTCCAGCAGGTCTGCTACGAGAAGCTCACCGCCTGGTTCGAGCGCAGCCCGGCCGACGCGAAGACGATCGTCAACAAGATCTCGCAGGCCGCCCGGGCCCGCAAGGCGGCCCAGCAGGCCCGCAAACTGTCGCGCAAGAACGCGCTCGACACCTTCGGGATGCCGGGCAAGCTCGCCGACTGCCGCTCGACCGATCCCGGCCAGAGCGAGCTGTACATCGTCGAGGGCGATTCGGCCGGCGGTTCGGCCAAGTCGTGCCGGGACTCGATGTTCCAGGCGATCCTTCCGATCCGCGGCAAGATCATCAACGTCGAGAAGTCCCGCATCGACCGGGTGCTGAAGAACAACGAGGTCCAGTCGCTGATCACGGCGCTGGGCACGGGCATCCATGACGAGTTCGACGTCAGCAAGCTGCGCTACCACAAGATCGTGCTGATGGCCGACGCTGACGTCGACGGGCAGCACATCACCACGCTGCTGCTGACCCTGCTGTTCCGGTTCATGCGGCCGCTCATCGAGGCCGGCCACGTCTACCTCGCGGCCCCGCCGCTCTACAAGATCAAGTGGAGCAAGGGCGAACCCGGCTACGCCTACTCGGAGAAGGAACGGGACGGCCTGATCAAGAACGGGATCGAGACCGGCCGCAAGCTGGCCAAGGACGACGCGATCCAGCGGTACAAGGGCCTCGGCGAGATGAACTCCAAGGAGCTGTGGGAGACCACGATGGACCCGGCGCACCGGATCCTGCGGCTGGTGACGCTCGACGACGCCGCCACGGCCGACGAGTTGTTCAGCGTGTTGATGGGTGAGGACGTCGAGGCACGGCGTTCGTTCATCATCCGCAATGCCCGCGATGTCCGGTTCCTGGATATCTGATGGGTCGGGCGGCGGCCGGTCTGCGTTTCGTTGGCAACCAGCCTCCGCTCGTTCCTCGCTGCGGCGGCCAGGCCCATCCACGCTCCCGAAACGCAGACCGGCCGCCACCCTCGGGTGCCCGCCCGTGGATCCCCACCGGAGGGCGTTGCGGATGACGAACGACCCGCACTACTCGAAAGAGAGAACTGACCGATGACCGATATCACTGAGCCTCCGGGCTACGACCGGATTGAGCCGGTTGACATCCAGACGGAGATGCAGCGCAGCTACATCGACTACGCGATGTCGGTGATCGTGGGTCGCGCGCTGCCCGACGTCCGGGACGGGCTCAAGCCGGTACACCGCAAGATCCTCTACGGGATGTATGACTCGGGGTTCCGCCCGGACCGCAACTACGTCAAGTGCGGGCGCGTCGTCGGCGATGTCATGGGCAACTACCACCCGCACGGCGACTCGGCGCTCTACGACGCCCTGGTCCGGATGGCCCAGCCGTGGTCACTGCGCTATCCGCTCATCGACCCGCAGGGCAACTTCGGCTCGCCCGGCAATGACCCGGCCGCGGCCTACCGCTACACCGAGTGCCGGTTGCAGCCGCTGGCCATGGAGATGCTGCGCGACATCGACAAGGAGACCGTCGACTTCGTCCCGAACTACGCCGGCAATACGGTCGAGCCGGTCATCCTGCCGGCTCGCTTCCCGAACCTTCTGGTCAACGGGTCCGAGGGCATCGCCGTCGGCATGGCCACCCGGATCCCCCCGCACAACCTGCGTGAGGTCGCCTCCGGTGTCATCTGGGCCCTCGACCACCCGGACGCGACCGAAGAGGAGCTGCGGGAGAAGCTCATCGAGCTGATCCAGGGCCCCGACTTTCCGACGCACGGGCTGATCGTCGGCCGGGACGGCATCGAGGACGCGTACCGCACCGGGCGCGGCTCGATCCGGATGCGCGCGGTCGTCGAGGTCGAGGAGGACGAGCGGGGCGCGACCACCCTCGTGGTCACCGAACTGCCCTACCAGGTGAACCCGGACAACCTCGTCGACTCGATCGCCCAGTTGGTCAAGGACGGCAGGCTGGGCGGCATCCGAGCCATCGAGAACCACAGCTCGGACCGCATCGGCATGCGTCTGGTCATCAAGCTCAGCCGCGACGCCGTCGCCAAGGTCGTACTGAACAACCTGTTCAAGCACACCCAGCTGCAGACGACGTTCGGCGCGAACATGCTGGCGATCGTCGACGGCGTGCCCCGAACGTTGCGCATCGACCAATTCGTCTCGCATTACGTCGAGCACCAGGTCGAGGTCATCGTCCGGCGCACGCGGTACCTGCTCACCGAGGCCGAGAAGCGCGCGCACATCCTGCGCGCGCTGCTCAAGGCCCTCGACCAGCTCGATGCCGTGATCGCCCTGATCCGCAGCGCCCCTTCGGCCGAGGAGTCCAAGGCCGGCCTGATGCAGCTGCTCGAGATCGACGACGTCCAGGCGACCGCGATCCTGGACCTGCAGCTGCGCCGGCTGGCCGCGCTCGAGCGGCAGCGCATCATCGACGAGGCGGCCGAGATCGAGTCGAAGATCGCCGACCTCAACGACATCCTCGCCAAGCCCGGCCGGCAGCGCAGCATCATCCGCGACGAGCTGACCGAGATCGTCGACCGGTACGGCGACGAGCGGCGCACCCGGCTGATCCCGCACGACGGCGACGTCTCGATGGAAGACCTCATCGCGCAGGAAGACGTCGTCGTCACGATCACCCGCACCGGCTACGCCAAGCGCACCAAGACCGACCTGTACCGGGCCCAGCGCCGCGGCGGCAAAGGCGTTCAGGGTGCCAACCTGCGCACCGACGACATCGTCGAGCACTTCTTCGTCGCCTCGACCCACGACTGGATCCTGTTCTTCACCAACAAGGGCCGGGTCTACCGCGCGAAAGCCTACGAGCTGCCCGAAGCCAACCGCAACGCCCGGGGCCAGCACGTCGCCAACCTGCTGGCCTTCCAGCCGAACGAGACGATCGCCGAGGTCATCACCCTCAAGAACTACGAGGTGGCGCCGTACCTGGTGCTCGCGACCAAACACGGCCTGGTCAAGAAGACCAAACTGACCGACTTCGACTCCAATCGCACCGGCGGGCTCATCGCGATCAACCTGCGCGACGACGACGAGCTCATCGACGCCGCGCTGATCTCGGCCGATCACGATCTGCTGCTCGTCAGCCGCAAGGCGATGTCGATCCGGTTCACGGCCGACGACGATGCCCTGCGCCCGATGGGACGGGCCACGTCGGGCGTGTTCGGCATGCGATTCAACGCCGGTGACGAACTTCTCGCGATGGAGGTCATCCACGACGAGAAGGCCGAAATCTTGGTTGCCACTGAGGGTGGATACGCAAAGCGGACACCGATCGAGGAGTATCCGGTTCAGGGGCGAGGCGGCAAGGGCGTACTTACCGCGCGTATCGTGTCCACACGGGGCAGCCTCGTAGGTGCGATGGCGGTTGCTCCTAAGGACGAGATCTACGCGATCACGTCTGACGGCGTCGTCATCCGCACCAAGGCGGCGGAGGTTCGTCGCGCCCAGCGTCAGACGATGGGCGTGCGATTGATGAACCTCCCCGACGGCGTCAACGTGGTCGCCATCGCGCGCAACGCCGACGAACCGGACGAGCAGGAGTGACATGACGCAATCGCCCCATAGCGGGCCGGCCGCGCCAGTAACTACCGATTTCGGCTCCGGGCCTGCCCCTCGCCACGCGCCGGACAACAGCGGGACCGACGGTACTGCCGCGTCGGGGTCACCATCGCCCACCACGCCCACGAGCTCGACGCCCTGGGGGTCCACGTCGACCGCTACCGGCTCGTCGTCGAACCCGTACTCCGCCCCCGGCGCTCCCGTCTTCACGTCCACGCCACTGGCGGCGGACTCCCCCACGGCGTCGGTGCCTCCGGTGCACGGCGCGCCGCCCGGGTTAGGGGTTCCCGGTGCGAGCGGTGCGAGCGCCGGCCGGACCGCCCCACGGGCGGCGCGGGCTCGCGGGCCGCGTCGAGCCCGGCTCCAGCTGCGCAACGTCAATCCGTGGACGGTCCTGAAGTTCTCGTGCGTGCTGGCGATCGCGCTGTTCTTCGTCTGGCTCATCGTCGTCGGTGTGCTGTTCGGCGTGCTGGATGCCGCCGGCGTGATCGGCAAGATCAACGATGCCTACACCACGATCCAGGGTGCCAACTCGAAGCCGCCGATCACGGCGGGGGTCGTCTTCGGCGGTGCGGCGATCATCGGCATCGTCAACATCGTCCTGTTCATCGCCCTGTCGACCGTCGGTTCGATTGTTTACAACCTGTGCGCCGATCTGGTCGGGGGAATCGAGATCACGCTGTCCGAGCGGTGATCGCGAGCGGGTTCCGCGGCGTTAGGAGCGCCCGGACAACCCGTTTGGGCGGCAGGTTTGCCGCCCGATATGCTGACTCTTCGCGTTCGCGGGCCTGTAGCTCAGACGGTTAGAGCGCATCCCTGATAAGGATGAGGCCGGAGGTTCAAGTCCTCCCAGGCCCACCGCGTAGCGCTGCGTCGTCGACTCCGACGGGGCCGGCGCGACGTCCGAGGAGGTGCGAGTGAACAAGCCGCTGCTGCTCGTAGCCGCACTCGTCGCCGTGGCCGCCGCCGCAGCGCGACGCCGGCAGGCGCAGTCCGACGCACAATTACTGTGGCGCGAGGCCACCGCGGACGCGTCGCGCTGACCCGCTCGGGGACGTAGCTCAATTGGCAGAGCACCGCCTTTGCAAGGCGGGGGTTGGGCGTTCGATTCGCCTCGTCTCCACATGATGAAGGCCCCGGATTTCGGGGCTACAGGCACTTCGGCCGATCTTGGCAGCTTGCTCAACTCGGCTTCAGTCCGCAAAAGGTCAGCAGGAAGTCCGCGCGCGGACGCGCGAACCGCGTCCAGTCGATGGGCGACGGCGCCCAGGTCGTAGTCGAAGAGGTCGGCGTAGCGGTCGAGCGTCATGGCCGCGGACGCGTGAACGAGCATCCGCTGGACGGGCTTGACGCTGGTGCCCGCGCTGACGGCGCGTGACGCCGCGGCTCATGCGTCCCAGCGCGCGGATTTGACGGTGGTCGGCAAGAAGTCCGCAAACGCGTGAGTTTGCACCGCACTGCTCCCGCCCACCCGGGCATACGTAGGCGTGGACGGTGTCGAAGTAGCGGTGGGTCATCCAACTCCGCATGCCGATGATCTCGCGCCAAGGCATGGCCGGTTCGCGTGCGCCGCTAGATCGAGCCGAGGATCTTCTGCCGCTGCACCTCGTACTCGTCTTGAGTGACCAGGCCCTTTTCCTTCAGCACCTGGAGCTCTTGCAGTCGCTCCTCGGCGCTTTTTGGACGTTGCCCAGGCGGCGGCGACTGCGGGCGCGGGCGGGACGAGAGAGTCGACGCCAAATACGCCGCATCGACACCGTCCTTGCTCAGCATGGTGACCGCCGTGGCAGTGTTCGGATCGAGGCCTGCATCCTCGGCAATCTTGCGGGCCACCGAGATACGCCAGATCCAGGTGCCGACGCTCAGCAGGGCACCGAGGATGAACAGCGCGATGAACCACCCAGGGATGCCGAAGCCTTGATCCGGTGTCATGGCGGAAGCGTAAGTCCCTGAAGGAGATCTGGGCAGGCCTGGCTGAATCAGAACGCCCGGGACTTCTAGGCGTCGCGGGATTGGTCTCGGATCTCAGCGAGTGTCTGGAAGCCGGCTGATTTGTAGATGGCGAGGGCGCCGACGTTGACGCTCGGGGTGCACACGATCGCGCTCGACGAACCCAGCTCCTGGAGTGCGGCCGCCGCGGCGACGGTGATCGCCTTGCCGTGCCCGTGACCGCGATGTTCTCGGTACGCCCATCGGCTCGAGCAACCCGGGCTTGCCCGGACCGGCCGACCACACCGTCACCGCCGCCACCGCGTTGCCCTAGACGTCGTACGCGACCAGGCACCGGGCGTCGGCGTACGGCAATCCGGCCGCCATCGCGTGCCAGCGCTCGTCCGTGAACGTCGACCTGTCGAACGATGCCCGCTGACAGTCGCCCAAGGCCAGCGCCCGCGGTGCGGCTGCCTATGGAGCCTCGGGGACCAGGCACGTGCCGGGCTCGAGGGGGTTCGGGATCAGGCAGGTCGGCGTCGGCGTGGTAGTCGGCGTCGGGGTGTGGGCCGGCGTGGTCGGCGATGGCGTCGGCGTCCTCGGCGGCGTCGACGCGGTAGTACGGGACGTACGCGTGGACGGAGCGGGCGCGTCGCCACCGCCGACCGGGCCCGGACGAGACGCAGACGACCGCGCAGGTCGCGCCGGATCCACTGCCCGCGTGCCACCGATCCCAGAGCCCGGCGCCGCTGTCCCCGCGGTTGCGGATCGGGCCACCTTGGCCCGCGATTTCGGGCCGGCGATGCCGTCCACGATCGCGGGTTCGACGGACGTGCTGGCCGAGCCCGGGATCGGCGCGTGTTCGGTGCCGGCGCCGGTGGCCAATCCCGAGATCACGGCCGTGACAACGCCGCCGCCGACGACCACGCCGGCGACGGGCACCAGCACCGTGCGAAGGAGTCGGGCCAGACGGGCTCCACCGCCCCGAGCTGCTGCTCCGCCGCCCGCGGAGGGTGCCCGGTCCCGGGTCCGTCGGTCGCCGTCGAGGTCGTAGAACTCGGCGTAGAAGTTCGCGTAGGCGTGGTCGCCAGCAGCGCGGCGCAGCCAGAAGCGCCTCCGGCCACGTTCGCGCATCGGATTCTCCGCAGAGCTGGGAAAAAAGGACTACACATCACCAACGACGGACCGGCTCGGCGGATGTCATGCCGCCGCGCTCGGACGTCGGCGGCACCGCACCTTGCCAGGTAGGCAACGCTTGCCAGTGGGTGACGACCATCAGCTCATTATCGCCATGCCGGGTCCGGGCACCGTCAGGCCCGGTACCTGGTCTGGGGCGAGCGCGACCCCGGCGGCCAGGACGAGCAGTACGGCGGTCGTCACCCCGACACCGATCCGGCGCCACGGCAGCAGCTTCTCGATCGCGATCAACGCGCTGATGACGGCCATCCAGGCGAGGCTCATGACGCCGAGCGCGAACAGAGCCGCCATCAAACCCCAGCAGCAGCCCAGGCACCATCCGCCGTGTCGGACGCCCATTCGCACGGCGCCGGTGCGCCCGCTGCGCCACGACGTGAGGACGAAGGACAACGGGCTACGGCACCGCGTCAGGCAGGCGTGCTTGAGGGGCGTGACCTCGTACACCGCGGCGCCCAGCAGGATGGCGGCGGCGATCCAACGCCCGCCGTGCGACCAGCTGATCGACGAGCCACCCAGGTCGGCACCGACCTTCACGCCGAAAAAGGCAAATACCCCGGCCGCACCCCAGACCAGCAGATAGCCGGCCACAAAACATGCGGTTGCTCCCGTCGCAGCCCGCGGGTCGAGGCGCCGGCGGCCACGCTGGATGCTCACGCACATCGCGACCATGGGAGCCGCGGACGGGAACATCATCGCGGCCATCATCACGACCCACGTGACCACGAAGAAACCGAACGTGCCCAGCGGGGATCCCGGTCCGGTGTCCATCCCGGACATGCGCAGGTCCGACACCGTCCACGCCAGTACCGCGAGCGCGACGAGCACGGCGTAGGTCGTCAGCGCCCACGGTGCGAATGGGCTGCGGCGCCGGGTGCGCCCGGGTGCAGTAGGGGCGACCACGGGAGGCGAGGGCTGGTCAGGCCGACCAGGCGAAGGTCGTTGCGAAGCCGGACTTCCCGGCGAGCGTCGGGTCCAGACCGAACACGTTGACCCGGCTGTCACCGCCCTTGGCCAAATTCAGCTCGGAGTTCGCCGGGTGGAAGATGTTGACGAGTCGCGCGGACTTTCCGGTCTCAGTTCCGAACGGGACGATCTCGCTGATCTCCACCGTGCCGTGATCGCCAAGGGTCACGCTGTGCTGGCCGTCCTGCGACGAGTACCGCATGTCGACTCGCTCCATGCCGAGGTTCTCGCCGATCAGCGGCGCCAGGCCCTCCATCGGGCCACCGAGCTGGCCGGCGAAGACCGCGGCGAGCTTGCCGGCCTGCTCCTCGGACGCGGCCGCGTCCATGAGCAGGCCGAGCCGCCAGTTGCCGTCGGTCATGACCTTCGGCGCGTCACCGACCGCGGCCACGGTCAAGCCGCTCACGTCGATCCCCTCGATCTCTCCGGAGTCAACGTGGAACACGAGGACGACGACGCAGCGGTCGTAATCCGCGCCCAGAGACAGCGACGCGGTACACGGACACACGACCTCGCAGGTGCAGTTCTCGAAATACCGGCCCGAAAGATTCCACGTCACAACCGACACCCCCAGCCGCAAGCTCCACCAAGCGTCAGCGATCGGGCCGCAACGGCCCGGTCGCCGTCAGGATCCGCCCAGGCCATTCGCAGGTAAAGGGCCGCGTCACAAACTGACCGGATCGACAGAGCCGGGCGATTGTCGCCGGGTGCGGTGGCCGCGTCCTCGCCAGCGGGGCATCGCGGAGCGGCTCTGGAGCCGGAATTCCGATCCGTCCCACTCCCAGCGCTTGATCACCCTTGCACGTGCGGCGCCGCGTCTTCGCCCAGCCACCGGCGGTGTCCCCGACGCTCGATCCGGCGGCGACGTCCATGATCGGCTGGGCGATCACCCCGAACGCAGTCGACCAGCCGGCGACCGCGCTGACCGTCGTCGAGCAGCTGGCAACGCTCGTCTGAGCCCGGTTGATCTATCGAGGTAGCCGCTGCGGCGACTATCTGCCATGCAGGAACCAGCCACCTCGACGCCCGCCCGGGCCGCAGCCCGCCTCGTAGTTTCGACACCTGTGCGCCGAACCGGATAGGCCGGGGAGCGTCCTACATCCTGCCCATCACTAGTGGAGGCACGTATGCACAAACGCAGCATCACCGCGGTGGCGATTGCCGCAACGTCGGTGCTCGCTTCGGCACTCGCGATGACGCCGGCCTCGGCGGCGACGACGACGGCCGTCCCCAACACCAGACCGACGTGGGTGTCGCACGCGACGCACCTGGGTCATGCGGCGAACTCGGCTGCGGCGAATGCCCGCGTTTACCTGGCTCCGAGTGGCGGCCTCGCCGCGGTCGAGCGGGCCGCGACGGCGATGGTGACCCCCGGCAGCGCGAGCTATCACAAGTTCCTGACGGCCGCGCAGTACCGGGCCCGCTTCGCACCAACCGATGCCAGCGTCCGGGCCGTGTCGGCCTACCTTCGCGGCGCGGGCCTGTCGATCACCGGAGTAGGAGCCAGCAACCGCTACGTCACCGTGAGAGGCACGGTGGCGGCGGCGGAGCACGCCTTCGGCGCGCCGATCGAGCGCTACCGCCACAATGGCGTGACCGTCCAGGCGCCGGCATCGTCGCTCACGATCCCGGCGAGCCTCGCGGCGGCCGTGCTGACCGTGACCGGCCTCGACACCACGCCCAAGATCGTGAAGCCGTCCAGCGAGCCGAACGTCGCCCCTCCCGCCGGCTTCCGTAATGCGCGGCCATGCTCGGCCTACTACGGCCAGATTCCGGCGAGCACGAAGGCGGACGGCACGACGCCACTGCCCCCGTTCAACGGCACGACGCTGCCGTACGCGCCGTGCGGCTACACCGGCCCGCAGTTCCGGTCGGCATACGAGGGCAACTCGACCCTCGACGGGTCCGGGGTAACCGTGGCCATCACCGACGCCTACGCGGCCCCGCCGATTGCCGCCGATGCCGCCACGTACGCGGCGCGGCACGGTGACCGGGCCTACGCCCCCGGCCAGCTCACCCAGACGTGGCCCCGCAGCTTCACGCGCGAAGGGAAGTGCGGCGCCAACGGCTGGTACGGCGAGGAGACCCTCGACGTCGAGGCCGTGCACGCCATGGCGCCGGGCGCCAACATCCACTACTACGGGTCCGCGAGCTGCTTCGACGCGGACTTCCTCGACACGCTGGGCCGGGTCGTCGACGACGGCACGGCCAAGCTCGTCAGCAACTCGTGGAGCGACACCGAGGCGAACGAAAGTCCAGACACGATCGCGGCCTACGAGGCGGTGTTCCTGCAGGGCGCCACCGAGGGCATCAGCTTCATGTTCTCATCCGGCGACAACGGCGACGAGCTCGCTGCCACCGGCGTCAAGCAGGTCGACTACCCCGCGTCCGATCCGTACGCGACCGGCGTGGGCGGTACGTCCACCGCGATCGGCGCGAGCGGGAACCTGCTCTTCCAGACGGGCTGGGGCACCGAGAAGTACAACCTGTCGGCCGACGGGAGCGGCTGGAATTCGGTCGGTTTCCTGTACGGCGCCGGCGGCGGCACGTCCTCGCTCTTTGCCCGGCCGGCCTACCAGGACGGGGTGACCTCCAGCGCCCACCGCCAGGTGCCGGACGTCGCCCTGGACGCCGACCCGAACACCGGCATGCTCGTCGGTGAGACCCAGAAGTTCCCCAAGGGCGTCGTCGCCTACGACGAGTACCGCATCGGCGGCACGAGTCTGGCCTCCCCGTTGTTCGCGGGCATGACCGCGCTGTCGGTGCAGAGCGCCGGCGGGGGCGGAGCGGGCCTGCTCAACCCGGCGATCTATGCGCACCAGGGCGCATTCACCGACGTCGCCGCAACCCCGCCGGACGCCGGCAACGTCCGTGTCGACTACGCCAACGGCGTGGACGCCACCGGCGGCCTGCTCTACTCGGTGCGGACGTTCAATCAGGACAGCAGCCTCGCGACCACGCCGGGTTACGACCTGGTCACCGGCGTCGGGGTGCCCAATACCGGGTGGCTGACCGCGCTCAACTGATCGGTCCGGCCGGGGCGCGTCGCAGCGTGCGGCGCGCCCCATCGCCGTCTGTACGGTTGTTGGTCATGACCCTGCTCGCCGTGTGGCTCGGCAAAGTCACGCTGCTCGCGCTGCGGTTGATCGGCCGCCGCGGCAACGCGCTGCCGGGCTTGGTGGTCGAGAAGGTGTTTCCCCGCTACCTGGCGCGGGCGATGGCGGGCCTCGCCGAGGGCGTCGTCGTCGTGTCGGGGACCAACGGCAAGACGACCACGACGAAGATGGCCGCCACGGTGTGGGGCGAGCGGCTGCGCGTGCTGACCAACGACACCGGGTCCAATTTCGTGCGGGGCGCGATCACGGCGACCGTCGAGCACGCGGCGTGGTCGGGGCGGTTGCCGTACGACGTCGCAGTCTTCGAGCTCGACGAGGCGTGGGCGGTCCGCTTCGTCGAACGCGTCGCACCGAGGCGAGCACTGCTGCTCAACGTCATGCGCGACCAGCTCGACCGCTTCGGCGAGATCGACACGACCGCGGCGCTGCTGGGCAAGGTCGCCGCCGCAACCACCGGGCACGTCGTCCTCAACCGCGATGACGAGCGGATCGCGGCGCTGGCCGCGCGAACCTCGGCCCGGGTCTCCTACTACGGCGTCGCACCCGAGCTGCGGGAGATGTTTCCCAACGACGAGGAGCTCTACGGTGGGCCGGTGTTCCGGTCGCAGCTGCCGGCGGCCGTCGAACTGCGGACCTTGCCGAGCGCGGACCACCCGGCGGCCACGCTGCGCATCGAGGGCACCGATCGCGACGTGATCCTGCGGGCCGAGGGGCCGCACAACGCCCAGAACGCGTGCGGGGCGGCGGCCCTCGCCCTGAGCTTCGGCTTCGATGCGGAGACGGTCGTCGCCGGTCTCGTGCACGTGTCGCCGGCGTTCGGCCGGGGGCAGAGCTTCGCCGTGGACGGCCGGCAGGTCGTGCTCCAACTCGTCAAGAACCCGGCCGGGTTCCGGCAGACACTGCACACTCTCGACACGGGGGTCCCGGACGCCCTGGTGATCGCGATCAATGACGACTACGCCGACGGCCGGGACGTGTCGTGGCTGTGGGACGTCGACTTCACCGCGCTCGGCCCGCTCCCGGCCCGGCGAGCCACGTCCGGCACCCGGGCGGCCGACATGGCGGTCCGGCTGCGCTACGACGAGGTGGGGGTGGACGAGATCGAACCCGACCTGGAGAAGGCGGTGCGCTCGGCGGTGGCGGCGGTGCCGCCTGACGGGCGCGTCGTGGTCTTCAGCACGTACACCGCGATGTGGGAGCTGCACGCCGTCCTGCAGCGGATCGGAGTGCCCCAGTGACCACCTTGGACCACCCCGCGTTAGACCACCCCGCGTTAGACCACCCCGTTTTAGACCACCCCGCTTTGCACCTTTCAGCTCCCCTTTTCGGCCCGAAAAGGGGAGCTGAAAGGTGCAAAGCGCAGGGGGTGGGAGCGTGAGCGCGTCGCTGAAGCTCGTCCATCTCTACCCGCGCGAAATGAACATCTACGGCGACACCGGCAACGTCGTCGTGTTGCGCAAGCGGCTGCAGTGGCGCGGCCTCCCGGTCGAGGTGACGCCGGTCAGCGTCGGCGACCCGCTGCCCAACGATGCCGACATCCTGCTCGGCGGCGGCGGCCAGGACGCCGCGCAGGGCGAGATCGGCGCCGACTTCGCCGCGCGCGGGGCGCAGCTGCGGGCGATGGCCGACGACGGAGTCGTCATGCTGGCGATCTGCGGCAGCTACCAGATGCTCGGCCACGAGTTCATCACGCACGAGGGCCTCCGGATCGCCGGCGTCGGCGTACTGGACGTCGTCACGCGCGGGCAGGACGGCCGGTTGATCGGCAACAACTACGTCGACACACCCGACGCCGGCCGCCTCGTCGGCTACGAGAACCACAGCGGGCTCACCACGCTCGGCCCCGGCGCGCGGCCATTGGGCACCAGCCGGCCGGGCCGGGGCAACAACGGCCAGGACGGCACCGAGGGCGCGGTTCGCGACAACGTCATTGGCACGTACCTGCACGGGCCGGTCCTCGCCAAGAGCCCGCGCTTCGCCGATGACCTGCTGCGGCGGGCCTACCGGCGCCGCGGGGTCGACGCCGAGCTGGAACCGCTCGACGACTCACTGCCGAGCCTCGCCGCGCGCGTGGCCGCCGCTCGGCCCCGGTGACGCATCCGGGTTAGGCTCCCGCCCGTGAAGCGCCTGTTATCTGTGGTCCTCGCCCTGCTCGCGCTCGCCGGCTGCACGCCGAGCGGTTCGGCCCACGGCACTCCCGGTCCCACCGTCACCGGCACCGACACGGTCGTGCACACCCTGCCGCCGACCGGCGCGGTGTCCTTCCGGCCGCCGGCACCGGCGACTGTGCCTCCCCTGCCGCCGGGGGCGAAGCCGCACAACGGCGAGAAGGACAAATCCTGCCCCTACATCCGGTCCGGGCTCGACGAGGACAACGGCGCCGGGGTGAACCTGGCCGACATCGAGGGCGATCGCGTCTACCGGACCACCGTGCTGACCGCGTACCGGCCCGTCGGTTGCCGGTTCTACTTCTACGCCCCGCCCTACGAGGCGATCGCGGACATCCGTCCCAGGACGTTCCGCTCGGCCGTCGAGGCCCGCAACGCGATGATCCTGACGGCCCGGACCGGGACCGAGCTCATCACCGAGCGCAACTTCGTCGGCGGCGTCGACGGCATCTGCTTCCGGACGAAGTTCTTCGGCCAGGACGGGAAGCGGGACTGGGCCTTCGCCTTCGCCAAGGGCAAGGTCATGGTCGTCGTCTACACCCAGCGCAAGGACACCTCGCGAAACGCCCTGTACATCGCGCAGGCGATCGCCGGCAAGTTCTGACCTGTCCGCTGAGCGTGGCAGGATGGACCATCCCGTCACCGAGTCCGCAGGAGTTCCCGCATGTCCGCAACGCAGATCGCCACCCTCCACACCTCGGCAGGTGACATCCGCATCGAGCTGTTCGGAAACCACGCGCCCAAGACGGTGAAGAACTTCGTCGACCTCGCCACCGGCGGCACGGAGTGGACGCACCCCGGCACGGGCACCAAGACCAGCGATCCGCTCTACGACGGGACGATCTTCCACCGCGTCATCGCCGGCTTCATGATCCAGGGCGGCGACCCGCTCGGTGAAGGCTACGGCGGGCCGGGCTACAAGTTCGCCGACGAGTTCCATCCCGACCTCAGCTTCGACCGTCCCTACCTGCTGGCCATGGCCAACTCCGGGCCCAACACCAACGGCTCGCAGTTCTTCATCACCGTCGACCGCACTTCCCACCTCAACCGCAAGCACACGATCTTCGGTGAGGTCGCCGACGCCGAGAGCCGCGCGGTCGTCGATGCGATCGCCGCAACTCGCGTCGGTCGCGGCGACAAGCCGGTCGAGCCGGTCACCATCAATTCGGTGACCGTGGAGCCTGCCGCCTAGATGTCCGGGCCAGCGGGTGACGGTGAGACCGTCGCGCACTGTTACCGCCATCCGAACCGGGAGGCGTTGATCCGCTGCACGCGCTGCGACCGGCCGATCTGCCCGGACTGCATGCGCCCGGCATCGGTCGGCTTCCACTGTCCTGACGACGTGGAACAGGGCGCGCGCACCATTCGCGCGCCGCGCACGAGCGTCGGCGCCAAGCTGATGGAGTCCCCGCCGTATGTCACCGGGACGCTGGTCGCCCTCAATGTCGCCGCCTACCTCGCCACCGGGCTCACGGCGGGCGGGACGCTGCGGAATCCGACCGGCTCGCAGCTGTTCTTCGACTGGCAGCTGTTCCCGCCCCGGGTCCACGACGGGGAGTACTACCGGCTGCTGACGTCGGCCTTCCTGCACCTGAGCCCGCTGCACATCTTCGCCAACATGCTGGCGCTCGTCTTCGTCGGCCCGGCTCTGGAACGGGTGCTCGGCTGGTGGCGATTCGGTGCGCTGTACCTGCTGGGCGCGCTCGGCGGTAGCGCCGCCGTGTACGCGTTCGGCAACCAGCTCGAGTACACGGCGGGGGCGTCGGGCGCGATCTTCGCGCTGTTCGGGGCGTGCCTCATCCTCGTCCGCAAGCTCGGCCTGGATGCTCAGTGGCTGATCGGCACCATCGTGATCAACTTCGTCCTGACGTTCTCGATCGCGAACATCTCCCGGTACGGGCACCTGGGTGGCTTCGTCACCGGGCTCCTGGTCGGCCTGGCGATCGGCGGCCTGCCGTCCTACCGGTCCCGGATCCCGACGCGGGTGCAAGGGGCCGGGTTCGGCGCGGTGCTGGCGCTGGCGCTGATCGTCATCGGCGTGCGCACCGCGACCTGGTAGCCGCCGGTCACTGGGGGCGGAAGGCCCGCACCAGGTCGGCGACCTCGGCCGGGTCGGCGCCGAGAGCGCGTCGGCTGAGCACCGCCAACACCGGGCCGGCATCGATCTCCAGCGTGGTGCTGCGCAGTCCGAACCGCGTCCGGCTCTCGGCGTGGACGTCGTCCACCTCGGTCCAGGCCAGGTTGGCCCGGGTGAGCGGGGAACGGATGAGCACCCCCTCGCCGGACACCACGAGCCGAGGCGAGAACACGACGTCGGTGACGACGTAGGCCACCAGCACGAGCGCGGCGATGGCGGCAAGCAGTCGGCCGGCCGGATCGCCGCCGAGGGCGGCGACCGCGACGGCCGCGAGCGCGCCGAGAGCGGCGGCGGCGGTGTAGCGCCGGTCCGGCGCGAATCGAGCGACCGGCGGCGGTGGTATCGGGGTCACGGGCGGTTCGTCCACAGGGTTATCCCCACCTGGGGATGAACTACAGCCGTGTAATCACAGGAGTGGAAAACGATGTGGACGCAGGTCAGCGCCAGCGCACCGCCATCACCAGACCGAGCAGCATGACGCCGAACCCGATCGCGAAGTTCCACGCACCGATCGTCGCCATGACCGGCACGTGGGGCGAGGTACCGCTCGAGGTCAAGTAGTAGACGACCATGTAGGCCAAGCCGAGCAGCAACACCGCGGCCATGACGATCGGGTACCAGGGCGGGCTCGGCGCAAGCGCGCGGGACGGCGTCGACGACGACGCGCGCGTCGGGGTGTCGGGCTTCTTGCGGACCTTCGACTTGGGCACGTGCGTTTCTCCTGGCTTCGGCGGCGCGGGCCACCCGGGTACCGAGGTGCGCCGGCGGCGCGGACATCGGGGTTTAGCGTAGACGCCGGAGCATGTGGGCGCGTAGAGCGAGGGTCGGAGGTGCGGCGGTGTCGGGACGAACCGACGAGGCGCGCCGCTGGCGAAGGCTCGTTCCCGTCGTGTGCCTCGTCGCCGGTGTGGGTTTCGCGGCCAGCGCCCGGGACTCGCGCGGGACCGATCTCCGGGCGCCCGGCACGGCGAGCCTGGCCGACACCGTACGCAGCGCCGAGGGCCGGGTGCGCGCGGCTGACGCGCAGCTGCGGGATCTGCAGGCCCAGGTCGACCGGGCAGCGGCGCAGGCCGGCCGGGAGGACTCCAACGTCGCCCGGGTCCAGCGCCGGGTCAAGCCGCTGCTGGCGCCGGCCGGCCTGACCGCGGTGCACGGCAGCGGGCTCGAGGTCATCCTCGACGACGCACCCGCGCAGCCGGCAACGGGCAACGTCGACCCCAACCAGCTCGTGGTGCACCAGTCCGACCTGCAGGCGGTGGTGAATGCGCTGTGGGCCGGCGGTGCGGACGCCATGACGATCTCCGGGCAGCGGGTCATTGCGACCTCGGCCGTACGCTGTGTCGGGAACACGCTCTTGCTGAACGGAGAGGTGTTCTCGCCGCCGTTTCGGGTTGCAGCCATCGGACCATCGGCGACAATGCAGGGACGGTTGGCGTCATCGGCCGGGGTCAAGCTGTTCCGCGAGGCAGCGGGCTACTACGGCCTGGGCTACACCGTCGAGACGGTCGACAGTCTGGATCTGCCCGCCTACAGCGGCCCGATCGCCCTGAGTTACGCGCACGTCGGCAAGTGAGGCAGGAATCGTGAGCGACCGCACCCTGGTAGCCGAGCCGTCATCGGGCCAGCCACCGAGGCACTCGAAGCCGTCGATGACGATCGGCGACCGGGTTCGCTTCGTGCTGCGCGGCGTCGGGCAGACGCTGATCACGCTGGGGCTCGTGGTGCTGCTCTTCGTCGTCTACGAGGTGTGGATCACCAACATCTTCGCCGAGCGCAACAACCGCCAGCAGATCAGCGCGCTGAAGAACCAGTGGGAGCACGACACCGTCGACCCGCTCAACCTGCCCGGTGGCACGGTGTCCACGTTGCCGCTCGGGAAGGGGATCGCGATCCTCTACATTCCCCGGCTCGGCAAGGACTACCACTTCGCTGTCGTCCAAGGCAGTGCGACGCCGACCGATTCACAACTCGAGCAGGGCACCGCCCACTACGGCACGACCCAGCTCCCCGGCGAGGTCGGGAACTTCGCGATCGCCGGTCACCGGGTCGGCAAGGGCGAACCGTTCCTCAACATCGACAAGCTGCGCTCCGGCGACGCGGTCATCGTCGAGACCAAGTCGTACTGGTTCGTGTATCGCGTGCTCGGCCAGCCCGCTGGCCGCAGTCCGGAGCAGGTGACCGAGAGCGTCACCGCCGACAACAAGATCACCCTGCCGGGTCGCGAGATCGTCGACCCGAGCGACGGTCAGGTGCTGCTGCCGGTTCCGGATCATCCGGAGGTGACGCTCGATCAAGCCACCGACCGGCTGATGACGATGACCACGTGCCACCCGAAGTTCACCGCGTCGCACCGGATGATCGTCTACTCGAAACTCGCCATGAAGGTGAAGGCCGCGGGCAACACGATGCCGGCCTCGATCAACGCGCTCTACAGCCAGGTGAGGCTCTGATGTACGTCTGGATCTGGCGGCACCTCCCCGGCCCGCTCGCGCTGAAGTTCGGTCAGGTGCTGTTGCTGATCGCCGCGGTGTCGCTGCTGCTGCTGTTCGTCGTGTTCCCGTGGCTCGAGCCGCACCTGCCGATCAGCCAGGTGACGGTGCCGCAGAAATGACCGTCCGCGTCCTGGTCGTCGACAACTACGACAGCTTCGTCTACAACCTCGTCCAGTATCTCGGCCAGCTCGGGGCCGAGGTCGTCGTGCACCGCAATGACGCGGTCCACCCGGCCGACCTCGATGCGCTCGGCGTGGACGGGGTCCTGATCTCGCCGGGCCCCGGGACTCCGCAGGACGCGGGCGAATCGATGGCGTTCGTGACGGCGTGCGCCGAACGCGCCCTGCCGTTGTTCGGCGTCTGCCTCGGACACCAGGCGATCGGCGCCGTCTTCGGGGCGCCGGTGGTGCGTGCGCCGGAACTGCTGCACGGTAAGACGAGCGCCGTGCTGCATGACGGGACCGGTGTCCTCGCCGGCCTGCCCTCGCCGTTCACCGCCACCCGCTATCACTCGCTGGCCGTGTCGGAGGCCGAACTGCCGCCGGAGATCGTGGTCACCGCCCGCACGGCGTCGGGTGTGGTGATGGCCCTGCGGCACGCGTCCCTGCCGATCGACGGCGTGCAGTTCCACCCCGAGTCGGTGCTGACCCAGGGCGGTCACCTCATGGTGGCCAACTGGTTGCGCCGGTGTGGCGCGGTCGTCGACGACATCCTCGTCGAGCGGTTGGGCGGCGAGGTCGAGACGCTGCGGGCCGCCGCGTTCGCCGGGGTATGAACGCACCTCACGATGCGGTTGCGCAACGAGCGCTCCACGAGTTGGCGCAGGCCCGGAGATGACCGTCGCTGACTACGCTTGGGTCGACGATCTTCCCGAGCTGACGCTCGCGCTGATCGAGTTCGCCGGCGGACCGGAGGACCTCTTCGCGGAGGTGAGCCGGTCGGCGCGCGATCTGCGGCCGGACGAGGACATGTGGCAGCTCGGGGCCGACGACCTCGAACCGATGCTGGTCGGCCGGTTGGGCCCGTGGCTGACCTTGTTGGCGTACAACGGGTTCCTGCTGTCGCTGCCCGAGGTCGCCGCGGATGCGTCGCGAGTGGGCCGCGTCGTCTCGATCTACCAGAGCGTCAACGCCGATATGGCCTTCGTCCTCGCCGAACACGGCGACGTGCTGCGCCGCTTCGACCCGCTCCTCGACGGGCCGGGCGAAGGTGACGGCGAGCCGCTGCCCGAGGAGGCCGGGTTGCCGTTCGGCCGCGATGACCAGGCCGTGTGGCCGGCGGCGTTCGCGCTGCTCGAGCGGGTGACCGGGCAGCGCATCACCCTGGCCTGGCTCACCGACGACGACCGGCCCTGCGTCGTCGTCGACCGGACTGCCTGAGGTCGCTCAGGCCGGACTCGCCTTGGCCGCGGCCTTCAGCTGCTGCTTGAACGCGCGAACGGCCTTCAGCGAGTCGGCGTCCACGACGTCGGCCACCGAGCGCAGCGATCCGTCCGCGCCGTAGTCACCTGCGGCCGCGCGCCAGCCCGGCGGGCGGACCCCGACTTGTTTGCCGAGCAGCGCGGTGAAGATCTTGGCTTTCTGCGCCCCGAAGCCGGGCAGCTCGGCGATGCGTTGGACGAGTTCGCGGCCGGACTGGACGCCGTCCCAGACCGCGCCGGCATTGCCGTCATAGCGCTCGACGAGGACCTGCGCGAGCGACTGGACGCGCTTGGCCATCGCGGCGGGAAAGCGGTGCAGGGCCGGTGGTTCGCGGAAGATCGCCTCCAAAGCGTCGGCGTCGTACGAGGCGATGGTGCGGGCGTCGAGCGCGCCGCCCAACCGCTGGCGCAGGACGTGCGGCGAGGTGAAGGCCTTCTCCATGGGAATCTGCTGGTCGAGCAGCATGCCGATCAGCAGGGCGAGTGGGTCGCGTTCGAGCAGCTCGTTCGCTTCGGGGGTGAAGGCCAGGTACATGTCCCGATCTCACCACATACCGACGTTGCCCCGAACCCAAAGCGAGTGCCTTCTG
>DATAQD010000101.1:0-8060 GCA_036264855.1 Jatrophihabitans sp. | reverse complement strand
GCGACGTGACCATGAACGTGAAGTCGGTCATCTGGTACGCCGGGCGGCCGTTGACCGGCATGCCGTTCTTGTCCAGGGTGCGGGTCCAGCGCCGCTTTCCGGTGCCCGAGTAGAAGGCGCTCACCTCGTCGCAGTTGCCGCTGTTCTCGTAAATCGCGATCGTGGTGCCGTTCACCTGCGCCGCGGTGCACACCGTCCGGTCGGTGCGGGTATAGGACCACGTCTGCTTGCCCGTCGTTGCATCGCGACCGCCAACGGTGTGCTTCGAGAACGTGATGATCGCGCCCCGCCACTGCGGTTTGCCGAGGGCGAGTTGGTCCGATGTCTTCCAGGCCAGCCGTTGGTTCGGTGACGGCGCCTGGAGCGCGATGGTGCCCGGCGCCTTGGCGACCGTGTGCAGGGTCGCGTGCGCGGCTTCGCCGCTCGAGTAGACGACGCCAGCGAAGGTGCCGACGGCGACGACGACCACACCGACGACCGCGTAGTAGATCGTGCGCGTGCGCCGCATCGCGCGGTTGTATCGGGCCAGCGCCGTGGACGGTTCGGTCACGCGGTCAATACTCGCCTATGAACAGCGGTCCCGCCGCTCACTCGGCGGGCGTGCCTTCGGTCGCCGGCGCGTCCCCCTGGCCCCGACCCCGGCCACGGGAACCGCGGCGGCGGCGGCGGTTGGGGGCCGTCGCGGCGTCACCCTCGTCGCCCGCTCCGGGTGCGTCGGCGCCGGTGACCGGGGTCGCGGCGCCCTCGTTCAGCGGCCGCCCGGCCCGGGTGCGAGTGCGGCTGCGGGCCGGCCGGTCTGCCCGCTCGGCGCGGGCGGGTCGGTCGGCCCGTTCGGTCCGGTCGCCACGATCACCGCGGTCGCGTCCGGAGCCGGCGCGGTCACGGGCACCAGGTCGGGGACCGGTCAGGCGATCACGGCCGCCGAGATCCTCGAGCTGCTCGGCGTCCAGGCCGGCGCGGGTGCGCTCACCGCGGGGCAGCGTGCCCTTCGTACCTTCGGGTATGTCGAGCTCGAGCAGAAGATGCGGCGATGTCGAGTAGGTCTCGACCGGCTCGTGGAACGGCAGTTCCAGCTCGTCGCAGATGAGTTTCCAGCGCGGGATGTCGTCCCAGTCGACGAACGTGACGGCAATGCCCTTGGCGCCCGCGCGGGCGGTGCGCCCGATCCGGTGCACGTAGGTCATCGCGTCCTCGGGGGCCTGGTAATTGACGACGTGCGAAATGCCGTCGACGTCCAGGCCGCGGGCGGCGACATCCGTGGCGACCAGGACGTCGACCTTGCCGGACCGGAACGCGCGCAGGGCCTGCTCGCGGGCCCCTTGGCCCAGGTCGCCGTGGATCGCCGCGGCCGCGAAGCCACGGTCGACGAGATCGTCGGCGACCTTCGCGGCGGTGCGCTTGGTTCGGGTGAAGATCAACGCCAGGCTGCGGCCACGGGCCTGGAGGACGCGGGAGAGCAGTTCGGCCTTGTCCATGGCGTGCGCGCGGTAGACGAACTGGTCGACGTGCGAGGTGCTCGGCTTCTCGCTGCCCTGCTCGGCGCGGATCTGGATGGGCTGGATCAGGAACTGCCGCGCGAGCGCCACGATCGGACCCGGCATGGTGGCCGAGAACAGCATCGTCTGCCGCGCGGCCGGCACCATCGCGAGCAGCTTCTCGATGTCGGGCAGGAAGCCGAGGTCGAGCATCTCGTCGGCTTCGTCCAGCACCAGGATCCGGGCCGACGAGAGCTTGAGATGACCCTGTTGGGCGAGATCGAGCAGCCGGCCGGGGGTCCCGACGACGACGTCGATGCCCTTCTTGAGAGCGTCGATCTGCGGTTCGTACGCGCGGCCCCCGTAGATCGTGAGGACCCGCGCGCCCAGCCGTTTCCCCGCGCTGGCGAGGTCGGCCGACACCTGGACCGCGAGCTCCCGCGTGGGCGCGATCACCAGCGCCTGGGGGAGCGCGCCGGCGCCGCCGGGAAGCTCGAGCCGGTTCAGCAGCGGCACGCCGAAGCCGAGGGTCTTGCCCGTTCCGGTGCGGGCCTGTCCGATGAGGTCGTTTCCGGCGAGCGCGATCGGCAGGGTGAGTTCCTGGATCGCGAACGTGCGCACAATGCCGACGTCCTCGAGCGCCTGGACGATCTCGGCCTTGATGTCGAAGTCGCTGAACGCGGGACTGTCCTCGCGAACCGGGGCCCGGGCCGCGAGTGGGGCGGCCGGTTCCGGGGTCACCACCGCTGCGGGCAGGTCCGTTCGGTGATCCACTTCGGCCGGCGACAGCGTGCTTGTTTCATCGATCATGCGCTTCCTCAGTACGGGTGCGCCGACCGGTGGGGCCAAGTCGTGCGCCTGCGACCCGCTGGGAGAGGGAGGCGCCAGAGTGCGGTCAACGCGCAGATTCGTGGTGCGTGTGTGTCCAGTCTATCCGGCGCGCCCGCTAACCTGCCGACGTGCCATCCACAGACGCCGTTGTCGACCTGCTCGGCGCGCTCGGCTACGGGGAGCTGAGCGCCTTCGCGCACCTGGCCGAGGACGCCGGGTTGGCGCCGACGCTGTCCGGGCGAGCCGAGATGTCGGAGATGGCCGCCCTCGAGTTCGGGCACTACCGGCGCATCGCCGACCGGCTCACCGCGCTGGGCGCGCCACCGGACGAGGCGATGGCGCCCTTCGTCGCCGCGCTCGAGACCTATCACTCGCTGACCGAGCCGTCGACGTGGCTCGAGAGCGTCGTCAAGGCCTACGTCGGGGACGGGATGGCGGCCGACTTCTACCGAGAGGTCGCGGCCTTCGTCGACGACGCGACCGGCGACCTGATCCGCGAGGTGCTCACCGATACCCACCGGGCCGAGTTCGCGATCCGCGAGGTACGCGCCGCGGTGGCCGAACAGCCCGCGATCGCCGGCCGGCTCGCCCTGTGGGCGCGCCGGCTGGTCGGGGAGGCCATCAGCCAGACGCAGCACGTGCTGGCCGATCGCGACTCGCTGATGATGCTGCTCGTCCAGGGCACCGGCGACCTCACCGGGGTCGCCGCGCTCATCACGCGGATCACGGATCGGCACGCCGAACGGATGACCACCCTCGGCCTCGACAGCTGATCAGCGCGCGGCCGCTTTTGCCGGGACACGGCGTCAGGGATACTCTCCGGTATCTTCCGAGTCCCAGGAGCCCCGATGCGACTGCCCGGCCGTCTGCTCGCCGCACCCGTCCTGCTGGCCGCGGCATTGACCGCGCTGGTCTGCGTTCCCGGGGCCGGAGCCGCCACCGACCTGCCGGTCGTCTACAACCTCAGCGCCGCGAGCGGGGTCCTCAAGGACCCGCTCGCCCCGCCGCCGGGAGCCAATGACTTCCGGTGCCGGCCGAGTGCTGCCCACCCGAACCCGGTGGTCCTGGTCCACGGTCTCGGCGCCACGATGGGTGAGAACTGGGCGACGATGGCGCCGCTGCTCACGAACGCCGGCTACTGCGTGTTCGCCCTGACGTACGGGCTCAACCCGGACGAGAGCTACGTCGGCGGGCTGCAGCCGATGGAGCTGAGCAGCGCGGAACTCGCCGCGTTCGTCGACCGGGTGCTGGCGGCCACGGGCGCGAGCAAGGTCGACCTGGTCGGGCACTCCGAAGGCACCGTGATGCCGCAGTACTACCTGAAGTTCCGCGGGGGCGCCGCCAAGGTCGACAAGTACGTCGCGATCAGCCCGCTCTATCAGGGGACGACGCTCGCCGGCGTCGGCGCGCTGATCCAGACGCTCGAGACGGCCTTCCCGCCGCTGGCCGGACCGATCTCGGTCGGCCTCGCGAACTACTGCGGCTCGTGCGAGGAGTTCATCAGGGGCTCGGCGTTCCTGAAGCACCTCTACGCCGACGGCGTTTACGCGGTCCCGGGCGTCACGTATACGACGATCATGACCCGGTACGACGAACTCGTGATCCCGTATACGTCAGGCCGGCTGAGCGCGCCGAACGCGACCAACATCGTGGTGCAGGACCAGTGCGCGATCGACTTCGCCGAGCACGTCGCAGTGGCGTTCGACCCGACGGTCGGCCAGGACATCCTGAATGCGCTCGACCCCGCGCACCGCATGGCGGTGCCATGTCACCTGGTGCTGCCGGTGGTCGGCGCGCCGCTGGGCTGAACGCCGCGGCGCTGACCGGGTCCGGGGAGTCAGCCGCCGCCGACGAAGCCGACGCGACGGGCGTCGGCTTGGGCGATGTCGACGTAGGCGACGAGGTTCGCGGGCACGATCACCTTGCGACCGCGCTCCTCGGTGAGCACGAGCTGGCCGTCGACGGTCTTGAGCGCCTCGGCGACCGCCGTCTCGACCTCCTCGGGAGTCTGCGGGCTGTCCACGACGATCTCGCGAGCCGTGTGCAGCACGCCGATCTTGACCTCCACGCGGGGCCTCCTGCTCAGTTGTTCCTCGCGACCACACGTCGCGATGCTGTGAGTGACCACGCTAGTCGAGCCGGTTGCGCGGTGCCGCTGGACCCGCTGCGCCCTCAGCGAACGGGCGTCAGGGCTGGCGCGGGAAGTTCGAGATGCCGCGCCAGAGCAGTGCCTCGAGCAGGTGGATGGCGGCTTCCTGGCTGACCGGCCGGTCGCTGGCCAGCCACCAGCGGGCGGCCACCTGGGCGGCCCCGGTGAGCGCAGTCGCGAGCAGTTCGGACTCGGCCCGACCCAGGCCGGTGTCGTCGGCGACCGTGTTGGCCACCGCTTCCATCGTCTTCTGGGTGACCGACTCGACGCGCTGACGGACGGCGGGGTCGTTGACCAGATCGCTTTCGAAGATCAGCCGGAACGCACCGTCGTGCTCGTCGCGATCGACGAAGGCGAAGTACGCCGACAGGACGGCGTGAATGCGCTGATGGTTGTCGGTCCAGCCCTCCAGCGCGGCGATGACGGCATCGCCCAGCGCCTCGGCCTGAGTGTCGAGCAGGGCGAGATACAGCTCCAGCTTGCCGGGGAAGTGCTGATACAGCACCGGCTTGGACACGCCAGCGCGTTCGGCGATGTCGTCCATGGCGGCGGCGTGGTAGCCGTTCGCGACGAAGACCTCCTGCGCGGCCGCCAGCAGCTGCTTGCGCCGCGCCGATCGGGGCAGGCGCCCGCCGCGGCCCAGATCGGCACCGACGGCGCGTGACACGGCAGCTCCCTTGACGGCAGGTCTCAGCGTGCGCAGCCTACCCGCCGGTCGTCATCGAAGCGGTGATCCGACCGCGCCCGGCATCGTCGAGGACCGTCGCGAACAGGTCACCGTACGCCTCGACCCGGTCCAGGACCTTGTCCGAGGTGAACGACAGCGGGCCGCCGGCCCGGACCTCGTCCCAGGTGAGCGGGGTGGATACGGTCGGATTCGGCCGGGCCCGCAGTGAGTACGGCGCGACGGTCGTCTTGGCCGGGTTGTTCTGGCTCCAGTCGACGAAGACCTTGTGCGGACGGAGGGCCTTGGTCATCCGCGACACCACGAGGTCCGGGTGCGCGGCCTCGAGGCGCTTGGCCACCGCGTGCGCGTACTTGGACGTCAGCTCCGGGTCGTCGACGCTGACCGGCGCGCTGACCTGCATGCCCTTCGAACCGGACGTCTTCGCGACCGGCGTGAACCCGTCCTCGTCGAGCACGGCGTGCAGCGCGACCGCGACCTCGCAGCACTCGGCGATCGTGGCCGGGGGTCCCGGATCGAGGTCGAAGACCAGGATGTCGGTCCGCGGCGTCCGGGCCCGCCGGGGCACCTGCCATTGCGGCACGTGCAGCTCCAGGGCGGCCAGGTTGGCCAGCCACACCAGCGTGGGCAGCTCCTCGACGACCACGAAGTCGATCGTCTCGCGGTTCTTCGTCGAGCCCGGCACCGGCAGGGTCACGGTCCGCACCCAGTCCGGCGTTCCGCGCGGAGCGTTCTTCTCGAAGAAGAAATGCTGATCGACCCCGTTCGGGTAGCGCTTGACGGTCAGCGGGCGATCGGTCAGGTGCGGCAGCAGCACCGGCGAAATCCGGCTGTAGTAGTCGATCACCTCGCCCTTGGTGAAGCCCGCGTCCGGGTACAGCACCTTCGAGAGGTTCGACAGGCTCACGTGGCGGCCGTCCACGTCGACCGTCACCCGCTCGCTCTTCTTCTCAGCCATCGCCCCTCGCCTCGTCGACCCGCTTGTCGGTCCGCACGCCGTGGAACACCGGATGCCGCAACCGGCCGTCACCCGTCCACGACGCGAACTCCACCTCGACCACCACCTCCGGCTCGACCCACCGCACCCGACGGCCGCTCGTCGGAGGCGGAATGCCGGGCACGGGCGGGTCGGTGCGCTCGGTCAGCATGCCCTTGAGCCGGGCCGCGACCCGTCCCGACAGGCCGCTGCCGGCCTTGCCGGCGAATCGCAGGCCGTCGTCGCCGACCATGCCGAGTACGAGCGAACTCAGCGTGGACGGATGCTCGGCCGCGGCCTCCCAGCCGATGACCACGAAGTCGCCGGAGCGGACGAAGCGCAGCTTGCGCCAGTCGTCGCTGCGAGCCCCGGGACGGTAGGGCGACCTGACCCGCTTGGCGACGACGCCCTCGAGACCGTGCTCGCGGGCGACCGCCTCGGTGGCCGGGCCATCATCGAAGGAGGGGCTGATCGTCCATTCCGGGTGGTCTTCGGCGAACCGCTCCAGGGTGGCCCGCCGCTCGCTGTAGGGCCGCGAGGTGACGTCGACCCCGTAGCGACGCAGGACGTCGAAGACCACGAACGTCACCGGCGCCTGCGCGGCGAGCCGGTTCACGTCGGTCTTGCCCCGCACGTGCATCCGGAGCTGCAGCTGACCGAAGGAGGGCCGGCCATCGACGAAGGCCACGATCTCGCCGTCGAGCAGGGCGTCCCCGATGTCGGCAGCCTGGGCGACGAGCTCCGGGTAACCCGCAGTCACGTCATTCCCGGCCCGGCTGTGCAACCGCACGCCGCGGCCCGTCACCTCGAGCAATGCGCGCACACCGTCCCATTTGAACTCGTACGCCCACCCTTCGCCCGACGGCAGTGTGGTAACTGCGGTAGCGAGCATGGGGTTCACCCGTCCATTCTTAGGGGTAACCCCATCAACGAGGTGAGTTCATGCGTTCGATCTGGAAGGGCAGCGTGTCCTTCGGCCTGGTGAGTATCGGCGTCAAGTTGTACTCCGCGACTGAGGAGCGCGACGTCAGCTTCCACCAGGTGCGCCGCACCGACGGTGCGCGCATCCGCTACAAGCGGATCGCCGAGACCGACGGCGAAGAGGTCGCCTACGCCGATATCGCCAAGGGCTACCAGCTGCCGAACGGTGAGACGGTCGTGCTGACCGACGACGACTTCAAGGACCTGCCGCTGCCCAGTGCACGTGTCGTCGATGTCCTGCAATTCGTGCCCGCCGACCAGATCGACCCCATCTATTTCAACAAGAGCTACTACCTCGAGCCGGAGACGAGCGCGGTCAAGCCGTACGTGCTGCTGCGCGAGGCGCTCGAGGAGAGCGAGACCGTCGGCGTGGTCAAGGTCGCCATCCGCAATCGGGAACAGCTGGCCACGCTGCGGGTGCGCGACGGCGTCATCGTCCTCGAGACGATGATCTGGCCCGACGAGGTGCGCGAGCCCGACTTCGGATTCCTCAACGAGGACGTCGAGTTGCGCGCCCAGGAGAAGCAGATGGCCCGCTCGCTGGTCGAGAGCATGGCCGGCGACTTCGAACCCGACCAGTACACCGACAACTACCGCGAGGCGCTCGAGTCCGTCATCGACGCCAAGGTCGAGGGCCGCGAGGTCGTCGATACCGAGGAGCCCCAGCCCAACGCCGGCAACGTGGTCGACCTGATGTCGGCGCTACGCGCATCGGTGGACGCGGCCAAGAAGGGCCGCGCCGAGACGGCGTCCGCGACGCCGGCGGCCGAGAAGGCAGCGGCGAAGAAGGACCCAGCCCCGACCGCACCGGCGAAGAAGGCGGCGGCCAAGAAGGCGGCGGCGAAGGCGCCGGCCAAGAAGGCGGCCGCCCAGAAGGCGCCGGCCAAGAAGGCGGCGGCGAAGGCGCCGGCCAAGAAGGCCGTGCGCAAGACGGCCTGACGAGCTACGTAGGCTGCCGAACGT
>DATAQD010000022.1:0-9858 GCA_036264855.1 Jatrophihabitans sp. | reverse complement strand
GCGCCCTCGTCGTCGACGACGGCGTCGCCCGCGGCGGGAGCGCCCGCGAGGGCGAGGGTGAGGGCGCCGCCGGGACTGGGGGCGATACGCACGCCGCCGGCGTCGGGAACTTCGGGCTGGGCGATCAGATTGCGGATCTGGGTCGCGGCATTGTCGGTCAAGGTCAGCACGGTCGGATTCCTTTCGTCGTGGATTTCGGCAAGCCCGCTCTCGTCGCAGGTGATACCGGCCGTTCCTCCACGGTCGCCCGTCCGGACGCCGAATGTCAAACCCGGACGATTCGGGCGGGTCGCGGGCGCCGGTGATTGCACGAAACTGAAACACGTTCTAGTGTCGCGAGGTGAGATTCGGGATCGTGCTGTTCACCCAGGATCGGGGCATCACGCCCGCGCGCGCCGCCCGGGCGGCTGAGGAGCACGGCTTCCACACGTTCTACGTCCCCGAGCACACTCATATCCCGGTCAAGCGCGAAGCGCCCCACCCCGGCACCGAGGACGGTGCGCTGCCCGACGACCGGTACCTGCGCACGCTCGACCCATGGGTTGCGCTCGCCGGTGCGGCCGCGGTCACCGAGCGCATCGAACTCGCGACCGCCGTGGCCCTGCCGGTCGAGCACGATCCGATCACGCTGGCCAAGACGATCGCCTCGCTGGACCACCTGTCCGGCGGACGGGTGAGCCTCGGCGTGGGATTCGGCTGGAACACCGACGAGCTGCTGGATCACGGCGTGCCTCCGGCGCGGCGCCGGACCGTGCTGCGCGAGTACATCGAAGCCATGCGGGCGCTGTGGTCGCAGGAGCAGGCCGCCTACGACGGTGAGTTCGTGAGGTTCGGCCCCAGCTGGGCCTGGCCGAAACCGGCCCGCGGCGACGTCCCCGTCCTGGTCGGGGCGGGTGGGACCGACAAGACCTTCGCGTGGATCGCCCGCACGGCCGATGGCTGGATCACGACCCCGCGCGACGAAGACGTAGTGGGCAGCATTGCGCGGTTGCACCGGATCTGGACCGATGCCGGGCGCGCGGGCACACCGCGCGTGGTCGCCCTCGACGGCAGGCCGGACGCCGGGCGGCTGGCCCAGTGGGCCGATGGAGGCGTGACGGACGTGGTTTACGGGCTGCCGCAGCGCAGTGACGACGAGATCGTCGCGTATCTGGGTCGTCTGGTCGTCAAGCTCGAGACGATGCAGCCGGGATCACTGGTCCGGAAAATGCCAGTGGCCTGAACCGGGCTGCATGAGCAGGCCGGTCAGGCCACCAGATACTGCGGAAGTGCTCGATCAGACGGGGCGGACGTTCTCCGCCTGCGGGCCCTTGGGGCCCTGCGTGGTCTCAAACTCGACCCGCTGATTGTCGTCGAGGCTCTTGTAGCCATCGCCGGCGATCGCGGAGAAGTGCACGAAGACATCCTTGCTGCCGTCGTCGGGCGCGATGAACCCGAAGCCCTTCTCGCTGTTGAACCATTTCACTACGCCTTGCGCCATGCCAATTCCTCTTTCAACTGTGCTGACGGCGGCAAGCACTGTGCACACCACCGGGCCGTGCGTGTTCCGGACTCCGGTGACGAAGGACGGCGACGAGCGCAAAAGCAAACGATCCCGCGCAACGTCATGCCGAAGGAGGAATGCTGACAACCAGTACCACCGTAACAGGCGCGGGGCCCCTCGGACGCCAGATGGTCCTCAGCGGTTTGCTGAGCGGGGGTAGCGGAATCGGTCGCGAACCGAAATGCTGGGCCTAACGACGTTCGGCACAGGTGCGTTGTTCTCTCAATCTCTTCTCGGAGGCAACGCTTGACGTCGACGCTCGAAGCCCGCCGCGGCAGTGACTACGCCGAACTCAGCCGCGAGATCCGCGCCGCGAACCTGCTCGACCGCCGACGGGTGCACTACGCGGCCCGGATCGTGATGACGGGGGTCGTGTTCGCCGGGTCCTGGGTGGCCTTCGCCTGGATCGGCGATTCCTGGTACCAGACGATCGTCGCGGCGGTGCTCGGCATCGTGTTCACCCAGCTCGGGTTCCTCGGTCACGACGGCGCGCACCAGCAGATCGCCGCCAAGCGGTCGGGCAATGACCTGGTCGGCCTGATCGCCGGCAACCTGCTGACGGGCCTGTCGATCGGCTGGTGGATCGACAAGCACAACCGGCACCACGCCAACCCGAACAAGGAGGACCACGATCCCGACATCGGCGAGGGCGTGCTGGCCTTCACCACCGGCCACGTGGCCAACCGCACCGGGGGGCTCGGGCGGGCGATCACGCGTCGGCAGGCCTGGCTGTTCTTCCCGCTGCTCACCCTCGAGGGTTTCAACCTGCACGTCGCCAGCATCCAGTGGCTGATCGCCGGCAAGACACGTCGCCTGCGGCGCACCGAGCTGAGCCTGCTCGCCCTACACAACCTCGCCTACTTCGGCGCGATCTTCGCGGTCCTGTCGCCAGTCAAGGCCCTGGCCTTCATCGCCATCCAGCAGGGTGTGTTCGGGCTCTACATGGGTTGCTCGTTCGCGCCCAACCACAAGGGCATGCGAATTGTCGGGCCCGAGGAATGCCTCGACTACCTGCGTCGTCAGGTCCTCACCTCGCGCAACGTCCGCGGGGGTCTGTTCGTCGACTTCATGCTCGGTGGGCTGAACTACCAGATCGAGCACCACCTGTTCCCGAGCATGCCCCGTCCGTCCCTGCGCCGGGCCCGGCCGATCGTGCGCGCGTACTGCGCGAGGCTGGCCGTCCCTTACGACGAGACGAGCCTCATCGGCTCCTATGTGGTGGCGCTGAAATATTTGCACGAGCTCGGCCAGCCGCTGCGCGGGCAGCCGGTCCTGGACGCCGTGTAGCCCCGGCGGCCATCGCGTCCGCCGCCGAGGCTTTAGCGGCCGAGCACCAGTCCCGACGTCGGGACGCCGGTACCGGCCGTCACCAGGACGTGCTCGACGTCCTCGACCTGGTTCACCGACGTCCCCCGGACCTGGCGGACGCCTTCGGCGATGCCGTTCATGCCATGGATGTAGGCCTCGCCGAGCTGGCCGCCGTTCGGATTGATCGGCAGCTTTCCGCCCAGCTCGATCGCGCCGCCGGCGATGAAGTGCCGGGCCTCGCCCCGCGGGCAGAAGCCGAGCTCCTCGAGCTGGATCAGCACGAACGGGGTGAAGTGGTCATAGAGCACGGCCACGTCGACGTCGTCGGGCGTGATGCCGGCCTGACGCCACAACTGCTCGGCCACCACGGCCATCTCAGGCAGGCCGGTCAGCTCGTCGCGGTAGTAAGACGTCATCGTGAACTGGTCGGCGCCGCTCCCCTGCGCCGCGGCCCGGATCAGGACGGGCGGGTGCGGCCGGTTGCGGGCCCGTTCGGCGCTGGTGACAACGATGGCCACTCCCCCGTCGCTCTCCTGACAGCAGTCCAGCAGGTGCAGCGGGTCGGCGATCCACCGCGATGCCTGATGCTCCTCGAGGGTGATCGGCTTGTCGTAGAAGAACGCGTTCGGGTTCGTCGCCGCATGCTTGCGGTCGGCGACCGCGACCGCGCCGAAGTCCGCGCTGGTCGCTCCGTAGACGTGCATGTAGCGCCGGGCCACCATCGCCACCCACGCGGCCGGCGTGCCGAGGCCCATCGGGTAGGACCAGGAACCATCCACGCCGGACGAGGTCGGCGCACCGGCCAGCCCCGTCATCACCTGACCGAAGCGCTGTCCCGAGCGTTCGTTGAACGCGCGGTAGCAGACCACGACGTCGGCGACGCCGGTCGCGACCGCCATGGCCGCCTGCAGCACTGTCGCGCAGGCCGCGCCGCCGCCGTAGTGGATCCGGCTGAAGAACGACAGCGACGGGATGCCCGCCTCGCGGGCCACCGCCGCCTCGGTGTTGGTGTCCTGGGTGAAGGTGACGAGTCCGTCGACATCGTCCGGCGTGAGGCCGGCGTCCTCGATCGCGGCGCGCACGGCCTCGGCCGCCAGCCGGAGCTCGGAGCGCCCCGAGTCCTTGGAGAACTCCGTCGCGCCGATGCCGACGATCGCCGCGCGGCGCGAGAGGCCGTTCACGATGCGACCCTGCCGGACATCCGGACGGTGCCGACGACGTGCTCACCGAGCTGGCCGCGTCCGACGACGGAGACCGTGAGGACATCGCCGTCGACGGCCGTCACCGACCCGCTGAAGACCAGCGTGTCGTTGGCGTAGCAGGGCACGCCGAGCCGGATCGAGATGTTGTGCACGCGCGCCGACGGCCCAGCCCAGTCCGTCACGTACCGCTGCACCAGCCCGGTGTCGGTGAGGATGTTGACGAAGATGTCCGTGCTCCCGCGGGCGATCGCGGCGTCCCGGTCGTGGTGGACGTCCTGGAAGTCACGGGTGGCCAGCGCGGTGCTGACGACGAAGGTCGGCGTGGCCTCGATGAGCAGTTCGGGAAGCTCGTCCCCCACGGCGGTCATCCGCGCGGTCTCCAGTAGGGCAGGGTCAGCTCGTCGTCGATCTTGGTGAGGGCGAGCTCGACGGGCAGGCCCACCGTCACCGACCTCGGATCGACGTCGACCAGTTCACCGAGCATCCGCACCCCTTCCTCCAGCTCGACCAGGGCGACGACGAACGGCAACGTCTTGCCCGGGACCTTGGGCGCGTGGTGAACGACGTAGCTGAACACCGTGCCGCGCCCCGCAGCCACGACGTAGTCCTGCTTGTCCGCGCCGCATGAGGGACACATCGGTCCCGGTGGATGCCGCAGCCGCCCGCACGCCGGGCAGTGCTGGATGCGCAGCTCCCCGGCCGCGGTGCCCTCCCAGAAGAACGCGGTGTCATGGCTGATCACCGGACGCAGCACGGTGGACGGGTCGGGCTTCGGGGGCGGCGGCGCGAACTTGAGGACCCGGAACAACATCTCGGCGACCGGCTCGTCCCCCACGTACCAGGTGTTGAGCGTCGTGACGAACCAGCCCTCGCCCAACGCCGTCTGCTTCGGCCCCACAACGCTTTCGAGCGTCGTGGCCACGGCCACGTGCTCGCCGGGGCGCAGGTAGCGGTGATACGTCTGCTCGCAGTTCGTGGCGACGACGGACGTGAAGCCGGCGTCGTCGAGCACCTGCATCATGACGCCGAGCGGGTCATCGTCGGAACGCTGCCCGTGCAGCCCGCCCATGGTCCACACCTGGATCATCGCCGGGGGCGCGACCAGCCCATCGTGCCCGGCTTCGAGCGCTGCGGGTCCGGAGACGTACACCGGGTTCGCGTCGCCGATCGCCTCCACCCAGTTGTTGATCATCGGCCGGTTGATCGGATCGCGGCCGACGCGGCGCGCGGACGCGCCCGCCGCGTGCACCCGCTGCGCGGCGGCGAGGATCTCGTCCGCGCTCACCGGGGCACTCGAGGCAGCTTCAGCCCGAACTGCGCGATCAGCTCCCGCTGGATCTCGTTCACGCCGCCGCCGAACGTGAGGACGAGGTTGCGCTTCGCCTGGACGTCGAGCCAGCGCTGCAGCGCGGCGGTCCGCGGGTCGGACGGATCCCCGTATCGGCCGAGGATCTCCTCGAGCAGCCGGAACACGTGCTGCGCCCGCTCGGACGCAAACACCTTCGTCGCCGAGGCGTCGGCGACGTCGACGTCACCGACGCGCGCGGCTACCTGCCAGTTGAGCAGTTCGTTGATCCGGGTCGTGGCCCGCACCTCCGCCAGCACGCGCCGCACGTCCGGTCGTGACAGCGGCGCAACCCCGTCGGCGGCGGGGCGCGTGGCCCATTCCCGCACCCGGTCGTACAGGCCGGCGAGCTTGCCCGCCGGGCCGAGCATCACGCGCTCGTGATTGAGCTGCGACGTGATCAACCGCCAGCCCTCGTTCTCCTCACCGATGCGCATGCTCACCGGCACCCGCACGTCGGAGTAGTACGTCGTGTTGGTGTGGTGCGCCCCGTCCGCGGTGATCGTCGGTGTCCAGGAGAAGCCCGGATCGCGAGTGTCGACGATGAGGATCGAGATGCCCTTGTGCTTCGGCCCGTCCGGATTCGTCCGGCACGCCAGCCAGACGAAGTCGGCGTCATGCCCACCGGTGGTGAATACCTTCTGGCCGTTGACGACGTAGCTGTCGCCGTCGCGGATGGCGCTCGTGCGCAGCGAGGCAAGATCGGTGCCGGCCGCGGGCTCGGTGTAGCCGATGGCGAAGTGCAGGTCCCCGGTGAGGATGCGAGGCAGGAAATAGTCCTTCTGTTCCGGGGTGCCGTGCGCCTGAAGCACCGGGCCGACGGTCTGCAGCGTGACGTAGGGCAGCGGGATGTCCCGGCGGGCGGCCTCGTTGACGAAGATCTGCTGCTCGACCTCGCCGAAGCCGTGCCCGCCGTACTCCTTCGGCCAGCCCACGCCCAGCCAGCCGTCGCGACCCATCCGCTTGACGACGTCGCGGTACAGCTCGCCGTGCCGCTGCACCAGCATCGACTCGGCCTCGGCCGGCGTGACCAGGTTGGTGAAGTACTCGCGCAGCGTCTTCTGCAGCGCGGCCTGTTCGTCGGTCAGTTCGAGCTGCATCGGGGCCCCCGCGAGATCGTGAAGCGGGTGGTGCGCAGCGATTTCGTGGGGTGGTTCATCGCATCCCCAGCCGGTCGAGGCGGTACGAGGCGCCGCCCACGAAGCGGGCGAGGTCCTTGGCCTGCGAGTAGTAGCGGTGCAGCGGATAGGTGATGTCCACGCCGAGCCCGCCGTGCAGGTGATGGCACACCTGCAACGCCTTGGGCAGTTCGGCGGCGAGCCAGTACGCGGCGATCGCGAGGTCCTCGTCCGCGTCCAGCCCGGAGGCGAGCTGCCAGCCGGCCGACGCGGCGGCCAGGTGGACGGTGCGGGCGATGACATAGACATCGGCGACCTGCTGGGCGACCGCCTGAAAGGTCGCCAGGCGGCGGCCGAACTGCTCGCGAGTGCGCAGGTGGTCGGCGGTCAGCTGCAGCGCACCGGCGATCACGCCGTCGGCCACGGCCGCGGCCCCGGCCACGGCGAACCGGTCGAAGTCGGCCGGGTCGGCGTCGAGGACGGTCTCGGCGCGCGCACCGGCGAGCCGGACGGTGTATTCAGGGGCACCGCTCGACGTCGGCGAGCGCTGCAGCGTCACGCCCTCGGCCCGCGGATCCAACACCGCGGTGCCGGCGAGGGTCGGCACGAGCAGTCGGTACGCCTGCGCGGCGTACGGCACGCCAACCCGGACGCCGGTGCACGTCGAGTCGCGCAGGCGCACGGGTTCTCCGTCCGCGTCGCGCAGTGCGGCCGTCAGCACGCGGCCGTCGGCCACCTCGGGCAGCAGCGCCTGGCGGTGCGCGGGCGAGCCGAACCGGGCCACCGGAAGCACCCCCAGAGCCAACGTCGCCAGCGCGGGCAGCGGCAGGGTCTGCCGACCCACCTCGGTGAGCACGACGCCCGTCTCGATCGGCCCGAACCCGTCGCCGCCGAGGTCCTCGGGCAGCGCGAGCGCCAGCAGCCCGGCCTGGCCCATGGCCTTCCAGGCGGTTTCGTCGTATCCGGGCTCGGCGGCGAGCGCCGCGCTGGCCCGGCTGTCGTCGGCGTCGCCGCGCAGCACGCTGGCCGCCAGATCGGCCACCGCCTGCTGGGTCTCGTCGAGGTTGAAATCCAACGCCTGCTCCTCGGTTCAGGATAGAACGTGTTCTAGTATCGGGGAAGCTCGGCGGGTTCGGCAAGCGAGGAACGTGACGGGGAGCGGAGACAACCGGTGAGTCGACTCGGCGAGCTCGGCCTGATCGCGGCGGGACGGCTCGTCGGCATGCCGCCGGTCCCCCCGATTCCCGCGGGCCGCGTCATCGAGCTGGCGGGCCGCGGCGCGACCTATGTCGTCGACACGGGCGCGGTCGCGAGCGCGCGCGGCGGCGATGCGCCCGTCGTGTTCCTGTTGCACGCACTCGCCTGCACCGGGCTGCTCACCTGGTATCCGTGCCTGGATGCGCTAAGCCACCGGTATCGCCTGGTGATCTTTGACCAGCGCGGACACGGGCAGGGCATCCGGTCGGCGCGCTTCGACGTGGACGACTGCGCCGACGACGTGGCCGCGGTCGCCGATGCGCTCGATGTCGACACCTTCGTCGCCGCGGGCTACTCGATGGGATCGCTGGTCGCCCAGAACGTCTGGCTGCGCCATCGCGACCGCGTCGACGGGCTGGTCCTTGGCGCGACGACGACTCATTTCGCCGCCACGCCGCGTCGTCAGCGCATGGTGACGACCGTCGGCGCCCGGCTGGCGGCAGCCGGGGCCACGCGCCCGCGCCGGATCGCGGTCGAGGCGCTCGACCAGTCCGTCGACGACCGGTGGGCGTGGCGACAGTTCCGGGCCACCACCGCCGCCGAGGTCGCGGCCGTGGGCTCGGTCCTCGCCCGCTTCGACTCGCGCGCCTGGATCGACGACGTCGACGTCCCGACCGCCGTCGTGGTCACCGCCCGCGACCGGCTGATACCGCCGGCCCGCCAGCGCGATCTCGCCCGGCGCATCTCGGGGGCAACGGTCTACGAGGTGGACGCTGGGCACGCCGCGTGCGTGCTCGCCGCTGCGCGGTTCAGGCCCGCGATGCTGGCCGCGACCGCTTCGGTGTCGAGCCGGACCGGTTCGGTCGAGACGACTCCCGCGCCGCCTTGAGCAGCTCGTCCAGGGCGATCGACAGGTCGTCGGCGAGATCCCACAAGTGCGGCGCGAGCTCGCGGCATGCGATCAGGCCCACGTCCAGGTGCCCGTCGTTGGACAGAACCGTGACGTTGAGCCCGGCGCCATCGAAAACCGGACCGAACGGGTAGAACCCGACGACCCGGGCCCCCAGGAAATAGATCGGCATGGGCGGCCCGGGCACGTTGGAAATCACCAGGTTGTGGATCACCGGGTGCCGCTCGGCGAGTCGCAGTTTGGAGTAGACGCGGACGGCGAGGGCGAAGGTGTTGGGCGCCGCGAACTGCGCCCAGTCCTGCAGCAGGGAAGCGCTGAGGGTCTGGTGGTGGTCCTTGGCGATCCGATTCTGCGCGGCGATCGCGTCGAGGCGGCCGACCGGATCCTCGATGTCGCTCGCTAGCGCCGAGAACATGCCCGAGACCTTGTTCGTGCCGCCCGCGCGGGTCTTGCCGTGCACCGACACCGGCACCATCGCCACCAGCGAGGTGTCGGGCAGTTCGTCGCGATCGGCGAGGTACTTGCGCAACGCGCCGGCGCACATCGTCAGAACCACGTCGTTCACGGTGCAGCCGAAGGCGTTCTTGACCTCCTTGACGTCAGCGAGACCCATCCGGGCGAACGCGACGCTCCGGTGACCGGTGATCGTGGCGTTGAACGATGTGCGCGGAGCAGTGAACGGCGCCGGCATCGCGGCGCCCCGGCGGGCCCGGGCGATCCACTCGGGCAGGACGCCGACCGTCGGCGGCAGCAGCCGGACGAACTTCAGCGGCCGCTTGGCCAGCCGCAGGGCCCCGTCCGCGATGATCGCGACATCGCTGGGCCGCTCCGGTTCCGGGGTCTTCGCCCGGCCGGGCGCCACCGGCGGCGCATCCGGTTCCAGGCTGCACAGCTCGGACACCAGGTTGGCGCCGGACACCCCGTCCACCGTCGAGTGGTGCATCTTCGTCATCACCGCGATCGAGCCGTCGGCCAGACCCTCGATGACCCACATCTCCCACAGCGGCCGGCTGCGGTCGAGCGGTTGGCCGGCGATCTCGCCGCACACCCGGGCGAGCTGCTCGCGGTCGCCGGGCGCCGACGCGGTGACGCGGCGCACATGATGCTCGATGTCGAAATCCTCGTCATCCACCCATACCGGATGATCGAGGTTCAGCACCGGGTTGTGGATCCGGCGGCGAAACGCCGGGTTGCGGCCGATGCTCTGGCGCAGTGCGTCCCGAAGCCGCTCGAAC
>DATAQD010000270.1:0-5637 GCA_036264855.1 Jatrophihabitans sp. | reverse complement strand
GAAATCCCTCAGGGGTTCAAATCCCCTATCCTCCGCTCGACCCGCTGGACCGGAAGCGCTGCCGTGCTACCGGTCCAGCGGGATTTCGCTGGGACCGCCCGTCAACCCACCGCTTGCGGGCTGATCGAAGAGCTTCGCCACCGAGTCCCAGGCGACAATGTCGGCTACTGCTTCGAGGTGTCGGACGAGAGGACGTCTACCGCGGCGGCCTCCTGTCCCCGTGACGCGGCCGCGGCCTCCGCTCGAACCGGCGTGAGCGGGATGGCCAGCAACGGGAACAGCGCGACGAGCGCGAAGCCGACCGCGTACCGCGAGTCCCCGATCACGGCGGCGAGCAACGGCGCGGTGGCTGCGGCGGCGACGTTCTGTGCGGTGTTCTGGACGCCCAGCGCGCGCCCGGACCAGTCCCGCCCGGCCAGTTCGGCCACGGCGGTGTACGCCAGTCCGTTGTCGGCCACCGTCACGATCGCCCCGACGGCGAATCCGACGATGACGAACCAGAGCTCGGTTGCGGCGCCGAGCGAGATGAGCGCCATCAGGCCCGCGCTGGCGACCGCGAGCTGTCGCATCGGCCGGAGCCGGCTGCGCACCCGGTCCGACCAGACGCCGGCGAGCACCCGGCCCGCGGCGCCGGCCACCTGGAAGCCGAAGATCATCCGGCCGGCCGCCGCGGGATCCCAATGCCGCTCGCCGACGAGGTACACGAGGGTGAAGGTCGCCACCGCGAACTGCGGCACCACGAGCATCGAGCTGGCCAGGTGTACCCGGGCGAGGCTCGACGTGCGCCGGTACGGCGACTCGACCGGTGGCGAATCGACGGCCCGCGACGGCCGCGGCGGGTCACTGACGAACAGGAGCACGGCCGCGGCGGCGACCGCGCATAGAGCGCCCGGAAACAGGAGCGCCACCTGGACGCCGTGCGCCCGGGCGAGCGACGGAAGGCCCAGCGCGGCGAGGGCCACCCCGAGCGGCTGGGCGGTCTGCCGGGTCCCCATGGCCAGTCCCCGCTCCGTCACCGGGAACCAGCCCATGACGACGCGACCGCTGGCCGCGTTCACCGACGCCCCGAACGCGCCGGCCAGCGCCAGCACGGCGCCGAGGGCCACGGGACCGCGCACCGCAGCCGCGACCCCGAGTAGCACGGCCGCGACGCCGACACCGGACACGATCACCACGCGTTCGCCGTACCGGTCCGCGGCCGCACCCCAGGCGATGACGGTCACCAGCAGACCGACCATCGGCGCGGAAACGAGCAGGCTCGCTGCGAACAGGCTGACCCCGTCGGCCCGCAGCGCCGGCACCAGCATCGGGATGCCGTACACGAAGCAGGACGTGGCCGCCTGCGCGAACGTGCCGACGGCCAGGATCGTCCACCGCCGGCTAGTGACCACCGATCCACCCTAGCAACCGTTCCCACGATAAGAGACTGTTGTCTCACATATCAGGACGCGGTGATGAACGCGGCCACCTCATCGGCGAAGCGCTCCGCGTTGCGCCGGTGCGGCTCGTGCCCCCGCTCCGGGAAGACGACGAGCTTGCTGGTGGGCAGCAGGCGTTCGGCGGTCGCCCGCGCGTGCGCGACCGGGATCACCGGATCGCCGGCGTTCCAGATCAGCAGGGTCGGCACCCGCTGGGTGACCGTCCGCATCTCCTCGGACGCCGTCCGCTGGCCGGACGGTGCGATCACCCCGCGCAGCGCGGCGAAGAACGACGCCTGCCCGTCCGGCGAACCCAGCGCCCGGGCGGCGCGACGCAGGTTGGTCACGTTCTCGGGCGTCAACCGCAGCGCCCGATGCAACGCCGGTCGGCGGTAGATCCGGAGCAGCCCCGGTCGCATCGCGATCCGCAGCACGGCCGGGGCCACCGGCAGCGACGCCGCGCGCAGCACCGGATGCACCTCGCGGCCCAGACCGCCGGCCGACACCAGCACGAGCCGCTGCAAGCGGTCCGGGTAGCGCGTGCCGAAATGGATCGCGACCGCGCCGCCCAGCGAATGCCCGCACAGCGTCGCCGCGGGGATCTCGAGGGCGTCCAGGAACTGGGCCACCGAGTCCGAGAAGCCGTCGAGCAGGTAGGCCCCCGGCGGTTTGTCCGACCGGCCGTGGCCGATGAGGTCGACGGCCAGGACCCGCAGGCCGCGCGCGGCCAGCGGTCCGATCGCGCGGTCCCACGTGTCCGCGTCGGAAGCGAGGCCGTGCAACAGCAACAGGACTGGGCCGTCGGCCGGACCGGCCTCGAAGTAGGCGACGGTATGACCGCCGGCCCGGACCGTCTTGTGCACGGATTCCTCGGCCACGTCCGTGCACGCTACAAGGACCGGTCAGCGGTCGACGAACAGCCGGACCACCGTGCCGGCCGCCGACGAGCGGAGCTGGACGAGGTCGCACAGGTGGTTGGCCAGCCACAGCCCGCGCCCGCTCGTCGCCGAAGGAGACGGCGCGAAGCGGCCGATGAGCGGATCGGTGATCTGCCCGCCGTCGCGCACTTCGCATACGGCCGACTCGCTCTCCAGCCACACGGCCACGTGGCAGTGGCCGCCGCCGTGGCGCAGGCTGTTGGTGACGATCTCGTTCGCCGCGAGCACCAGGTCGTCGACGCGGTCCGCCGTCAGGCCGTACCGCGTTGCCGCAGCGCGAACGACGTGCCGCATCCGGTCGAGTTCTGCGGGACCGACATCGAGTTCGACGTCGGCCGGAACCGGGGCCAGCTCGGCGGCGTGCTGTGTCGCCGCCCGGTCGGGCTCGTACTCCGGATTGGCGCCCTGGCCGCGCACGACGGGGTGGCTGCGCCGCATCTCGGTCACCGTCGCCGCGTCCAGTTCACTGGTGTCGTACATGCAGACGACCGACAGTGGCCAGGTTCGCAGGAGCGGCGCGTTCAGGACGTTCTCGGACAGCTGGGCCTCGACGTGCGCGGCGGCGCTGCGGCCGACGAAGACCGACTCGTTGACCCCCACCGAGCGCCGGCCATCCCCGGCCGCCTGGAAGCTGTGCAGCATTGTGGTGATCCGGCTCGGGTTACGGCCGTGCTCATCGGTCGGGATGAACGTGACGTCCTCGGCGTCGCCGCTCAATGCCTCGCGGACGCCGTCGATCTTGTGGCCGGAGGCCAGCAGCAGCAATCGTTCGTCGCGGCCGAGTCCGCCCTGGACCAGCGACACACACGAGGCGACGAATTCGTCCAGCCCCGAGTAGGGCCAGGCCTCGTGTCGGTAGGCGTCGTGCATCCCCATCCGCGTCCGTAAGAACGATCAAGCGCCGCACATCGCGGCATGCCCACCATAGGGCGCGGCGATACGGGTCTGCATCGGCGGGCGGGACGCGCGGTTCCCAGCGCTACCAACGGGCGGACTGCCCGCGGCGCAATGCCAGCCCGAGCCGCATCGGTGTTCGACGGCCGGGACGGTCCGGAGGTTCCTGCACTCAGGCCGCGGCGCTGCGCTTGCGGGGCCGCTTCGCGGCCGGGCTGGCCGGCGCCGCCGCCGACATCTCGGACCGAGCCGCGGCGACGACGCTCTTGTCGAGACCGAGGATGGACAGCAGCGTCCGGCAGTCTTCGACGTCGATCGAGCTCGCAGCGACGACGCGAACGGCACTGCGCTGCTGCTTGGCATGCAGCTTCTCTTCGGCCTCGATGCGGGCCAAATCAGCCTCCGAGATCGGAGTGCCGTCGATGGACATGGTCCCGATTCGCGCTGTCATGGGTGCACTGTTCCCCTGCCATCTGACGTTCTAACTGCGGCGATGTGAACAGTGGGCCGCCAGCGCCGACGGTTACCCGGGCGCCGAGGAACGGGGGAGATCTCAGTTCGGTGGCGGCAATTGCGCGACGGTGAGGAAGAAGTCGTCGATCTGGCGAACAACCTCGGCGAAGTGGTCGAAGTCGACCGGTTTCGTGACAAACACGTTCGCGTGCAGGTCGTAGCTGCGGGCCACGTCTTCGGCCGCGCCCGAGGTCGTCAGCACCACGATGGGAATCTTGCGCAGCGAGGGATCGGCCTTGACCTCGGCGAGGACCTCGTGGCCGGTCTTCCGGGGCAGGTTCAGGTCCAGCAGGATCAGATCGGGACGCTCGGCGTCGGCATAGCCGTCCTCGCGGCGTAGGTAGGCGAGGGCCTCGACCCCGTCCGGAACGACCGTCAGCCGTGAGTTGAGCCGGCTGGCCTTCAGCGCCTCCTGAGCGATCAGCACGTCACCCGGGTCGTCCTCGACAAGCAGGACGCCGAGCGAGGGGCGAAGTTCGTCAGTCATGTTGTTCGGCACTCAGGTCACCCTCCGGGATGGTGAACCGAAAGGTCGCACCCGGACCGGACTCTACGTCAGCGAGCCAGATGCGCCCGCCGTGGAACTCGACGATCTTGCGGCACAGCGCCAGTCCGATCCCCGTGCCCCCGTAGCTGTCGCGCAGGTGCAGGCGCTGGAAGACCGCGAAGATCCGCTCGCCGTACTGCGGGTCGATCCCGATGCCGTTGTCGGCGACGGTGATCGTCCACAGCTCCTGGTCGGGGTCGCGTTCGGCGCGGATGACGACGACGGGCTCGACGTCGTCGCGGCGGTACTTCAGGGCGTTCCCGACGAGGTTCTCCAGCAGCGAGGTCAGCAGCGAACGGTCGCCCGCCACCGTCGGCAACGGCGTGGCGCGCTCGATCCGCGCTTCGGTGGCGACCTTCTCGCCGAGATTGGCGATCGCCTGATCCAGGGCCGTCTCGAGATCCACCGGGACGAAGCGCTCGGTGGTGCGCCCGACTCGCGAGAGGGCGAGCAGGTCGGTGATCAGGACCTGCATCCGCTTCGCGCCGTCCACCGCGAAGTCGATGTACTGCCGGGCCCGGTCGTCGAGTTCCGGGCCGTACTGGCGTTCGAGCAGCTGACAGAAGTTCGCGACCTTGCGCAGCGGCTCGGACAGGTCGTGCGAGGCGACGTAGGCGAACTGCTGCAGGTCGTCGTTGGATCGAGCCAGCTCCTCGCCGCGGACCCGGAGTTCCTCCTGGACCTCCTCGGCCAGGGCAAGTTGGGTGGCGATCTGCCGGCGCATGGTTTCGACATCGTGCCCGAGCATCGTGAGCTCGACCGGACCGGCCGCCACGATCTCCTTCTGCGTCTGGCCGGAGGACACCTCCCGGGTCTGCGCGCCGAGCCGGTCGATCGGCCCGAGCACCCATCGGTGCAGGCCGCGCCATAGCGTGCCGCCGGCCGCGATCAACAACCCGACGGTGATCGCGAGGGCAACGACGAAGGCGGTGCCGTAGGTCACCCGCGCCGCTCTGGCCTCGCGGGTCCGGGCGACCAACTCCGCGTCAAGCCGGCTCGATTCGGCCCGGATGCTGGCGAACTGCTGTCGGGCAGCAGGGCTGTCGGCGCGGTGCGCGCCGCCGGCCCCGATCGCCGGCGTCGCCACGTCCTGGTGCCAGGCCCGGACCGCGCGGTCGAGGTCCGCCAGCCGAGCGCGCAGGCGAGCGTCGGCGCCGACCAGAGCCCGCAGCCGGGTGGTGTCTGTTCGCTCGGCCACGACGTTCTGCTCGTACGTCCGGCGAAACGCCGGGTCGCGGCTGAGCGCGTACCCCCGCACTCCGGTCTCTTCGTCGACGATGTCGGTCAGCAATCGCTGCCCGGCCGTGACCGCCGGCTGCCACCGGTA
>DATAQD010000269.1:0-5590 GCA_036264855.1 Jatrophihabitans sp. | reverse complement strand
CTGCCGATGTGATCTCGGCCGTCGGCGATGTCACCTTGACCGTGAGGCCCGGCGCGCCCACGACGTCGAGATTCTTGGTCAGCGGGGCGGTCTGCCAGCTCGCATAGGTGCCGGGCGCGTTCGTGTCCGGCACGTCGATCGGGGTGCCGACCGGCAGTTGGCTCCCGAGGGCGTCCAGGTCGCTCAAGGTGGTCGGCAGGCCCCCCGGCGGCGTGACGAACGTCTGTGAGCCCGCCGAGATTTGCCCCGCCCCCGTGACGAGACCCTGGCTGCCCGACAGGTAATAGGCCTTGGTCGAGCCGACGGGGTACGAACCGGACTCGGCGAAGGTGCCCGTCCAGTCCCGGTAGTAGGCGAACGCCGAACCGGTGCTGACCGCGCGACCCTTGAGGTAGTGGTCGAACCAGGCCTGGATCCGGCCGTCCTCGTAGGCGCGACCCGCGGCCGACGGCGACCCGCCCGAGTGGCCCTGCTCGCGCCACAGCATCGCGACCGGAGTGCCCTGCTTGCGCAGCGCGGCATAGGTTGCGACGGCCTCGTTGAGATTGAACAGGGTGTCGACCTGGCCTTGGTCGAGCAGTACCGGAATCTTGATCTTCGGCAGATAGCTGGACACCGACGCGTGGCGCAGCTTGGCCACGTCGCCGGGCTGGAAGAACCCGGTGGTCCCGGCGGTGACGAGAGCCGGGCAGACGAAGTCGGCGAAGTTCGGGCAGCCGACGTCGCGGGTGGGGTCGGCCGCCGCGTACTGGACGCCGTCGAGGATCCCGACCGTGGAGAACAGGACGCCCCAGGTGATCTTCACGGCGCCCGGGTTCGCGGTGGTGACGGTGCCGGCCGGCGTCTGGTTGTTGGGCCCGAGCGAATAGGACAGATCGTTCCACGTGATCTGCGGGTTGATCGCGTCGACGCGCGCATCCACGCCCGCGGCCGCGAACTGGACTTGACCGCCGTAGCTGCCGCCCCACATGCCCACCCGCGGGTCGTAGGTCTGGGCCGTTCCGGCGTGGTCCTTGGCGTCGTGCACGACCACCGTCAGCGCCGGGGCGGCCGTCGTGTGCGCGGCGTCGGTGAACGCGATACCCGGCGCTCCGCCCAGGAAGCTGACGAGCTGGCTCGCCGCGACGCCGTCGTAGTCGGGATCATCGAGCGTGATCTTGCAGCCGGAACCGCCGAAGCCCAGGCCCGAGTAGGACAGGACGACGTACCCCTTCGCGGCCTCCTGCTGGGCGAACGGCGTCTGGTCGGCCGCCGAACCCCCGAAGCCGTTGGTCGTCAAGATCGCCGGGACGGGCGCGGCGGCCGACGCGCCGGTGGGCACGTAGAGGTCGCCGACGATGTCGCACGCCTGCGTGAGGCCCGGACCGACCTGGACCGCGAAGTGCAGCGATTGCACCGTGTACGCGGGATCGGCGGGGGCCGGGGGCGCGAGAGCGGACGCGGTGGCGCCCAGGGCGGCCAGGCCGAGACCAGCGGACAGAATGCGGCGGTGCAGGCGCATGTGGGCTCCAGAGTCGTTTCCGGTCCAACGAGGCAACCGCCCCACCGGGTTCTCTGCCACCCGCCGCTCGTGCGTCACACTGGACCTCGTGATGGCGCTCCGGCTCGCGCTCGCCCAGGTGAACAGCACCGTGGGCAACCTCGCCGCCAACGCGGAAGTGGTCGTGGCCCGCACGGCCCAGGCGGCCGCCGCCGGCGCCCACGTCGTCACGTTTCCCGAGATGATGCTGACCGGGTACCCCGTCGAAGACTTGGTCCTGCGCCCGGCGTTCCGCGCGGCCTCGCGCGACGCGCTCGACAAGCTCGCCGGGCGGCTCGCGGATGCCGGCCTGGGCCGGACCGCGGTGATCGTCGGCTACGTGGACGACGACGGGTCGCCCCGCGACGCGTCCGCGTTCCTGTTCGACGGCCAGGTCGTCGCCCGGTACTACAAGCATCACCTGCCCAACTACGGCGTGTTCGACGAGCGCCGTTACTTCGTGCCCGGGGCGTCACTCGCCGTCGTGCGTCACCTCGGGGTCGACATCGCGCTGACGGTCTGCGAGGACGTGTGGCAGGAAGGCGGGCCGTTCACGGTCGCCGGGGCCGCCGGCGTCGGCCTCGTCGTCAACGTCAACGCGTCGCCTTATGAACGCAACAAGGACGACGTGCGGCTCGGGCTCCTGCAGCGTCGCGCCGCGGAGGCCCGGGCGCCCATCGCCTACGTCAACACGGTCGGCGGACAGGACGAGTTGGTGTTTGACGGCGACTCCATGGTCGTCGCGCCGGACGGCTCGGTCGTGATGCGCGCCCCGCAGTTCGTCGAGGACCTGTACTACGTCGACGTGCAGGTCGCGCCCGCGATCGACCCACCCCCGACCGTTGTCGGCGAGGCCATGACGGTCACTCGCTCGGCCACCGCAACCGGGCCGCTCGAGCCGGGGCGAGCGGCCCCGGCGCCGGTCGCGCCGCGGATGCCCGACGAGGCCGAGGTGTGGAACGCGCTCGTGGTGGGGCTGCGTGACTACGTCGGCAAGAACGGGTTCCGCTCCGTGGTGCTCGGGATGTCCGGCGGTATCGACTCGGCCGTCGTCGCGGCCGTCGCGGCGGACGCGATCGGAGGCGAGAACGTCTACGGCGTGTCGATGCCGAGTGCCTACTCCTCGGATCACTCGCGCTCGGACGCCGAAGATCTCGCTCAGCGCATCGGTGCGCGGTACCGCACCGTGCCGATCAAGCCGATGGTCGACGCCTTCGTCGGCGCGCTGCAGCTGAGCGGCCTCGCCGAGGAGAACGTGCAGGCGCGCGTCCGGGGCACGACGCTGATGGCCCTGTCCAACGCCGAAGGCCACCTCGTCCTCGCCACCGGCAACAAGAGCGAGCTGGCCGTGGGGTACTCGACGATCTACGGCGACGCCGTCGGTGGTTTCGCGCCGATCAAAGACGTCCCCAAGACGCTTGTCTGGGCCTTGGCGCGGTGGCGCAATGCGCGGGCCGAGGCGGCCGGCCAGGTGCTGCCCATCCCACCCAACTCGATCACGAAGCCGCCGTCGGCCGAACTGCGTCCCGATCAACTCGACAGCGACTCGCTGCCCGATTACGAACTTCTGGACGCGATCCTCGCGCGCTATGTGGACGGCGACCAAGGTGCTCCCGAGATCGTCGCCGCGGGCTTCGACGCCGAGCTCGTACAGCGGGTTGCCCGCATGGTCGACGCCGCGGAATGGAAGCGTCGGCAGTACCCACCCGGTACCAAGATCAGTTTCAAGGCATTCGGACGCGACCGGCGGGTGCCCATAACGAACCACTGGCGGGAAACGGGCTGATTCGCGCCGTGACGCTCATCTCAGCCCGAAGAGGGAGACATACGGGCCGGTAGGTTGCACGATTGGCTCGTCCACATGACATGCCCGGGGACCGGCGAGCCGGCCTCGAGGAAGGTGAGGCGAAGCGATCATGCCCGAGACCAGTCTCTACGGTGGCGTATCGACCCGGCGGATCACGATCCGCGACCTGCAGCAGGCCAAGGAGCGCGGCGAGCGCTGGCCGATGCTCACGGCCTACGACTACTCCACAGCCCGGGTCTTCGACGAGGCGGGCATTCCCGTGCTTCTCGTCGGCGACTCGGCCGCCAACGTCGTCTACGGCTACGACACCACTGTGCCGGTCTCGACTGACGAACTGCTCCCGCTCGTCCGCGGTGTCGTTCGCGGTACGTCCCGTGCGCTCGTCGTGGCCGACCTCCCGTTCGGCTCCTACCAGGCCTCACCGCAGCAGGCGCTCGAAACCGCCGCGCGGTTCATGAAGGAGGGCGGGGCGCAGGCCGTCAAGCTCGAGGGGGGTCAACGCGTCGCGGCCCAGGTCGAGGCGCTCGTCTCGGCCGGCATCCCGGTCATGGCCCACATCGGGCTCACCCCGCAGTCGGTGAATGCGTTTGGCGGCTACCGCGTGCAGGGCCGCGGCGACGAGGCAGCGCACCGCCTCCTGCAGGACGCGAAAGCGTTGCAGCACGCCGGCGCGTTCGCGGTGGTCCTGGAGGTCGTCCCGTCCGAGGTCGCCGCACAGGTCACCCGCGCCTTGAACATCCCGACCGTGGGCATCGGCGCCGGCCCGTCGTGCGACGCGCAGGTGCTCGTGTGGCAGGACATGGCCGGGCTGCGCGGGGCGGGCAAGCCGGCCAAGTTCGTCAAGGAGTACGCCGACGTCGGCGCGATCCTGCGCGATGCGGCGAGCCGTTTCGGCGACGAGGTCCGCGGCGGTGCCTATCCGTCCGAGGAACACGAATACCACTGAATTGATCCGCCGTAGGCGGATCTTCGTGCGAGCGCTCATCGCCCGGCAGCGTGTTCGAAGCGGACTTGGCGGGTGTGGACGTCGGCGGTGACCAGTCGGGCGTGGATCCGCTCCCCGACGGGCAGGTCGGCGCCGCCGCACCGGGCCCGTACGGCCGGCTCGTTGAGTACGACAGTGCCGCCGTGGTCGCCGGCATCGATGACCACCGCCGAAAAGATCTCACCCACGCGATCGCGCAGTAGCCAGGCCTCGGTCGCATCGACTACCGCGCGGTCGACCTCGTGCGCGACGTGGTCGGCCCGCTGCATCGTCGCGGGGAGGTTCGGCATCGCCGCGCGGACCCACGCGGGCACCGCCGAGCCCGCGCACAGGGCGAGGCAGATCTCGCTCGCATAGCGATCGACGAGGCGACGCAGCGGGGCGGTCACGTGGGCGTAGGGCGCGCCGATCCCGCTGTGCAGCGGCTGCGCCGGCGCGCTCTCGTCGAACGGCGTGTAGGCCGCGCCGCGCAGCAACGTGACCGCATGCTCGATGAAGGCAACATGGCTTGGGTTGGCGCGGTCGACCTGGGCCATGACGTCGCCGGCGTGCGCACTGTGCGGCCACCTGATACCGAGCGCCATGGCCGCACGTCGCAACGAAGCGACGGCGCCCTGGTCCGGCGGCGGCACCGTGCGCAGGATGCCGACCCCACCGTCGAGCATGATCGACGCGGCGCACATCCCGGTCAGCAACGAGACCTCGGCGTTGTACCTCTCGACGGGCAGTTCTTGTCGCAGCCGCAGCGACCAGCCGCCGTTGCCGTCCGGCTCGACTGTCTGCTCCGGGAGATCGAGGTTGATCGCGTGGCGGGCCCGGGCTAGGGCGAGCCGGGCTTGACCGACGTCCTCGAGTGCCGCGATCGGCTCAGGCAGCCGGCCCGCATCCAGCGCGGCCTGCACACTGTCGTAGTCGAGCTGAGCCGTGCTGCGCACTCGGGCCCGGTGGGCGTCGGCGCTGCGGACCGTGCCGTCATCGGCCAGTGCGATGCGCCAGAGGACAGCCGGACGGACCTGGCCAGGCAGCAGGCTGGCCGTCCCTTCGCTGAGCACGGGCGGGTGCAGCGGCACACGCGCGTCCGGGAAGTAGAACGTCTCCCCCCGACGGTTGGTCTCGGCGTCGAGAGCGCCGCCGGGAGTAACGAACGCGGCGACGTCGGCGATGGCGTAACTGACGAGGAAGCCGTGGCCGTCGCGCGCGATGTGCAGCGCCTGATCGAGGTCACGGCTGCCGCGCGGATCGATCGTCACGAATGGAATGTCGGTGGCATCTTCCTCCG
>DATAQD010000231.1:0-18604 GCA_036264855.1 Jatrophihabitans sp. | reverse complement strand
AACTCGACGCTGTGGTTCGTCCTGCACCAGTTGTACGACCTGCCCACCCAGCCGTCCTTCGACGCGAACTTCCGCCGCCAGTGGGCCGGCTACGTCCGCTACAACCAGGCCTTCGCGCAGGCTCTGGCCGAATCCGCCGCGCGCGGGGCCAAGGTGCTCGTCCAGGACTACCACCTGTTCCTGGTGCCGCGGATGCTGCGCACGCTCCGTCCGGACGTCCACATCGGGCTGTTCACCCACACGCCGTGGGTGCCGCCGGACTACTTCATGACGCTGCCGGACGACGTGGCCCACGCGCTCATCGACGGGATGCTCGGCGCCGACGTGCTCGGCTTCCACACCGAGCGGTGGGCGGACCTGTTCCATCAGACCGCGCGGGCCGTCACCGGCGCCGACCCCCGGGGCGTGCGGGTCTTCCCGCTCGGTACCGATCCCGACGAGATGCACAAGCTGGCCGGCCGGCGCAGCGTCGACAGCGCGCTGCGGGTGCTCAACGGGGTCATCGGCGATCGTCTGCTCATCGGACGGGTCGACCGCACGGAGCTGTCCAAGAACGTCTGGCGCGGGCTCTTGGCGTATCGGGAACTGCTGCGCTCGCGACCGGAATGGCAAGGTCGCGTCGTCCACGCCGTGTACAACAACCCGTCGCGAGAGGACCTGCCCGCCTATCGCGAGTACACCGCCCGCATCGAGAGGCTGGCCGAAGACATCGACACCGAGTTCAGCACCGATGACTGGACGCCGCTGATCTTCGAGGTGGGCGACGACTATCCGGCCGCGCTCGCGGTGCTGCGACGCAGCGACGTCGTGTTCGTCAACTCGGTGCGGGACGGGATGAACCTGGTCGTTCTCGAGGGTCTGGTGCTGTCCGAGCGTTCGCCGGCGGTGGTGCTGTCGCGCGAAACCGGTGCGGCCGAGGTGCTCGGCGACGACGCCTTGACGGTCAACCCCTTCGACGTCACCGCCACCGCCGAAGCCCTCCACGAGGCACTGGTGATGCCGGCGTCCGAGCGGACCCCCCGGGCCGAACGGATGCGGGCCAGCGCGGTGCGGCTGCCTCCCACGCAGTGGTTCCAGGCTCAGCTGGACGCGCTCGACTGAGTCACCCGGCGAGCTCGCCGAGCAGCTCCACCACCGCCGTCGGGTCGGCCACGACGACGTCGGCCGCGTCCGCGACCCCAGCGACCTCCGAGGACAGCACGCCGACCGACCAGGCCGCGGCGCCCGCCTCGCGCAACCGCCGGACCTCGGCGAACGCCGGCAGGTCGCCCAGATCATCGCCCAGGTAGACCACGGTGTCGTGGCCCTGGGCCAGTCGAGCCAGGGCCCCGGCCTTGTCGAAGCCGGGCAGGCGCAGTTCGAGCACGTTGCTGCCGGGATGGACCTCGAACCCGAGCTCGGTGCCGAGGGCGGTCACCGCGTCGGCGACACCGGCCAGCGCGGCCGACGGGTCGGCGGCGCGACGTGCGTGGACGACGAGCGAAAGGCGCTTGTCCTCGATCCACAGCTGCGGGTCACCGTCGCGGAGCGCGGCCGGCAGCCGCTCGCGCAGGACCTGGACGGCCGCGGGCGGGTCCGGCGTGCTCAGCTCGCCCGCGGTCCACGTCTCGATCCCGTACAGCCCGGCGACGACGATTCCCGGGATCGCCTCCAGGCCGCCGAGGCCGACGACCGTCCGCGCGTCCCGTCCGGTGATCACCGCGATCTGGGTGCCGCGACCGGCCAGCGCGACCAACGCGTCGACCGCCCCTGGCGCCGGACGCGAATCGGCGGGGTTCGGGACGAGCGGCGCGAGGGTGCCGTCGAAATCCGTGGCGATCAGCGCGCCCCGCAGCCGCGGACGCAGCGCGGCGTTCAGCTCCTGTGCCTGCATGGCTCCATCCTGGCCGAGGCCCGACCCCCGCCCCGCAGATCGTGGCGCGAACCGCACCAACGCCTAGAGTCGGGGCGGTGAGCCGTCCCGCCGCGCCGGTGCTGCGCCCCGTCCTCGTCGCGATGGTGGCATCGGCACTGCTCGCCGGTTGCGGCGCGGCGACCACCGGCGGCGCCGGGCCCGCCGGGCCGCCGTCGCCGGTTCCGACGACCACCAGCCCGGTCCCGGCCGACGAGGTCGGGTCGACACCGCCCGCCCCGAGCCCGAGCCCGAAGCCGAAGCCGAACGCCTGCGCGCACAACCCGGCTGCCCAGCTGGTGCGGGTGAGCCTGGCCGAACAACATCTGTGGATGTGCGCCGGCCAGCGCCTGGTCTACAGCACGCCGATCACGAGCGGCATGGTCGGCGAGGACACGTCCACCCCGATCGGCAGCTACGTCATCGAGGGCCGCAACCGGAACACCGTGCTGACCCTCGACACCGGGGCGACCTATGCCGTGAGGTACTGGATCCCGTTCGACGCCCCGCTGTTCGGCTTTCACGACTCGTCCTGGCAGGACTTCCCGTACGGCAGTCCGACGTACAAGACCCAGGGTTCACACGGGTGCGTGCACATGCCGCTCCGGGCGATCGCGTTCCTGTACCGGTGGGCCCATATCGGCGCGCTGGTGAAGATCCGCACCTAGTCGCACCCTCGACGCCAGATCGAGAGACACGCCCGACCCGACACGCCGACGGCGTCGGTGGGCAATGTGAGAATCGATCGTCACACCGCAGAGGGGAGCCAGCACACCGTGGGATCAGGGGAAGCCGACCAGTTCGTGCATCTGCACGTCCACACCGAGTACTCGATGCTCGACGGCGCGGCCCGGCTCCCGGAATTGTTCGCCGAAACCGCGCGGCTGGGCATGCCCGCGCTGGCCATGACCGACCACGGCAACGTCTTCGGCGCCTACGACTTCTACACGAAGGCCACTGCGGCGGGCGTGAAGCCGATCATCGGCATGGAGGCCTATCTCACCCCGAACACGCCGCGCCATGACCGCACCCGGGTCCGCTGGGCCGGCGGGGGCGGCGACGACGTGTCCGGCGGCGGGGCGTTCACGCACATGACGCTGCTCGCCGAGAGCACGAAGGGCATGCACAACCTGTTCCGGCTCTCGTCCCGGTCCTCGATCGAGGGCTTCTTCTACCGGCCCCGAGCCGACCGCGAGCTGCTGTCGCAGTACGCCGAGGGCTTGATCGGCACCACGGGCTGCCCGTCGGGTGAGATCCAGACCTGGCTGCGCATCGGCGACTACGACAAGGCGCGCGCCAGCGCCGCCGAGTTCCGCGACATCTTCGGCAAGGGCAACTTCTTCCTCGAGCTGATGGACCACGGCCTCGACATCGAGAAGCGGGTCCGCGAGGGCCTGCTGCAGCTCGGGGCCGACCTCGAGCTCCCGATGATCGCCACCAACGACCTGCACTACACGCATGCCGAGGACGCCGACGCCCACGAGGTGTTGCTGTGCGTGGGCACGGGCAAGACGATGGCCGACCCGAACCGGTTCAAGCTCGACGGCGGCGGTTACTACGTGAAGAGCCCGGCCGAGATGCGGTCGCTGTGGGCCGACAAGTACGACCTGCCCGAAGCGTGCGACAACACGCTGCTGATCGCCGAGCGCTGCGAGGTGAGCTTCACCGAGGGCGCCGACCTCATGCCGAGGTTCCCGGTGCCCGCGGGCGAGGACGAGAATTCGTGGTTCGCGAAGGAGGTCGAGCGGGGCCTGGCCTTGCGCTATCCCGGCGGCGTGTCCGACCCGGTGCGGCAGCGGGCCGACTACGAGATCGCCATGATCCTGCAGATGGGCTTCCCGAGCTACTTCCTCGTGGTGGCCGACCTGATCGGTTGGGCCCGGTCACGAGGCATCCGGGTCGGGCCGGGACGGGGCTCGGCCGCCGGCTCGCTCGTCGCGTACGCGATGCGCATCACCGAGCTCGATCCGTTGCAGCACGGCCTGCTCTTCGAGCGCTTCCTCAATCCCGAGCGCGTCTCGATGCCCGACATCGACATCGATTTCGACGAGCGCCGGCGCGGCGAGGTGATGTCCTACGTCACCGAGAAGTACGGCAACGACAAGGTGGCCCAAGTCGTCACCTACGGCACCATCAAGGCCAAGCAGGCGGTCAAGGACTCGGCGCGGGTGCTCGGCTACCCGTTCGCCATGGGGGAGCGGATCACCAAGGCGATGCCGCCCCCGGTCATGGCCAAGGACGTCCCCCTCACCAAGATCTTCGACACGAGCCACGAGCGCTACGGCGAAGGCGGCGAGTTCCGCGCCCTGTGCGAGAGCGATCCGGACGTCAAGCGGGTCTTCGAGACGGCCAAGGGGCTCGAGGGCCTCAAGCGGCAGTGGGGGGTGCACGCCTGCGCGGTCATCATGTCCAGCGAGCCCCTGCTCGACCACATCCCGATCATGAAGCGGGAGCTGGACGGCGCCATCATCACGCAGTTCGACTACCCGACGTGCGAGGCGCTCGGGCTGCTCAAGATGGACTTCCTGGGCCTGCGCAACCTCACGGTCATCGACGATGCGCTGCGCAACATCAAGCTCAACCGCGGCGAGACCATCACGATCGAGGACCTCGCCTTCGACGACGCGGCCACCTACGAACTGCTGGCCCGCGGTGACTCGCTCGGCGTGTTCCAGCTGGACGGCGGGCCGATGCGCGCGCTGCTGCGCGCGCTGCGCCCGGACACCTTCGACGACATCACGGCCGTGATCGCGCTGTACCGCCCCGGGCCGATGGGCGCCAACGCGCACAACGACTACGCCGACCGGAAGAACGGCCGCAAGCCGATCGTCGCGATCCATCCCGAGCTGGACGAGCCGCTGCGCGAGATATTGGGCGAGACCTGGGGCCTGGTCGTCTACCAGGAGCAGGTGATGGCGATCGCGCGCCAGGTCGCCGGTTACTCGCTGGCCAGCGCCGACCTGCTCCGGCGGGCCATGGGCAAGAAGAAGAAGAAGGAACTCGAGGAACAGTACGAGCACTTCTCCGCCGGCATGGCGCAGCGGGGATTCTCCGCGGCCGCGGTCAAGGCCCTGTGGGACGTCCTGCTGCCGTTCTGCGACTACGGCTTCAACAAGAGCCACGGCGCGGGGTACGCCGTCGTCTCGTACTGGACTGCCTACCTCAAGGCCAACTATCCGGCCGAGTACATGGCCGCCCTGCTCACCTCCGTCCGCGACGACAAGGACAAGTCGGCCATCTACCTGGCCGAGTGCCGGCGGATGGGTATCAAGGTGCTGCCGCCGTGCGTGAACGAGTCCGATGCCGACTTCACCCCGACCGACAAGGACATCCGGTTCGGGCTGACCGCCATCCGCAACGTGGGCGCGAACGTGGTGTCCTCGATCGTGGCCACTCGCGCCGCGAAGGGCGCGTTCACCGACGTCGGGGACTTCCTGCGCAAGGTCGACGCCGTGGTGTGCAACAAGCGGACCATCGAGGGTCTGATCAAGGGCGGCGCGTTCGACTCGCTGGGCCACACCCGCCGCGGCCTGATCAACGTATACGAGGCCGCGGTCGACGCCGTGCTCGACACCAAGCGGGCCGAGGCTATCGGCCAGTTCGACCTGTTCGGCTCGATGGGTGACCCGGACGTGGCGCCGGTCGACGACGTGTTCGCGGTCCGGGTGCCCGAGGGGGAGTGGGACAAGAAGATCCTGCTGCAGTTCGAGCGCGAGATGCTCGGCCTCTACGTCTCCGACCATCCGCTGTTCGGCCTCGAGCACGTGCTGTCCGCGGCCGCCGATGTGACGATCGCGTCGGCTCAGGCCGAAGGTGGGGGCGAGCCACAGAGCCTGACCCTCAGCGGCATCCTCTCGTCGGTCAACCGGCGGGTCACCAAGGCGGGCGCGCCATGGGCTAACGCGGTGCTCGAGGACCTCGAGGGCTCGATCGAGGTGATGTTCTTCCCGGCCACCTACGCGCAGGTGGCGCTCAACATCGCCGAGGACGCGATCGTCGCGGTCAAGGGCCGCACCGACGCCCGCGAGGACGCCGTCAAGCTGATCGCCAGCGACCTCACGATCCTCGACACCACCCAGGGGCCGCGCGGCCCGGTCGTGGTCAAGATGGCGCCGGCGCGCTGCACGCCCCCGATGGTCGACCGGCTCAAGGACGTCCTGGGGACGCACCCGGGCACCACCGAGGTGCACCTGCGGCTGGTCAACGGCGACCGGGAGCACGTCCTGCGTCTCGGCGACGGGTTCCGGGTGACGCCCTCCACGGCGCTGATGGGCGATCTCAAGGCGTTGCTCGGGCCCTCGGCGATCTCCGCCTGACCGGCGGCGTGGTTCAGGGCCGGCGCTCGTTGGGCGGGTTTTGGGCGGCCGGCCCCGGCGATCCGGCCGCGGTGTATTGGCCGCGCGGCTGGGTCACCGGCGGGCCCTGAGGCTGGCCCTGGGGGTAGCCCGCCGGCGGCGCCTGCTGCGTGGCCGGGTCAGGTGTCCGGCTCCCCGAACCGGGTGCCTGCGTCACGGGGCCGCGGCCCTCCTCGTAGCTGCGCTCGTCCGCGACGCGCTCTTGCGCTGCGCGGTCCTGCGCCTGGCGCTCCTGGTGCCGCCCGACCCGCTCCTCGGCTTCGGCCTCGGCCGCCCGCCGCTCCTCGAAGGCGCGCTGTTGCTCGGCGGCGGCGGCCTCCTCGGCCATCGCCCGACGCTCGGCCGCCCGCACGTCGCGCACGCTGTGCACCGACAAGCGGCCCAGCGCGACCGAGGCCAGGAACAGGATGACCGCGCCGAGCGCGTAGAAGAACAGCAGATCCTCAAGCACCCGGACCCCGGTGTTCGAAGCGGGGTCGGGGGTACCCAGATCGACCTTCAGCACGGGGTCCAGGGCGGGACTCACGATGAGCCAGGCGCCCCCCGCCGCGGCGAGCCAGGCGCCGAAGCTGGTGACCACGCGGCTCGCGCTGAACAGCAGGAGCAGGCCACCGACGGCGACAGCGACACCAGGCGCGACCTCGAGCCCGCCGCGGGCCGACGTCCAGTGCCACGCCGCGTTCGGGTCGGGCGTGAAGGCGAAGTTGAAATACGGGCCGACGAAGGGGATGAGGGCCGCCCACGCGCCGAGCAGGACGAGCAGGAATCCGCTCAGCGCCCCGCGGGTGCGGGGGACCCGCACTCGACTCGCCCGAATATTCGTGCTCAGATCTGCCGTCATCTGGACCTCCCGGTCACCGTTACGCGGTTCAGCGCTCCCTTAGGGGTTCCCCAGGTGTCCCGTCCTCAATCCGGGCACGCTGAGATCGCCCACCAGCAGACTTCGGGAGCGCCGGTAACCTCGCTGGCATGCACCCGGCCCGGCCCGAACCACCGCCCGACGACGGGGCATGGCTGGCGGCGGACGAGATCGGCGACTTCGAGCAGGGCTCCCCGCTCAGCAGGTGGGCGCTGTCGCGCTACCTCGTCGGCCGCGCGATCGCCGAGTCGGTCAGCCGGACGCTGCTCGTGATCGCCCTCATCGTGTTGGCGGTGGCGGCCGCGCTCCAGTGGGGACTGCATTCGACGTTTCTGACCGTCGTCGCCGTGGTCCTGGCCGTCTTCGTGCTGTTGGTGCGGTGGGTCCTGCGGGCCGTGCTTCGGCGCCTGACCGCCGCCGACCACTACGGGCCGATCGAGGCTCGGCTGCGCGGCCTGGTCAGCGACACTCGCACCGACGTGTTGAAGGAACTGCGCCGCGCCGGGCTGCCGTCGCGCACGCTCACCCTGCCGTTGCTGGCGCTGCGTCTGCTCGGCAAGCGGCGCCGGGACACGATTGCCCGGATGCGCACGTTCGAGGTCGAGCGCGCGGTGCCCAAGGCCCGCCTGGACGAGTTGCACATGGTCCTCAAGGACGCGCTCGCCAGGCCCCAGCGACCTGGCAGGGTGGACTCGTGACCGACGAGCCCCACGCCCGGCCCGTCGACGATCTGAAGTTCGCGGCCTGCCTCGCCGCCGGCCTGGCGGTTCTCGGCGCCGTGCTCGGGCTGGCGTGGTCGGCGTGGAGCCCGCCGGGCCCGGCGGCCACCGTCTTCGGCGGCGGCAAGTTCGAACCGGACGACACCGAGGCGTTCATCGCCGGCGACGGACGATTCGTGGTCCTGGTCGCCGCGGTGGGCTTGCTGGCCGGCGGCCTCGCGTGGTGGCGGGCCCGCCACCGTGGTCCATTCGTCGTGCTCGGGCTGACGGTGGGCGGCTTGCTCGGCGCGCTGCTGACGGAACTGGTCGGGCATCTCACCGGCGGCGGCAGCTTCACCGGCAAGCGCTACCCGTTCAGCGACGGCACCGTCCACGAGATCACGCTGCAGCTGCCCCTGTCGCTGCACGCGCAAGGACTGCTGTTCATCGAGTCCGCGGCGGCGGCCCTGGTCTACGGGTTGTTCGTGGCCTTCGCCGTGCGCGACGACCTCGGCCGTCCCGACCCGGTGCGTGACTCGCTGGTCGCCGCTGCGTCAGTTGACGCCGGAGACCATCCGCAGGATGGAGGGGGACACAGCGATGCTCCGCGTGCCCTGCAGCAGGGCTATCTCCCGCCGCAGTAGTCGGGCGACGTGCGCGAGTCGGTCCGCGGTCAGCTCGTCGGCCAGCAGGGCCTGCCGCTCGATCGGGGGCAGCGGCAGCCGGGCCGAGATCTGATACGACAGCTGGTTGGCGTCGTCGGGCAACTCGGTGCCGGTAGCCCGCCCGGCCAGGCGCATCAGGATCGCGTCATAGATGTCGATCAGCTCGCGGGCCCGGCTCTCGAGGTCGGGGGTCAGCTCGCCGTCGTCCTCGGGGAGGAATTCGACCGCGGCGCGCAGGTACGCCTTGCCCTCGGGTAGCAACGATTCGATCCGGAACCGTCGGCTGCCCACGGCCAGCACGTCCGAGGTGCCGTCGTCGCGCGGCTCCATCTCGATGATCTCGGCGAGCGTGCCGATGTCCTCGACGTCCGGCCCCGCGCTGCGGGTGTGCCGGGTGACCGCCTCGGTCCCGGTGCGCAGCACGACGACGCCGAAGCAGGCCCCGCCCGGTGCCGCGGCGAGGTCGTCGAGCAGTTCGCGGTAGCGCTGCTCGAAGATGTGCAACGGCAACGGCATGCCGGGAAGCAGGACGTGGCTCAGCGGGAAGAGCGGGATCACCTCGGCCACGCCCCCACGCTAGCCCCGGGCGGTCCGATTCGACGGCCTCGCGACAAGGCCGTCGGCTGACGCGCCGCGGTCGGCGCCGCGCCCGCCCGTAAACTGGGCCGGTGCTTCGACGTCTCGATCTCACTGCAGCCGGGCCCGCCGACCTGCGCCGGGCCCTGCCCCGTGCCCGGGTCGACGTGCATACGGCGCTCGCCACGGTCACCCCGCTCGTCGAAAGCGTCGCCACGCGCGGTTACCCCGCGGCGCGCGAGGCAACGCTGAAGTTCGACGGCGTCGACGTGCCCGAGCCGCGGGTCCCGTCGGCCCGGCTGGCCGCGGCGCTCGCCGACCTGGACCCCGCAGTCCGGGCCGCCCTCTCCGAGTCCATCCGCCGGGCCCGCACCGGGCACGAGGCCCAGCGCCGAAAGACCGTCGACGTCCAGGTCGTGCCCGGCGGGACGGTCACCCAGCGCTGGGTCCCGGTGTACCGGGTCGGCCTCTACGTGCCCGGCGGCCTCGCGGTCTACCCGTCCAGCGTCGTGATGAACGTCGTCCCGGCCCAGGTGGCCGGCGTCGAGTCGATCGCGGTGTTCTCGCCCGCCCAGAAGGAGTTCGGCGGGCAACCCCACCCGGCGATCCTGGCGGCGTGCGCCCTGCTCGGCGTCGATGAGGTCTACGCCGTCGGGGGCGCGCAGGCGATCGCGCTCGCCGCCTACGGGGATGCAGGTGCCGGCATCGCGCCGGTCGATGTCATCACCGGACCGGGCAACGTCTACGTGGCCGCCGCCAAGCGTCTGGTCCGTGGCGTCGTAGGCATCGACGCTGAGGCCGGTCCCACCGAGATCGCCGTGCTGGCCGACGCCACCGCCGATCCTGGGCACGTGGCCGCCGATCTGATCAGCCAGGCCGAGCACGACACCCTGGCCGCGTCCGTCCTGGTCACCGACTCCGTCGAACTGGCCGACGCCGTGGACGCCGAGGTCGAGCGGCAGGTCGCGCTCACCAAGCACACCGAGCGGGTCCGGGCCGCGCTCACCGGCGAGCAGTCGGCGACGGTGCTGGTGCGCGATCTCGAACAGGGGCTGGCCGTCGTGGACGCCTACGCCGCCGAGCACCTCGAGGTCATCACCGCCGACGCGCGCCACTGGGCCGAGCGGGTCCGCAACGCCGGCTGCGTCTTCGTCGGCCCGCACGCCCCGGTGTCCCTGGGCGACTACTGCGCCGGGTCCAATCACGTGTTGCCGACCGGCGGCACGGCGCGGCACGCGTCCGGCCTGTCGGTGCAGACCTTCCTCAAGGGTGTCCAGCTCGTGGAGTACAGCGCCGACGCGCTCGCCGAGGTCGCCGGGCACGTGATGGCCCTCGCCGACGCCGAGGACCTGCCGGCGCACGGTGCCGCCGTCGCCATCCGGCTCGCATGAGTCCCGGCCTGGACGAGCTGCCGCTGCGCGAGGAGCTGCGGGGCGAGGCGCCGTACGGGGCGCCCCAGCTCGAGGTCCCGGTGGCGCTCAACGTCAACGAGAACCCGTACCCGCCGAGCGAGGCGGTGGTCGCCGAGATGGCCGCAGCCGTGGCCCGGACCGCGCGGACCCTCAACCGCTACCCGGACCGCGACGCGATCGCCTTGCGCGCCGACCTCGCGTCATACCTGACCGCCGACGGCGGGGTCGGGCTCGGCGTGGACGAGGTCTGGGCCGCCAACGGCTCGAACGAGATCATGCTCCAGCTGTTGCAGGCCTTCGGCGGACCGGGCCGGACCGCGGTGTCCTTCGCCCCCACCTACTCGATGTATCCCGAATACGCCCGGGACAGCCACACCAAGTGGGTCGTCGGGCGACGGGCAGAGGACTTCTCGATCGAGCTCTCGCACGCGCTCGCGGTGCTGGACGAGCATCAGCCGTCCGTCGTCCTGCTCGCGTCACCGAACAACCCGACCGGCACGGCCCTTGCGCTGGCCGACGTCGAGGCGCTGCTCGCGGCCGCACCGGGCGTGGTGATCGTCGACGAGGCCTATGGCGAGTTCCGCCGGTCCGGCGTGCCGAGCGCGCTGTCGCTGCTGCCCGACCAACCCCGTCTCATCGTCACCCGCACGATGAGCAAGGCGTTCGCGCTGGCCGGCGGCCGGCTCGGCTACCTGGCCGCGTCCTGCGCCGTCGTGGACGCGGTGCGCATCGTGCGGCTGCCCTACCACCTGTCGGCCGTCTCCCAGGTCGTGGCCCGCGTCGCCCTGGCCCACGCCGATGAACTGCTCGCCGCCGTCGGCGAATTGCGGGCCGAACGCGACCGCACCGTGGACTGGCTGCGCGGGCTCGGCCTGCAGGCGGCGGACTCCGACGCGAACTTCGTGCTGTTCGGGACGTTCCCGGATCGGCGCGCCGTGTGGCAGGGCCTGCTCGACCGCGGCGTCCTGATCCGCGAAACTGGTCCCGACGGCTGGCTGCGCGTCTCGATCGGCACAGCTGACGAGATGTCCGCGTTCCGCACCGCGCTGGAAGAGGTCCGCAATGGCTAGAACTGGTCGCGTCGAGCGGCAGACGAACGAGACGAAGGTGCTCGTCGGGATCGACCTCGACGGCACCGGGCGCACCGACATCTCCACCGGCGTCGGCTTCTACGACCACATGCTCGCGTCGTTCGGCAAGCACGGGCTGTTCGACCTCACCATCCAGGTAGAGGGCGACCTGCACATCGACGCGCACCATACCGTCGAGGACGCCGCGATCGCGCTCGGGCAGGCCTTCGCCCGGGCGGCCGGCGACAAGGCCGGCACCCGCCGCTTCGGCGACGCGCTGATCCCCATGGACGAATGTTTGGTGCAGGCCGCCGTCGACCTGTCCGGGCGGCCCTATCTGGTGCACAACGAGCCCGACGGCGCGCCGCCCACGATCGGCAACGACTACGCGACGACGCTCACCCGGCACGTCTTCGAGTCCTTCGTCTACCACGCCGCGATCGCGCTGCACGTCAACGTCTTCAGCGGGCGCGACTGGCACCACGTCACCGAGGCGCAGTACAAGGCCGTCGCCCGCGCCCTGCGCGCCGCGGTGGAGCTCGACCCGCGGGTCCAGGGCGTGCCCTCGACGAAGGGCATCCTCTGAAACGGGTGGTCGTCCTCGACTACGGGTCGGGCAACCTGCGCTCGGCTCAGCGGGCGCTTGAACGCGTCGGGGCCGACGTCACGGTCACGGCCGATCCCGCCGCCGCCGCGGCGGCCGAGGGGCTCGTGGTGCCCGGGGTCGGCGCCTTCGCCGCGTGCATGGACGGCCTGGCGGTCGTCGACGGCCAGGCCGTGGTCGCGGCCCGGGTCGCGGGCGAGCGCCCGGTGCTCGGCATCTGCGTCGGCATGCAGGTGCTGTTCGACGCCGGGGTCGAGCACGGGGTTGAGACGAAGGGGATGAGCGTGCTGCGCGGGCGGGTCGAGCCTCTGCGGGCGCCGGTGCTGCCGCACATGGGCTGGAACACGGTCCAGGCGCCGCCGGGTTCGCGGCTGTTCGCCGGCCTCGCCGCCGACACCCGGTTCTACTTCGTCCACTCCTACGCGGTGCACGCGACCGACGGCCAGGTGGCCCGCACCGTGCACGGCGAACCGTTCGTCGCGGCTGTCGAACACGGCGTCGTGAGCGCGACCCAGTTCCACCCGGAGAAGTCCGGCGACGCCGGGGCCACGCTGCTCGAGAACTGGCTGGCCACCGGATGAGCCGACCATGAGCAAGGCCCGGCAGGCGGCCCGGGCCGAGCGACACGCGGCCGCGGCGGCGGCGGCCGAACGCAGCCGCGCGGCGCGCGAGCGGGCGGCGGCCGAGCGGGCTCGCCAGGAACGCCGGGCCCTGGCCTGGCGACGCGTGCGCATCTGGCAGCATGGCCCCGGCTTCCGGCGCCGACGCGAGACCTGGGGCGCGCTGGCGACCCTGATCCTGGTGTCGCTGGTCGTCGTGTTCGTGGTCAGTCGGTCGGTGGCCGCCGTCCTCGGCGCCACGCTGGTCTTTGTCGTCGGCGCCCCGGTGCTGGTGGCGCTCTTCTTCGATCGGAGCCGCAAGTGACGCTCGTACTGCTCCCCGCGGTCGACGTGGCCGACGGCGCTGCCGTGCGCCTGGTGAAGGGCGCCGCGGGCACCGAGACGTCCTACGGCGAACCGCTCGACGCGGCCCTCACCTGGCAGCGCGACGGCGCCGAATGGATCCATCTCGTCGACCTGGATGCGGCGTTCGGCCGCGGCGACAACCGCGACCTGCTCGCATCGGTCGTGGCCGCGCTCGACGTCGCCGTCGAGCTGTCCGGAGGTATCCGCGACGACGCGTCGCTCGCCGCCGCTCTGGCGACCGGCGCCGCCCGGGTGAATCTCGGCACCGCCGCGCTGGAGTCACCCGACTGGGTGCGCGGCGCCATCGCCGAGCACGGCGACAAGATCGCCGTCGGTCTCGACGTGCGCGGCACGACCCTCGCCGCCCGGGGCTGGACCCAAGACGGTGGCGATCTGTGGGAGACGCTGGCCCGGCTCGACGCCGACGGTTGTGCTCGTTATGTCGTCACCGACGTCCACAAGGACGGCACGCTCACCGGTCCCAACGTGCAGTTGCTGCGCGATGTCTGCGCCCGCACGTCCGCGCCGGTCGTGGCCAGCGGCGGCGTGTCGTCCCTGGCGGACCTGCGCGCGATCGCCGGGCTGGTCGACCTCGGGGTCGAGGGCGCGATCGTGGGCAAGGCCCTCTACGCCGGGGCATTCACGCTGCCCGAGGCGCTCGCCGCCGTCCGCTGACCTGATCGGGCTTGGCAGACTGTGGGGATGAGCGTTGCCGTCCGGGTCATCCCGTGCCTGGACGTCGACGCCGGGCGAGTCGTGAAGGGCGTCAACTTCGCCGGGCTCCGCGACGCCGGCGACCCGGTCGAACTGGCCCGCCGTTACGACCAGCAGGGCGCCGACGAACTGACCTTTCTCGACATCACCGCGTCGTCGGGCGGACGCGAGACCACCTACGAGGTGGTGCGGCGCACCGCCGAGCAGGTGTTCATCCCACTGACCGTCGGTGGGGGAGTCCGCAGCGTGGCCGACGTCGACGCGCTGCTGCGCGCCGGCGCGGACAAGGTCGGCGTCAACACCGCCGCCATCGCGCGCCCGGCGCTCATCGCGGAGATCGCGCAGCGTTTCGGCAACCAGGTGCTCGTGCTGTCGGCCGATGCCCGCCGGGTACGAGCGGGGAACTCGCCCACCCCGAGCGGGTTCGAGGTGACGACCCACGGCGGGCGCCAGGGCACGGGGATCGACGCGGTCGACTGGGTGCGGCGGGCCGCCGACCTGGGCGCCGGCGAGATCCTGCTGAACTCGATGGACGCCGACGGAACGAAGGACGGCTTCGACCTGGAACTCATCCGGCTGGTCCGCGCGGCGGTGACCGTGCCGGTCATCGCCAGCGGCGGAGCGGGCGCCGTCGAGCACTTCGCGCCGGCCGTCGCGGCCGGGGCCGACGCGGTCCTCGCGGCCAGCGTCTTCCACTTCGGCGACCTGACCATCGGGGCGGTCAAGGACAGCCTGCGCCGCAGCGGGGTCACCGTCCGCTGAGCTAGATCGAGATGTCGGCGCCCTTCACCGCGGCGATCTCGGCCGGCGCTCCGTCGTACTCCACGCCCGCGACCGTGAGCCGGCCGAAGACGAACATCGCCAGCTCGACGGGATCGCCGGTGACCGTCACCACGGGCGCGCCCCGCCGCGCCAACCGGGTCCGGATCTCACCGCGGGACGGCGCGACCAGCACCAGCCCGATCCCGACGTTGCGCAGGGTGATCCGTCCCGCCGTGGCCAGGCGATTCCAGACGGCGTCGTGGGTCTGGATCGGCAGCTGCCGGGGTTCCCACCCGGGCGCGGCCCGCCGGACATCCTCGTGGTGGACGAGGTACTCGAGCAGGTTCGCGTGTTCGCGCACGGGGGGCAGGGACCAGATCGCCGACGTGGGGATCGGCCACATCGCATCGGTCCAGGAGGGCCCGGCCGCCACGGCATCGACGATGCGTTCGTACGGCTCGACGGCGACGAGCCGGTCGATCTGGCGCTGGGCGAGCTGGCGCAGCTGCCGGGACGGGAGCCGGCCGAGGAGTTCGACCACCGAACGCTCGCGCAGGACGAGGTGCGCGGCGAGCTGGGCGGCGCTCCAGTCCCCGCACAAGGTCTCGGCGCCCGGGCCGGTGCGGCGTAGGGTTTCGCTCAGCGCGAGCCGCTCGGCGGCGGCGTGATGCTGCATCCTGGGAGCGTAGCCACGCCGGCGTGGCTGCCGTACGAGGGAGACACGTGCGCAGACGAGTGCGCGAGGACGACGACGAGGTCCGTGAGACCCCGCCGGCAGTTGTGGCCGCCGTGGCGGCGGGGACCGGCGCGCTCCCGTTCCTGGCGGTGTACACCGTCATGTTCATCGTGCACGGCAGCGTCCACCCCGTCGTGCCGCCGGACGTGACGAGCACCAAGCAGGGTGAACTGGTCGTCGGCATCGTGTGCCTGGTCCTGTTCGTGGCCACGCTGGTGTCGCTGCTCTGGCTGCTGAACGGCCGGCGGCGCTGGCCGTTCGTGCTCATTCAGGTCGGGTTGCTCGGGACGGCCGTCGACTTCGTCCTCGACAGCACCAAGGGCGGCACGTACATCTCGATGCTGGTGCTGTTCACGGCGCTAGTGGCGATCGTCACCGCGTTCCACCCGCAGGCGTGGGACCACGTGGGCCGGCGGGCACCGACCCTGTTCGTGCGGCTGTTCGGCGGGCGCCCGGCCCCGCGGCCGGTGATGCCCGCGGGCTCGGCCCCGACCGGCGACGCCACCCCGACGTCGTCGCGCTTCGTGGGGCGTCGGCGGTCCGCCGATGCGCGCAAGGAAGACGCCTCAGCGGGGTAGTCCGCTGTTGCGATCGCGTCGCCACACCTATCCTGTTCTCAGCTGGCACCCATCTGCGGCTTACCCGCTGTGCTCAGGATGGACACAGCGGGGACCAAGACGACACCTTGGGGAGTCAGCGTAATGAGTGCAGCAACCGTGACGTCCGCGACGACGAAGCGACGGGTCCTGGTCGTCGACGACGAGGACAACGTCACGCACCTCGTGTCGTCGGCCCTGCGCTTCGACGGCTTCGAGACCGTGACGGCCGACAGCGGCACGGCGGCGCTTGCGAAGGTGGCCGAGGTCAACCCGGATCTGATCGTGCTCGACGTCATGATGCCGGGCCTGGACGGGCTCGGAGTGCTGCAGAACCTGCGCGCGGCCGGCAGCCAGGTTCCGGTGATCTTCCTGACCGCGCGCGACGCCGCGAGCGACCGCATCGTCGGGTTGCGCGCGGGCGCTGATGACTACGTCGTCAAACCGTTCAGCATCGAGGAGCTGCTCGCCCGGGTCCACGCGGTGTTGCGCCGATCCGCCCCGGACGCCGGCCGCGACGGCGTGCTGGCCGTCGCCGACCTCGAGCTGGACGAGAACAGCCACGAGGTCACCCGGGCCGGCGTCGAGGTGCACCTCACCGCCACCGAGTTCGAACTCCTGCGCTACCTGATGCGCAACGAACGCGTCGTCCTGTCGAAGACGCAGATCCTGGACCGGGTCTGGAAGTACGACTTCCAGGGACAGTCCAACATCGTCGAGCTCTACATCGGATACCTGCGCAAGAAGATCGACAACGTCGAGCCCAAGCTCATCCACACCATCCGGGGCGCCGGCTACGTCATCAAGGCGCCGCGCACGTGACCAGAACGCCGTGAGCGTCGACGAGTTCCGGCCGGACGCGGCGTACCCGTCGGCCGCCCCCAACCCCGTTGCCCCGCCGGCCCAGGAGTCGTTGTCGGTCGGACCGCGGCGCCGAGCCCAACGCCTGTGGTTACGCAGCCTGACCTCACGACTTGTCGCCGGCGTGGTCGCCCTCGTCGTCCTGCTCGTCTTCGCGATCGGGTCGGGGACTTACTACTTCTTGCGCAACTATCTGCTCGGCCGACTCGACCAACAGGTTGCCGCGTCGGCGGCCCAAAACGCCGGCTACATCGAGCGCTGCATCATTCAGAGCCGGCTCAACGGCAATGACATGAACTGCTTCAACAACGGCGCGCCATTGAGCGTGCACGAATGGATTGCGGTGCTGTCACCGACCGGCCAGGTCCAGGCCGAGGTCTACGGCGGGCAGGTGACCACGTTGACCCTGTCGCCCGGCCAGGCCTCGTCCTTCGCGAAGGACCCGAGCCAGACGATGACGATCGACAGTGGTTCGGACGAGCTGCGGGTCACCGCACAGCCGACGACGCCAACCACCGGTCTCATCGTCGTCACCGGCCTCTCGACCCGCGAGGTCGAAACGACAGTGCACCGCCTCGTCCGCCTGGAGCTGTTCATCGGCTCGGCTGCGGTGTTACTCGCGTTCGCTGCCACCTCGTGGGGCGTGCGGCGCAGCCTGCGCAACCTGTACCGGGTCACCGGCACGGTGCAGGAGGTCGCGGCCGAGTTGTCGCCCGAGGGCGCGGGGCTGGACCGCCGCGTGCCCGTCGTCGAGGAGGGGACCGAGGTCGGCCAGCTCGCGCAGTCGATGAACACCCTGCTCGGCGCCGTGGAAACCCAGTTCGCGGCCCGGCTGGAGAGCGAGCAGCGCATGCGCCAGTTCCTGGCCGACGCCTCGCACGAGTTGCGGACCCCGCTGACCTCGATCCGCGGCTACGCCGAGCTGGCCCGGATGCAGCGCGCGGTGGGCAACCCGGCCGAGGACAACCTCGACCGCATCGAGTCCGAAGGCACCCGGATGTCGCGCCTGGTCGACGACCTGTTGCTGCTGGCGCGCGGCGACGCCGATGCGAGCACGCACACCGCCGACCGGGTGCCCGTCGACATCGCCGATCTGGTGGAGGACGCCGTGGTGGGTTCCCGGGCGGCGTTCCCGGATCGACGCATCGACGTCGAGGTCGAGCCGGGACCGCCCATATCCGGGGACCGCGACCAACTGCTGCGCGTGGTCCGCAATCTCGTCACCAATGCCGCCGTGCACACCGCCGCCGGCCGGCCGATCCTCGTGCGCGCCCGGCCGGACGGCCCCGGCGCGACAATCCAGGTCGCCGACGGCGGGCCGGGCCTGCCGCCCGACGAGGCCGCCCAGGTCTTCGAACGCTTCTGGCGCGCCGACAAGTCCCGTACCCGCGCGCGCGGCGGCACCGGGCTGGGGCTGTCGATCGTGGCCGCGATCGTGCGCGCGCACGGCGGAACCGTCCGCTTCGACAGCTCCGTCGAGTCGGGCAGCACCGTGACGGTCTGGCTACCCGCAGGCGCCTAGGCGGTGTTCGGGCACAATCGACGCCATGCAACCGCGCGCCCCGTCCGCCCTCGACCCGGCCGTCGCCGCGCGCCTGAAGCGTGACGCCGCCGGGCTCGTCGTCGCCGTGGTCCAGCAGTACGACACCGGCGACGTGCTCATGGTCGGCTGGATGGACGACGAGGCGCTGCATCGGACGTTGACGACCGGCCGCGCCACCTACTGGTCCCGCTCGCGGGAGGAGTACTGGGTCAAGGGCGAGACCTCCGGAAACGTGCAGTACGTCAAGACGGTGGCCCTGGACTGCGACGGCGACTCCTTGCTCGTGCGGGTCGACCA
>DATAQD010000199.1:0-44067 GCA_036264855.1 Jatrophihabitans sp. | reverse complement strand
ATTGACCGACGTCCAGACCGAGATCTTGTCCGCGGTGAAGACCTTTGTGGACAAGGAGATCCTGCCCTACGCCACCGAACTCGAGCACAAGGACGAGTTCCCGGAGGCGATCGTCGAGGGCATGAAGGACATGGGCCTGTTCGGTCTCATGATCGACGAGCAGTACGGCGGCCTGGGTGAGTCGCTACTGACCTACGCGCTCGTGGTCGAGCAGATCGCGCGCGGCTGGATGTCGATCTCGGGCGTGATCAACACCCATTTCATCGTCGCCTACATGCTGGCCCAGCACGGTACCGAGGAGCAGAAGGCCCGGCTGCTGCCGAAGATGGCCAGCGGCGAGGTGCGCGGTGCGTTCTCGATGAGCGAGCCCGAGTGCGGTTCGGACGTCGCGGCGATCAAGTCCCGCGCGGTGATCGACGGCGACGAGTTCGTGCTCAACGGCCAGAAGATGTGGCTGACCAACGGTGCCCGGGCCGGGGTCGTCGCCACGCTGGTCAAGGAAGACCTCGGCGCCGAGTCGGTGTACAAGAACATGACGACGTTCCTGATCGAGAAGGAGCCGGGTTTCGGGGAGACCCGGCCCGGGCTGACGATTCCCGGCAAGATCGAGAAGATGGGGTACAAGGGCGTCGAGACCACCGAGATGGTGCTTGACGGCGTTCGCGTCCCGGCCGATGCGGTCCTCGGCGGCGCGGACGCCCGCGGCCGCGGTTTCTACCAGATGATGGACGGGGTCGAGGTCGGCCGCGTGAACGTCGCGGCCCGGGCCTGCGGCATCTCGATCCGCGCCTTCGAGCTGGCCGTCGCCTACGCCCAGCAGCGCCGCACCTTCGGCAAGCAGATCGCCGAGCACCAGGCGGTGGCGTTCAAGCTGGCCGAGATGGCCACCAAGGTCGAGGCCGCGCATCTGCTGATGGTCAACGCCGCCCGGCTCAAGGACGCCGGCGAGCGCAACGACGTGGAAGCCGGGATGGCCAAGCTGCTCGCCTCGGAGTACTGCGCCGAGGTCACCCAGGACTCGTTCCGCATCCACGGCGGCTACGGCTACTCCAAGGAATACGAGATCGAACGCCTCATGCGAGAGGCGCCGTTCCTGCTCATCGGCGAGGGCACGTCCGAGATCCAGAAGACGATCATCAGCCGCGGCCTGCTCAAGGAGTACAAGCTCGCCCAGTAGACGGCATCGGGTAGAACGAGCAGGTGAGCAACGCCCTCGTCCCGGTCCTGGAGGTCGGCGGTACGCATGTCAGCGCCGCGGTGATCGATCCGTCCACGTGGCAGGTGGGTGCGACGACGCGGTACTCCCTCGACGCCGACGCGTCCGCCGAGGTCCTGTTCGATCGCTTCGCGCGCGCCGGCCGGTCGCTGTCCGCGCCGGCCGGGGCGACGTGGGGCGTCGCCATGCCGGACCCGTTCGACTACCAGCGCGGCATCGGGCAGTTCGAGGGCGTCGGCAAGTTCACCGCACTGCGCGGCGTCGACGTGGGCGATGGCCTGCGGACGCGGCTGCGGGGCCGGGTTGCCTTTCTCAATGACGCGGACGCGTTCGTGCTCGGCGAATGGGCGGCCGGCGCGGCGAAGGGGTCGCGCCGGTGCGTCGGCATCACGCTCGGCACCGGGGTCGGGTCCGGGTGGCTCGTCGGCGGCGTCGTGACGGATCCCGGCGACCCGCCGGGCGGCCGCCTCCACCGGTTGTCGGTGGGCGGGCAGCCGCTGGAGGAGACCGTGTCGCGGCGGGCGATCCGGCGGGCCTTCGCGGCCGCTGGCGGCGATCGGGACGCCGACGTCCGGGAGATCGCCGAGCTGGCCCGCGCCGGAGATCGCACCGCGGGCCACGTCCTGGGCCAGGCGTTCGTGACGCTGGGCCGGGTGTTGGGTTCGTGCCTGTCCGGCTTCCGCGCCGACGTGCTGGTGATCGGCGGCTCGATGTCCGCGTCGTGGGACCTGTTCGAGCCCGCGTTCCGGGCCGGAGCCGAGGGGACGGGCCTGCCGCAGATCCGGTTGGCCGTCAATTCGGACGCCGCCGCGCTCATCGGTGCGGCCGTGCATGCCGTGCGGTCGAGAGGGGGCTAGTCCTCGCCCTTCCCGTGCTTCTTCTTGTCGTGCGGCGGCGCGGGCGCCGGGGCGGGAGCCTTCGCCGTCGTGCGGGCATGCGTCGAGTGTGCGGGCGAGGTGGTCGCGGCCGCGCGGCGGGCGGCGGCCGCCGCCTCGGTGATGTCAGCCGGCAGCGGCGCCATGGCCGCGCGGATCCTCGTCAGCGTGTCTTCGCCGAGGGCGCCGGCGGCGTGCGCGGCGGCGGCGTCGAGCTGCAGCGTGTGCAGAGCGGCCCGGGCACCGGAGAAGTTCCCGGTCGCGGCCGCGGCCGCGAGGTCGCGGACGTCGAGGCGCAGCTGGGGTAGCGCGGCGTCGCCGCCGGTCAGCGTCCCTTCGAGGGTCCGCAGGTCCGTGCCCAGCGGGCCGGCGGCGGCCGCGTAGGACGGCTGGGCCGCCGGGACACCGCTCGGTGACCCTCCCGACGAGGCCTGGATGACGGCCAGCACGACGATGAGCGCCACGACCCCCGCGATGGCGGCGCCGAGCAGGCCGGACCGCCGAGCCGATCGGCGCGGGCGGTCCGCGGCTCCGGCCGGCGGGGAGGTAACCGCGGGCAGGACGGTCGTCGCCGTCGGGTCCTGCGAGTTGGCCGGCGTGGCGTTCGCGGCGGCTTCGCGCACCGCCGCGAGGGGGACCGCCAGGGTCGCCGCATTCGGGTCGACCGCGGGCTCCCCGGCCGACAGCGCGGTGAGGGTCGCGACGACGTGATCGGGGCTGGGGCGGGCATCCGGGTCCGGCTCCGTCATCTGGCTCAGCAGCTGGAACCACTCGGGCCCGAACGGCGCGGGGACGGGGGCCGGATGGTTCAGCCGCGCGACCGCAGCCTCGACGCCGGTCCCCGGGTACACGATGTGACCCGTCAGGCACTCGATCAGCACCAGCCCCAGTGAGTAGACGTCGCTCGCCGGTCCGATCGCCTTGCCGCGCGCCTGTTCAGGGCTCACGTAGCTCGCGGTACCGACCGTGCTGCCCAGGTCGGTGAGATGCGCGCTCTCGGCGAGCCGGGCGATGCCGAAGTCGGTGAGCTTGGCCGACGGCGTCGAGGAACCGTCGTCGGGTGCGTCCAGCAGGATGTTGGCCGGCTTGATGTCGCGGTGCACGACCCCGTTGGAGTGGACGTAGCGCAGGGACGACGCGAGTTCGGCGCCGATTGCGGCGACCTCGGCCGGGGGCAGCGCCCCAGCGGCGATCCGCGACCTCAGCGTCTCGCCGTCGATGCACTCCATGACCAGATAGGGCGCCTGACCCGACGACTCGTCGCCGGTGGCGCTGGCGTCGAAGAGGGTGACGAGGCCCCGGTGCCGCAGGCCGGCGAGGGTGCGCATCTCGGCGTCGATGCGGCGCCGCTCGGTGTCCTGGGCCGCGTCGACCCGGAACAGCTTGATCGCCACCGTCCGGTGCAGCAACTCATCCTGGGCGCGGTACACGTCGGCCATGCCGCCGCGCCCGACACACGCTTCGAGTCGGTAGCGGCCGGCGAGCACCGATCCGAGGCCGGCGATCTGCGGCCCCGTGTTCGTGTCGGTCATGATCTCCATCAGGTCGTCGCGAACTCGGGCAGGTCCGTGGCTCGAACCTACCCAGGAAGCCGCCGCTCCCAACCCACGGGCGCTCGATGATCGACATCTGCCGCATTCGGGGCTAGCGTCCAGGTTCAATCTCTCGCCCGCTATTCGGGGATGTGGCTCAGTTGACCGATCCGTACGCCGCCGGCGCCGACCCGTACGCCCCGCCCGTTGGCGACGCGTACGCCCAGCCCGAAGGCGGGGCCGACGCCCAGCCCGAGGCCTACGCCCAGCCCGAGGCCTACGCCCAGCCCGAGGCCGCGGCGTTCGTCGAACCGGCCCCAGCCGACGAGCACGTCACCGACCCGGCCCAGTGGGCCCGGTGGCAGGTGGGCGCGGGCACCGTCGTCTACCACGTCACCACCGCGGCGCACGCCATGAACATCGCCCGCGGTGGCGTACAGCAGGTGGCCAACGCGTTCGGAGGCGGGCGGCTGGGCGCCGGTTTCTACACGCACACCAACGCCGGTTCGGCCGCGCTCTACACGAACACGCCGGAGGTCACCCTCGAGTTCCACCTCGACCAGGTGCTGCAGGGCGCGATCGCGCCGCAGAACGTCTACGTCAGTGAACTCGTCGGCGCCGACTACGTCACCGGCAACGACTTCATCACCGCGGAGGAGGACACCGAGGAGCTGAAGTTCCACTCCGGCAACGGGCTGGTGCTCGTCAACGTCATCCAGGGCGGGCAGTCGTTCCCGATCGAGACCTGGCTCGGGTTCCTCGGCGACGACGACGAGGACGAAGCCGGCGAGGTCGAGGGCCAGGACAACGCCGATCCGCCGGCGGGCTGAGCGGCAGACTCCGAGGGCCCGACGCGGCGGGGTAACCAGCTGAATCGCCGCCGGCGGCCGTCAATCCGAGCTGCAGCGGGCCGGTGCCCGCTTGAGCGCGGGTGGACGCGCACCACGTCGTCCACAGATATGCGCCGAGGGCTCCCGAATGCCGGGATTGTCGCCTACTCTCGGTCCATCCTGGTCATCGGATGGGCTCGGAGAGTGTGCGGTGGCATCTTCGGCGCAGGCGATTCTCGAGAACGAGGTCCGCGAACTCGTCCGTGAGCGAGGCATCGATCCGATCGCCGAACCGGCCGTCGTCGCCCGGCTCGTGGACGAGGTCGTCGGCGACTACCGCGACCGGGCGATCACGGCGGCGATGCCGCCGGTGGGGGATGTTGTCGCGGCCACCCGCACGGTGCTGGATGCGGTCGCCGGCTTCGGACCGCTGCAGCCGCTCCTTGATGACGACTCGATCGAGGAGATCTGGATCAATGAACCGGGCCGGGTGTTCATCGCGCGGCACGGCCGGTCCGAACTGACCACGCTGATCCTCACCGGCGAGCAGGTCGCCGAGCTGGTCGAGCGGATGCTCCGTCCCACCGGTCGGCGCATCGACCTGTCGACGCCGTTCGTGGACGCGATGCTGCCCGATGGCTCGCGTCTGCACGTGGTGATCCCGAATATCACCCGTCGGCACATGGCAGTTAACGTCCGCAAATTCGCGATCGGGCTGCGGTCGGTGGACGAGCTGGTGGCGGCGGGGTCGCTGACCCAGCAGGCCGCGGGCTTCCTCGAGGCGTCGGTGACGGCCGGGCTCAACATCCTGCTCGCCGGCGGGACGCAGGCCGGCAAGACGACACTGCTCAACGCGTTGTGCGGCGCGATCCCGGCCCGTGAGCGGGTGGTCACGGTCGAGGAGGTTTTCGAGCTGTCCGTGCGATTGCCCGACGTCGTCGCCATGCAGACGCGGCAGCCGAACCTGGAAGGGGCGGGTGAGATCCCGCTGCGTCGACTGGTGAGGGAAGCGCTGCGCATGCGCCCATCCCGGTTGATCGTCGGCGAGGTGCGGCAGGCGGAATGCCTCGACCTGCTGATCGCGCTCAACAGCGGAATTCCCGGCATGTGCACCTTGCACGCGAACTCGGCTCGCGAGGCCCTCGTGAAAATGTGCACGCTGCCGCTGCTCGCCGGCGAGAACGTCTCGGCGGCCTTTGTCGTCCCCACGGTCGCGGCCAGCGTCGACCTCGTGGTGCACCTCGGCATCGAGGCGTCCGGAGCCCGGCGGGTGCGCGAGATCGTCGGTGTCACCGGGCGGATCGAGACTGACGTGATCGAGACGGCGGAGATCTTCACCTCGCGCCGCGGGCGTTTGGAGCGGGCCGAGGGTTACCCACCGCACCCGGACCGCTACGAAGCCGCGGGCATCGACCTCATCCACGCTCTGGGTCACCGCTCGGACCGGTTGCAAGCCGCGGCGGAGCGCTGACATGGGGGCCCTGCTCGGACTGATCGCCGGACTCGGGCTGTTGCTGATCTGGCGCAGCGGGCCGCGGGCTCCGCGGCGTAGGGCGCCCGCCTCGCCTGGATGGGCCGAACGGCGCCGCGACGTGTTGCGGCAGGCCGGCGTGGACGGCGTCGGTCCGGCGCAACTGCTCGGCGCGCAGGTCCTGTGCGCGCTGGTGGCCCTCGCCGTCGTCCTCGCGATCACCAAGACCGTCAGCATCGCCGCGTGTTTCGGCGGGTTCGCGTTCTTCCTGCCGCCCGTGATCGTGCGCCGGATGCGCCGGCGCCGGCAGGCCGCCTTGCGCGAGGTGTGGCCCGAGGCGATCGACAACCTCGCCTCGGCCGTGCGGGCCGGGATGTCGCTGCCGGAAGGTCTGGCGGCGTTGGCGGTTCGCGGCCCGGCCGAGTTGCGCGCGCCGTTCGCGCGTTTCGCCGCCGCGTACCGGGCGACTGGTCGCTTCGGTGAGTGCCTGGACGCCTTGAAGGACGACCTCGCCGACCCGGTCGGAGATCGGGTCAGCGAGACGATGCGCGTCGCCCGCGAGGTCGGCGGCAGCGATCTCGGCACCGTGCTGCGGACGCTGTCCGAGCTGCTGCGCGCCGATGCCCGCACCCGCTCCGAGCTCGAGACTCGCCAGGGCTGGGTCGTCAACGCGGCCCGGCTCGCCGTGGCCGCGCCGTGGGCCGTACTCCTCCTGCTGGGGACGCAGTCCACGACACTGCAGCCGTATGACTCACCGGGCGGCACGTTGCTGCTCGGCATCGGCGCCGCCGTGTGCGTCGTGGCCTACCGGCTCATGCTGCACATCGGGCGGCTGCCCGAGGAACGGCGAGTGCTGCGATGACCGGGCTGTGGCTCGCGGGTGCAGTGCTCGGACTGGTGGCCGCCAGCGGCATCGTGGTCGCGGTCCGGGCGACGCCGCCGATGCGCGCGGTGCGGCTCACGGATCGCATCGCGCCCTACCTCGGCGACACGCCGCCGCCGTCGAAGCTGCTGGCCCGCCCGTCCGCGAGCTCGGCGCCGTTCGCGGTGGCGCGTCGGCTGTTCGGTCCGGTCCTCGGCGAGGCGGTCGCGTTCCTGGACCGGGTCGTGGGCGGGTCCGGGTCCGTGCGGCGCCGGCTCAACGGGTTGGGCGCGCCGATGAGCGTGGAGGAATTCCGCGTCGAGCAGGTCGTGTGGGGCGCGGTCGGTGCCGCGCTCGCGGCGGTCGTCGCCCTGATCGGTGGGCTCCTGCACGGTGCCGTCGATCCGCTGCTGGTGATCCTGGCTGGGCTGGGTGGACTGGCGGGCGGTGTGCTCGGCCGCGACTGGTGGCTGACCCGCCGGCTCGAGTCGCGTGAATCGGCGATGCTGTCCGAGTTCCCGGTGGTGGCCGACCTGCTCGCCCTGGCGGTGGTGGCCGGCGAGTCGCCGGTCGACGCGCTGGAGCGGGTGTGCCGGCTCACCGGCGGCGAGCTGGCCGGTGACCTCGACCGGGCGCTGGCCCGGGCCCGATCCGGAACGCCGGTGACGAGAGCACTGGCCGAACTCGCCGAGCGGACCACCATGGAGTCCTTCGCGCGCTTCCTGCAGGGCGTGGTCGTAGCCATCGAGCGCGGCACCCCGCTGGCCGAGGTGCTGCGCGCCCAGGCCATCGACGTCCGTGAGGTCGGCAAGCGGGCGCTGCTCGAGGCCGGCGGTCGCAAGGAGATCTCGATGATGGTGCCGGTGGTCTTTTTGATCCTGCCGATCACCGTGTTGTTCGCGTTGTTCCCGGGCCTGCTGACGCTCACGTCGCTGGCGCGTTGAGGGAGGACGAGGAGGTCGAAATGCAACTGTTCGCGTACCTGGCGACGTTGCTGCTGGCGGCGCGCGACCGCCTTCGGGACGACCGGGGTGACGTGCCGGGCTGGGTGATGGTGACGGTGATGACGGCGATCCTCGTCGTCGCGATCATCGGGATCTTCGAGCCGCAGATCAAGACCGCCCTGTCGGGCATCATCGACTCGGTCTCCAGCAGCAAGTAGCCATGCCCCAGCCGGGCGGAACGCGGCGGCGCAGCTGCGACGACGCCGGTGCCGCTGTCGTCGACTTCGTCATGATCTCGGTCTTGTTGATCATGTTGTTGCTCGGGGTGTTGCAGGTGGCGATCTACTTCTACGCTCGCAACGTGGCCGCCGCCTCGGCCGCCGACGCCGCCCGGTACGCGGCGGCGCAGGGCGTCGATCCCCGCGACGGTGGCACTCGGGCCGATCAACTGATTCGGCAGGGACTGGACGATGCCGACGCTACGGCGATCACCTGCACCGGCGTCGCGGCCCGCGACGGTGTGTCCGGGCTGGACGTGACGACCGTGCGCTGCCGGGGTCGGATCCGGTTGTTGTTCCTGCCGCTGGGCCTGCCGTTGACGATCGACGTGACCTCCTCGGTGCTGCGTGAGGCACGGCCGTGAGGCGCAGCGACGACGGTGGCAGCGCGACCATCGAGTTCGTCTTCGTCGCGGTGATCGTGATGGTGCCGCTCGTCTACGTGATCGCGGCGGTGGCCACCGTGCAGCGCAACCAACTGGCCGTCACGCAGGCCGCCCGCGACGCCGGGCGGGCCTTCGCCACCAGCAACACGGCCGGGGACGCGCAGCGGCGGGTGCGGGCGGCCGTCCGCCTCGCGCTCACCGACCAGGGGCTGCCCGACGACGCCTCGGTCCGGTTCGTGGCATCGGGCGCGCGCTGCGACGCCCCCGCGATCGCGCCGCGGCTGGTGGCCGGCGCCGAGTTCACGGTCTGCGTCACCCGGCGCGCCCAACTGCCCGCGGTGCCCTCCGTCCTGACCGGCCAAGGCATCCGTACGACCGGGACCTACGTGGTGCACGTCGACGACTTCCGGGAGGTCGGTCGGTGAGCCGGCGCTGGGAGGATGACCGCGGCTCGACGATCCCGATGATTCTCGGGTTCTTCCTGTTGGCGCTGCTGATGGTGGCCGGCTCGATCGCGCTGGGCGACGCGTTCGTGCAGCAGCGTGGACTGCAGGACGTGTGTGACGGGGCGGCCGCGGCGGCGGCGGCCAGTTCGGCCGATCTCGACCGCAGCGGCGCGGTCGCGGCCGGCGACGCGCTGCAGTTCGTCGACGTGGACCGGGTGGTCGGCGCGTATCTGGCGCGCGACCCGCAGCGCCGCCGTGTTCAGGTGACTGCAGCGCTCTCGCCCGACCGGCGCCGCCTCACGCTCACCTGCTCGCAGACCATGTCGCTCGCGTTCGGCCGGTTCTTCGGCCGCGCCCACGTCCGCCACACCGCGACGTCCTCGGCCCGTGCCGCGGTAGTTGGCTGACGCTCGCCGTCGCGATTCCCGCAGGCGTCGGCGCGCTCGACGGTGACGGGAGCGGTCGCCGGCGCGGTCGCGGTCGCGGTCGCTGGCGTTGTCGCGCTGCTTTGCTCTGCTAACCAGCACGGAGCGTGTGCTCACTCGGAGTGAGCAGAGCAAAGCAGCGCGATACAGCACAGAGCAAAGCAGCGCGATACAGCATTTTGTGCCCGGGCGCGAGGCTCAGCTCTGCGGCCGGGCCGTGCGAGCGCTCAGGTCACCTGGCGCTTGAGGGTGGACGAGATGAGGTAGTTGCCCTCTGCCTTGGTCGTCTCGACGGAGCGGGTCTCGGCCACGAGCTCCCAGCCCTGCGCGCCCAGCTCGTTGAGCCGGACGTAGTAGTCGTTCACCGCCGCCGCCCGGGCCAGGCTCGCGGCGTGGTAGCCCGTGCCGTACCCGGAGCTGGCCAGTTCGGTGTACTCCCAGGTCGCCATAGCGCACCCTAACCGGCACGAGCGGTCCGGTCACCGGTCCAGGCTGATCACGGTCACCCCGGCGCGGCCACCGGATCCGAGGCCAGCGAGGGCCGCCGGCGCGTCTTCGAGTCCGATCACCCGCGACACCAGACGGTCCGGCCGCAGCCGCCCGTCGGCGATCTCGGCCAGCAACTGCGGGTAGGCGTGCGCCGCCATGCCGTGGCTGCCGATGATCTCCAGCTCGCGCCCGATCACCGCGGCCATGTCGACCGGAGGATCGGCGTCGGCGGCGAGCAGCAGCCCGACCTGGACGTGCCGGCCGCGGCGGCGCAGGCCCGCGATGGAGTCACCCAACGTCGACGCGCGGCCCAGTGCCTCGACGCTCACGTGCGCGCCGCCACCGGTGAGCCGGACGATCTCGTCGGCCGCCGGCGGAGCAACCGTGTGCACCGCACCGAACTCCGCAGCCAACGCCAAGGCCGCCGGGTCCACGTCCACGGCGACGACCCGCGCCCCGTGCGCGGCCGCGATCATGACCGCGGCGAGTCCCACCCCGCCGCACCCGTGCACCGCCACCCACGACCCGGGCGCCACCTCGCCGTGCGCCACGACCGCGCGGTACGCCGTCGCGAACCGGCAACCCAGGGACGCCGCCGTCACGCTGTCGATCGCGTCCGGCAGCGGGACGAGGTTGACGTCGGCATGGTGCACCGCGACGAACTCCGCGAACGAGCCGGCGTGGGTGAACCCCGGCTGCGTCTGGTTCGGACACACCTGCTCGTCGCCGGCCCGGCACTGCTCACACGACCCGCACCCGCACACGAACGGCACGGTCACCCGCTGCCCCACCGCCGCCGTCCGCACCTCCGGGCCGACCTCGGCGACCATGCCCGCGAACTCGTGCCCGGGCGTGTGCGGCAGGACGATGTCCGGGTCGTGGCCCAGCCAGCCGTGCCAGTCGCTGCGGCACACCCCGGTGGCCTCGACCCGGATCACCGCACCGTGCGGCGGGCAGGCCGGCTTCGGCACGTCGCGGACCTCGGGCAGCTCGCCGAACGCGTCGTAAACCAGCGCGCGCATGACCGCGACCCTACTGTGATGAGATGACCGATCACGTCACCGAAGTGGCCGACGACGTCTTTCTCGCCCGCGGCACCGAGGTCAACTGGATCCTGGTACGTGACGGCGCCGACGTCACGCTGATCGACTCCGGCTACCCGGGCGACACCCCGGCGGTCGAGGCCTCGATCCGCGCGATCGGCCGCCGTCCTGAGGACGTCCGGGCCATCCTGCTCACCCACGCGCACGTCGACCACGTCGGCGGGCTGAACCACTTCCACGAGCGGTACGGGACGCCGGTGTTCATGGACCCGGTCGAGGTGGCCCACGCGCGCCGGGACTACCTCGAGCAGGCCGGCCCGATGGACATCGTGAAGAACATCTGGCGCCCCGGCGTCGCCGCCTGGTCGATGCGGATCATGCGGGTCGGAGCCGCGAACAAGGTCGTCGTGCCCCAGGCCCAGCCCTTCCCGAACGACAGCGCGCTGGACCTGCCCGGCGGACCGGTGCCGATCGCCACCCACGGGCACACGTCCGGACACAGCGCGTACCACCTGCCCGCAGTCGGCGTGGTCGTCACCGGCGACGCCCTCATCACCGGCCATGCCGTGTCCCGGATCCAGGGCCCGCAGCTGATTGCGCCGATGTTCGGCCATCGGGCCGAAACGCGGCGGGCCCTCGCCGCGCTCGAGAACGTGGCCGCCGACGTGATCCTGCCCGGTCACGGCGCCGTCCACCGCGGACCGATCGCCGCCGCCGTCGCGGTCGCCCGCGAGCGCGCCGCGTAGCGACGGGTGGGGCCGGGTTGCGCCCGGCGGCGCCCCGCAGCGCCGCCTAGCCCCCCGCAGCGCCGCTTAGCCCCCCGCAGCGCCGCCTAGCGCCGCGTAGGCGACGGCGTTGCGCCCGCCTCAGCCGAATTCGGCCGCGAAGCCCGCACGCCACGTCGGGTACCGCAGCGTCCAGCCGAGCTCATGCTTGGCCTTGGCGTTGGACGCGCCGCGCTGCGCGGTCAAGTTCGCCACGGCGACGCCTCCGGCGAGCAGCCGCACCAGCCACGCCGGCAGGTGCCGTGGCGCCGGGGCGCCGATCAGCTCGGCGAACGCGGGCAGCTGCTCGCGATAGCTCACCGGTTCGTCGTCGACGATGTTGTAGACGCCGGGCGCGCCCCGCACGACCGCGCCCACCGTGGCCGCGGCGGCGTCATCGACGTGCACGAACGAGGTCAGTCCCTCGCCGCTGCCGACGATCGGCAAGCGCCGCTTGCGCACCTGCGCTGTCACGTCGCCGTCGGGCGCGTACCAGGTGCCCGGGCCGTAGAGCGCGCCGTAGCGCAGCACCACGCCGTCAATTCCCTCGGTCCCCGTGACGATCCGCTCGAGCTCACGCAGCGCGCCGATCATCGTGCCGAACGGATCGGGAGCGTCCTGCCACACCGGCGACTGTTCGTCCGCGATCCTCGGCCCGGACGGCTCGTACAGGAACGCGATGCTCTCCGCGATCACTCGCCGCGCGCCGACCGACAGCGCGGCGTCCACGAGGTGACGGGTGCCCTCGGTCCGCAACCGGTTGGTCTCCGGTGAACCCTTGCGCAGCCGGGCGAACCGATCCGGCAGCGCGGTCAGCTGGTGGATCACGACCTCCGGCGCGGCGGCCGCGACGGCTCGATGGACCGCGTCGCGATCGAGCGCGTCACATACGACGGCGGTTGCCCCGGCCGCCTCGATGGCCCCCGTCCGCGCCGGCGACCGCGTCGTGCCCGTCACCTCGTGTCCGGCCCGCACGAGCGCCGGGACGAGCGGCCGGCCCAGCACCCCGGTGGCCCCGGCGACGAAGACCTTCATCGGCGTGACTCCGGCCGGGCGAAGTCGACGACCACGGGGGCGTGGTCGGACGGTCCCTTCCCCTTACGCGCCTCGCGGTCCACATACGCGTCGCCGACGGCCGAGGCGATCGCCGCGCTCGCGTACACCAGGTCGATGCGCATGCCCTGGTTCTTGTGGAACATGCCGGCCCGGTAGTCCCAGTACGTGTACGGGGTGTCGTACTTGAGCCCGCGCGGGACCACGTCCTTCAGCCCGAGGTCACGCAGCGCGGCGAGCGCGGCCCGCTCCGGAGGCGTCACGTGGGTGAGGTTGGCGAAGGCGGCCGGGTCCCACACGTCGGCGTCGGTCGGTGCGATGTTGAAGTCGCCCATGACGACGAACGGACGGTCGCCGGTCAGCTCGCCGGCGACCGTGCCCCGCAACGCCGCCAACCACTGCAGCTTGTACTCGTAGTGGGAGTGGCCGACCTCGCGGCCGTTGGGCACGTACACCGACCAGACGCGCACCCCGTCGCACGTCGCGCCGATCGCCCGCGGCTCGTGGGCTTCGAGCATCGCGTCCTCGGGCAGGTAGCCGGGCTCGTCGTCGAGGCCGCGGCGCACGTCCTCGACGCCGACCCGCGACAGGATGGCGACGCCGTTCCAGCGTCCGGTCCCGTGCGCGGCGACCTCGTACCCGAGTTCGTTGATCTCGTCGGAGGGAAAGGCGTCGGCGCTGGTCTTGAGTTCCTGCAGGCACAGGACGTCCGGTTCGACGACGCCCAGCCAGTCGACGACGCGGGGCAGCCGGGCAACGACCGAGTTCACGTTCCACGTGGCGATGCGCACGGCTTCAGCGTGGCAGAACGCAGCGCCCGAGGACGAATGCCCTACGCCGCGGGACCGGCCAAACCCTACCGCTGACGGACGGCGCCCGCGGCGGCCTTCGCCACGGTGCCAGAGGTGCCGGTGGGAACGGTGCGGTCGGCGAGGGGAGTGAGCAGCTGACGGCGGCAGGTCCCGCGGACCAGCTCCGCGGCGGCAGCAGCGACCAGCAGGAGGACTAGTGCAAAGATCAGATCAGCCACGACAATGCCCTACCCGCTCTCGCGAAGAGGCAAACCGGCCCATGCCCGAACCCACACCCCGGCGGCGGGCCACACCGGCCCCCGCCGATCCGGTCGAGCGGCTGCGGGCGCTGTGCCTGGCCCTGCCCGAGGCGGCCGAGCGGCCCAGCCACGGCGAGCCCTGTTTCTTCGTCCGCGGCAAGGCGCTGTTCGTCATGCTCGACACCCATCACCACGGCGCCGAGCACGTGGGGTTCTGGTGCGCGGCGCCGCCCGGCGTCCAGGAGGAACTGATCGCCGAGGATGCGCGGCGCTTCTTCCGGCCGCCCTATGTCGGGCATCGGGGCTGGCTCGGCGTTCGGCTGCAAGCCGCCGGGCTGGCCGAGCCGGACTGGGCCGAGGTCGACGAGCTTGTCCGCGACGCCTATCGGCAGGTGGCGCCCAAGTCCCTCCTCGACCGCCTGTGACCCGGTCAGCCTCGCCGAACGGCCCGGCGGCGACGCTGACGCCGGTCCGGGCCGGGGTCGGGACCGCGTACCCTCGACCGTCGTGGACGTCCCCGCCGAATTGAAGGAACTTTCCGCGACACTCGCCAGCATCGAGGCGGTCGTGGACGTCGACGCGCTGCACCGTGAAGTCGCCCAGCTCGAGGCCCAGGCCTCCGTCCCGAACTTGTGGGACGACCCCGAGAACGCCCAGAAGGTGACGTCCCGGCTCTCCTTCGTCCAGGGCGAGGTCCGCCGCGTCGAGGACCTGCGGCGTCGCCTCGACGACGCGCAGACGCTGTGGGACCTCGCCGAAGAGATGGACGACGCGGACTCGCGCGCCGAGGCCGAGGGCGAGGTCGCCGGCCTGCGCCGCGCGATCGACGAACTCGAAGTGCGCACCCTGTTGTCCGGCCCGTACGACGCCCGCGAAGCGCTGGTCACGATCCGCTCCGAAGCGGGCGGGGTGGACGCCGCCGACTTCGCCGAGATGCTGATGCGGATGTACCTGCGCTGGGCCGAGCGGCACAACTACCCGGTCGACGTGCTCGACACGTCCTACGCCGAGGAAGCCGGGATCAAGTCGGCCACCTTCCAGGTCAAGGCGCCGTACGCCTACGGCACGCTCAGCGTCGAGCAGGGCACGCACCGGCTCGTCCGGATCAGCCCGTTCGACAACCAGGGGCGCCGGCAGACCAGCTTCGTCGGGGTCGAGGTGCTGCCGGTCGTCGAGTCGTCCGATCACGTCGAGATCCCGGACGACGACATCCGGGTCGACGTGTACCGCTCCAGCGGCCCGGGCGGGCAGGGCGTCAACACGACCGACTCGGCGGTGCGGATCACCCACCTGCCGACCGGCATCGTCGTCAGCTGCCAGAACGAGCGCAGCCAGATCCAGAACCGCGCATCGGCGATGGCCGTACTGCAGGCCAAGCTGCTCGAGCGGCGCCGCCAGGAGCAGCAGGCCACCATGGACGCGCTCAAGGACTCCGGCAACTCGTGGGGCAACCAGATGCGCAGCTACGTCCTGCACCCGTATCAGATGGTCAAGGACCTGCGCACCGACTTCGAGGTCGGCAACCCGCAAGGCGTCCTGGACGGCGAGATCGACGGCTTCATCGAAGCCGGCATCCGCTGGCGCCGCAGCGCGAACCAAACCTCCTGACCACCCCACCATGGCCGTGCTCGATCGGGTCGACGTGGACGAGCGCCGGCTGCGGGACCGGAACCTCGTGCGCGACCCGTGGTTCGTCGACCTTCCGGCGATCGGCCAGCTGTGTCGTGACGGCGTGCAGCTCGATCCGCGGGTGACCGTCGTCGTTGGTGAGAACGGCTCGGGCAAGTCGACGTTCGTGGAGGCGGTGGCCCGGCGGTGGGCCGATCGGCTGACGGCGCAGGTCAAGCACTGGAGCCCGGAATCGGCGGGGGAGGACTCCGAGCTGCATCGGGCGCTGGTCCTGACCGGTGAGCGCCCGCCGCCGCAGGGCGGCTGCTTCCTGCGGGCCGAGGCGATGCACGGGCTGTTCGGCGCGATCGACGCCGGGACCGGCGAGCACGCCGGCGCGACCACCGCGTTCGGCGGCGCGCTGAACCGCCGCTCGCACGGCGAGTCGTTCCTCGCCTACCTCGAGTCGCGGCTGACCGAACGCGGCCTGTTCGTACTGGACGAGCCGGAGGCGGCCCTGTCCTTCACGTCCTGCCTGCGGCTGCTCGCGATCATCGGCGCGGTGGTCGAGGGCGGCTCGCAGGTCCTGCTGGCCACCCACTCGCCCGTGCTGGCCGCCTTCCCGGGCGCGACCATCCTGGAGTTCGGTGACTCCGGTATCCGCGAGTCGGCGTGGACGGAACTCGAACTCGTCGCGCATTGGCGCGCGTTCTTGGAGCGGCCGGAGATGTACCTGCGGTACCTGCTCGACTGATGTCAGCGCATCAACAACGCTTCCAATCGGCGGGCGGTGACGACGAGGCCGACCGCTGCCATCACGACGAAGTAACCGGCGTGCCCGACCATCGACCAGTCCAGGACGCCGGCGTTCAGCCCGCGCATCAGGGCGATGCCGTGTTGCAACGGAAGGCACTCGACGACGATGCGGAGCCACTGCGGATACACCGACAGGCCGTAGAAGGTGCCGCTGAACAGGAACAGCGGCAGGACGGCGACATCGACCAGGTCGAGGTCCTGGATGCTCTTCATGTACGACGTCACCGCCATGCCGACGGACGCGAACCCGAGCGCGATGAGCAGCGCCGCCGGGAGCAGCAGGACCGCCCACCACGACGCCGTCAGCCCCATTGCGACCATGACGAGGAGGAAGCCGGCCGAGTACAGCCCGCCGCGGATCAACGCCCAGCTGATCTCGCCGATCGCGACGTCGAGCGGTCCGAGCGATGTGGCCAGCATCGAGTCGTAGAGCTTGGCGTACTTGAGCTTGAAGAAGACGTTGATCGTCGAGTCGAAGATCGCACCGTTCATCGCCGACGCCGCGAGCAGGGCCGGCGCGATGAACGCGGTGTAGCTGATCGGATGCCCGCCCGGGCCGATGACCGTGCCGACCAGGTTGTGCAGGCCGGTGCCGAGCGCGAACAGGTAGAACAGCGGCTCGAAGAAGCCGGAGAAGATCACCATCCAGCTGCGCCGGTAGACCCGGAACGCCCGCTCGAGCACGATGTGGCTGCGGCGGCTGTACATGCCCGGCGGCAGAACGCGAAGCGCCGTGCTCGCCCGGGGCTGAGCCAAGACAGTCACGGTGCACCTGCGCGCTTCGCGCGAGCGCTCATCGCTCGCTGTGCTCGCTCACTCATTCGGTCAACCTCACCCGGAAGCGCCAGCGCGCCAGCGCCAGGCCGACCACCAGCCACAGCAGCAGGTAGCCGACGTGCCCGAGGTCGGCGAGCTCGGATCCAGACCCGAGCGCCGCGCTGCGAGCGAGCTCGGTGCCGTGCCACAGCGGCGAGACGTGGGCCAGCCATTGCCCCCACTCGGGCAGTTGGCTGATCGGGTAGAACGTGCCCGAGAACAGGAACATCGGCGTAACGACGAAGCGGAACAGGATGTTGAACGCCTGGCCCTCAGCGGTGACCGAGGCGGTCAGCGCCAGCACCGGGGCCGCGAACGCCAGGCCGGTGAGCGCGGCCGCCGGGATGGCCAGCACGGCCTCCCAGCGCCGGACGGCACCGAAGCACGTCATGATCGCGAAGTAGACCGCCGAGCTGGCCAGCGAGCGCAGGCCGACCCACAGCGCCTTGCCGTCGCAGATCTGTCGCGGGCTCAGCGGGGTGGCCGCCATGCCATGGAAGTACCGGATCCACTTGAAGCCGGCCATGACCGCGAACGTCGCGCTGCCGGTGGCGGTCTGCAGCGCGGCGGCGGTCAGGAATGCCGGCGCGACGAACTGCACGTAGGGCACCCCGAGGTCGTTGCTGTGGCGGTTGACCACGGTCCCCAGCCCGATGCCGAGGGCGAGGACGTACAGCAGCGGCGTCAGCACCCCGGCCACGACCACGCTGCGCCAGTACCGCCGCGCATCGAGCATCTCGTGCTCGACGACGGTGAATATCGATCCGCCGGAGGCGGAGCTCCGCACGGACCGCGCGCTGCGCTCGGGTCCAACATCGATTTGCGTCGCTTGATCCGGTCGCATAACTAATCGATCAGCGATCGGCCGGTGAGGCGGAGGAAGACGTCCTCGAGCGTGCTGCGCCGGACGAGGGACGACACCGGGGCGAGGCCGAGCTCGTGCGCGCGGGCGAGCGCGGCCTCGCCGTCGGCGACGTAGAGCAGCACGCGGTCAGGCAGCGCCTCGACCCGTTCGCGGTCGCCTGTCAGCACGGACGCCAGCTGCGCGGCCGCCGCCGCGTTGTCGCCAGGGCGGAACCGCAGCTCGGCGACCTCGCGGGTGGAGTGCTCGGCGATCAGATGGGGCGGTGAACCCTCGGCGACGATCCGGCCGCCGTCCATGACGACGAGCCGGTCACACAGCTGCTCGGCCTCGTCCATGTAGTGGGTGGTCAGCACCAGCGTTACGCCTTCTTGCTTGAGCCGGTACAGCCGGTCCCACAGCACGTGCCGGGCCTGCGGGTCGAGGCCGGTGGTCGGCTCGTCCAGCAACAGGATCTCGGGATCGTTGATCAGCGAGCGAGCGATCGTCAGCCGGCGCTTCATACCGCCGGACAGCGGCTCGACCTTCGACCGGGCGCGATCGGAGAGCTGCGCGAACTCGAGCAGCTCGTCGACCTTCGCCCGCAACGCCGCCCGGGGGAGGCCGAAGTAGCGGCCGTAGATGTAGAGGTTCTCGCGGACGGTCATCTCGATGTCGAGCGTGTCGAGCTGCGGGACCACGCCGAGGCGGGCCCGGATGTTCGGGCCGTCGACGGCCGGCTCCATGCCCAGGATGCGCAGCGTGCCGGACGTGATCGGAGCGACGCAGCCGATCATCCGCATCGTCGAGCTCTTTCCGGCCCCGTTCGGGCCGAGGAACCCGAACGCCTCGCCACGCTCGACGTCGAAGTCGATGCCGTCGACGGCAGTGAAGGACCCGAACCGCTTGGTCAGCCCGCGCGCGCGAATCAACGGGCCAGCAGCCGACGCCTCGGACCCGGCAGCCCTGCCCTGCGTCACGGTCGCCTCCACATCATCGGACGCTAGCAACCGGGCCCGACACGAATTTCCGATATGTCGTCCTTGCGCGGGGGCCGGACGGGTGCCCGCCGGTCCGCTTGCCCGGCCCACAGATAACCGTTCGGTAAACTCGCCCCTCGTGAGCAAGCGCAGCGAGGCAACCATCGGACGACAGGTCCGCCGACCGAACGACCGCAGCGAGGCTCGGGCGTGATCCGCCTGGATAATGTGTCCAAGGTGTACCCGGCCGGGGCCCGGCCCGCTCTCGAAAGCGTCTCCATCGAGATCGACAAGGGCGAGTTCGTCTTCCTTATCGGCCAGTCCGGCTCCGGAAAGTCGACGGTGCTGCGGCTGCTGCTGCGTGAGGAGCTGCCCACCAAGGGCAACGTCCACGTGGACAGCCGCAACGTCGGCAAGATGCCCAACCGCAAGGTTCCGGACCTGCGTCGCAAGATCGGCTGTGTGTTCCAGGACTTCCGGCTGCTGCCCAAGAAGAACGTCTTCGAGAACGTCGCGTTCGCCCTCGAGGTGATCAACAAGTCGCCGAAGGCGATCCGGCGGACGGTGCCGGAGGTCCTCGAACTCGTCGGCCTCACCGGCAAGGCACAGCGCATGCCCGGCGAGCTCTCCGGCGGCGAACAGCAACGCGTCGCGATCGCTCGGGCCTTCGTCAACCGGCCGCTCGTCCTGCTCGCCGACGAGCCCACCGGCAACCTCGATCCCGACACCAGTCAGGGCATCATGAGCTTGCTGGAGCGGATCAACCGCACCGGGACGACCGTCGTCATGGCGACGCACGACAACAACATCGTCGACGCGATGCGGCGGCGTGTGATCGAGCTCGACAGCGGACGGGTCATCCGCGACCAGAACCGCGGCGTGTACGGAGTCGGCCGCTGACCGTGCTCCGGCTCTCCCCAGCCGTGCTTGCAATGCCCGCTTTTCCAGGAAGGACTTGATGCGCGCCAACTTCGTGGTGTCCGGTGTCGTGACCGGGATCCGCCGTAACGTGACCATGACTATCGCGCTCATTTTGAGCACCTCGATCGCCCTGGCCGCAGTCGGCGCCACCTACCTGCTCAGTACCGAGATCACTCGCTTCAAAGCCTCGTACGAGGGACGTCTCAACGCTTCGGTCTATCTGTGCTCGAGCACGAGCAACGGCAACTGCAAACACAAGACGACCGTCGCCGAGACGAACGCCCTCCGCACGGCGCTCGAGAACGACCCGATGGTCAAGTCCGTGAAATATGTCTCCGAGGCCGAGCAGATCCGCCGCTTCGACGAAACGCGGCCACCGGACGTGGCCCGCCTGACCGCGGTCGGCGACCTGCCCGCGTCGTTCACCGTCAAGCTCGTGGACATCAACAAGGATTTCGACGCGTTCGTGGCCAAGTACAAGGACCAACCCGGGGTCTCGGGGACGACGAACGCCAGCGCCGCCCTCAAGACGTTACTGAAATTCATCGACGGCGGGCGGCTGTTCTCGATCGTCGTCGCGATCGTCGTGCTGGTCGCCTCCATCCTGTTGATCGCGAACAGCATCCAAGTCGCGGCCGCCCAACGAAAGAACGAAACCAGCATCATGCGCCTGGTCGGCGCGTCGCGATGGATGACCGAGCTGCCATTCATGCTCGAAACGATCTTCTCCACGATCGTCGGCGGTCTGATCGCACTCGGCATGATCTCGTTGGGCAAGCACTTCGTTCTCAACGGGATCTTCAAGAGCCCGGTCGACAACGGGGTGATTCCCGATCTGTCGACCAACGACGTCCTCATCGCCGGGGGCATCGGCCTGATCGCCGGCATCGTGCTGGCCGGGCTCACCGCCTTTGCCACCTTGCGCCTGTACGTCAGGCTGTAACCGTGCACGCCCAGGCAGCGTCGAGCAACCGGCAGACCGGGCGCAAGATCATCGCTTCGAACCGCAAGGCCCGCCACGACTACACGATCGTCGACGTCTTCGAGGCCGGAGTCATGCTCACCGGCACCGAGGTCAAATCGCTGCGGTTGGGACGCGCGTCCCTCGTCGACGGCTTCGCCACCATCGACGACGGTGAGGTGTTCCTGCGCAACGTCCATATCCCGGTGTACGAGCAGGGCAGCTGGACGAATCACGAGCCCCGTCGCGTCCGCAAGTTGCTGCTGCACCGCGAAGAGATCACCCGGCTCATCGGCAAGACCAAGGAGAGCGGTCTGACGCTCGTCCCGCTGTCGATCTACTTCTCCGGCGGCAAGGTCAAGGTCGAGATCGCGCTGGCCCGTGGCAAGCGGTCCTACGACAAGCGGCAGGACCTCGCGAAGCGCGACGCCGACCGCGAGGTGCAGCGCGCGCTCGGCCGCCGGTCCAAGGGCATGGACTGACCTTGCACGAACGGCAGGATCGCTAGTGCTCGACGCCGACGTCCCGGCGTGGTGGCGGCGGCTCGGGCTGCCGGGCCTGGTCGACGTGCACACGCACTTCATGCCCCAGCGCGTCATGGACGCGGTCTGGCGCTACTTCGACGCGGGGACTGAGCACTACGGACTCGCGTGGCCGGTGCATTACCGGGTCCCGGAGCGCGAGCGCCTGGCGATCCTGGACCGGCTCGGGGTGCGGGCGTTCACCGCGCTCGTCTATCCGCACAAGCCGGGCATGGCCGAGTCGCTGTCCCAGTGGGCGCGCGACTTCGCCGCCACGACGCCGGGCTGCGCCTCGACCGGAACGTTCTTCCCCGAACCCGCCGCGGCGCGTTACGTGCGCGCGGCGCTGGACGCCGGCACGGTGATCTTCAAGGCGCACGTCCAGGTGGGCGGGTACGACCCGCGCGACGAGCTGCTCGATCCGGTGTGGGGTCAGCTGGCCGAGGCCGGTGCGCCCGTGGTCGTGCACTGCGGCAGCGGCCCGCTGCCCGGTCCGCACACCGGACCGGGACCGTTCGGCGAGGTACTCGCCCGGCACCCACGACTGGCCGCAGTGATCGCGCACGCTGGTGGGCCGGAGTACGCCCAGCACCTGGCCCTGGTGCGGCGCTATCCCAACGTCCACCTCGACACCACGATGATCGGCACCCCGTTCATGAACGACATCAGCCCGCTCCCGACGGACGTGATCGCGCAGTACGGCGACGTCGGCGACCGGGTCGTTCTGGGCACCGATTTCCCGAACATCCCGTATGCGTACGCCGAGCAGCTGGCGGCGTTGGAGAATTTCGGGCTTGGACAGGACTGGCTGCGGGCCGTCTGCTATGACAACGGGGTCCGCCTGTTGCGTTTGGGGTGAGGGGGCCGGGTGCGGTCGGAATCGTCTCAGCTGGCGGCCTTCGAGGTGCTGCGCGCCGTTGAGGCGGCAACGGGGACGAGCCTGCTGATGGCGGTCCTCGTCATCGTCTTGGTGTACCTGCTGCGCGCGCGCCGCGCCCGGGCGAGGGCGCACGCGGAACCGGGCGTTCCCGCCCTTGCCCGCTACGGCGGGGTCCTGACCGATCCGACCATCTTCGGCGGCGGCGCCGAGGCCGCCCGGGTACGGCGCCGCCGGGACGTGGTCAGCTACGGGTATCTCGCGGTGGCCGAGGAGTACGTCAGCGATGACGGCGACGCGCGCTGGTGCACCCTGAACGTGACGCTGCCCGGGCGCGTGCCGTACCTGGTGGCCGACAACTACGACGCCATCGGTCGTCCCGGTGTCCCGGCCGCGGCCCCCCATCGGCAGGAGCTCGACGACCCCGTCTTCGACGCGACCTTCCTCGTCGGCGCCGAGGACCCCGAACTCATCACCCGAGTGCTGACTCCCACCGCGCGCGAGGTGCTCGTCGCGGCGCGGTTGCAGCGCCTGGAGCTGCGGGCTTCCTCGGTGCAGTTGCGGACCTTCGACGGCGTCGAGCTGAGCGACGCCGTGATCGACTCGCTGGTCGGGGCCGGCGCCCGGTTTCTCGCGTCGACGCCGTCGTTCGTCCGGACGCCGCACGCTTCGGCCGGCGCCGGGCTCGAGCCGCGCGGCGCCCATCCGCTGCCGGAAGGGTTCTACGGCCCGGACCGCGACGAGCTGGACTCGTCGCGCTAAGCGGCTCGGCGGGTTGCCGCAACGGGCTAGGCTGGACGGGTTCCACTCAAGGGGGTGAATGGTCTCGACTCCGTACGTCGAGTCAGGGGAAGCGGGCCGAGGACCGCATTGCTGACCTCGTTAAAAAAGCGATGCACAAAAAAATAAGCGCCGATTCCAATCGCGCTGACTTCGCTCTCGCTGCCTAGTACAGCCTGAGCAAGTCTGTCAGCCCGGGTTCGTCACCGGCCCGGTCGCTGGCATCAGCTAGGTGACTCACCGTCCTCGCCGGTCGCGGGTGAGGACGGGACAACTCACAGCGACTGGGCCTGTCACACCGACTTGTGTGCATGAGCGGTGAGGCCGAGTAGAGACAACGCACACTGCGCCCGGAGAAGCCCTGATGAAGCGTCGGAGGACGCGGGTTCGATTCCCGCCACCTCCACGCCCGCTGGACGGCCCGCATCCACTCGTATGCGGGCCGTTTGGGTACGCGCTGACCTTGGGTAGACCTCACCTTGTCACGCCGGCACTCGCTGGTGCCGCGGTACCGACGAAGGGAGTGCTCCAATGAGGATCGGCGCAAGTCTGGTCCTGATCGCCGTCGGCGCGATCCTGGCCTTCGCGATCAATGTGAACAACTCGCACGGGTTCAACATCAACACCGCTGGCATCATCCTGATGGTGGTCGGCGCGCTCGGGCTGCTCGTGTCGCTGGTCTGGATGTCCACGCATCGCACCGACGCCGTCCTGGGCGCCCATGGGCAGCGCCGCACGACGGTCGTCGACGAAACCGCCGAACCTCGGTACTGAGTCTGTCCACGGCCGCGGCCCGGCCCACCGAAAGAGAAAGAGCAGCGGGTGACAGAACCAGACCTCATCGAATGGCGCACGGCTGAGTTCGCGTGGACGAAGGACGGTTACCAGTTGACCGTCGCTCTGGCCGGTGGCGCGAGCTTCGAGGCCAGGCAGGCCGACGCGGTCGCGGACGAGATCCAGGAACGGGCAGCCGAGCTGCTCGACGACGCGCTGGTGCTTTACGTCGAAGGCACGATCGCCGTTCGCTCCTGGCACCTGCTGACGGCTCGGCCCGAGGACCTCCGCAACGCCCTCGAGGCCGGCGTGCGGACCGGCCTGGGCAACGTCCACGAGCAGCTCCTGCTGGAGGAGAACGAGGGTCAGGCCTGGCTCAACAAGCTACGCGGGCTCAGCGAGCACGCCGTACCCGGGCCGGAAGCCGCCGACGCCGAGGCGGTGGCCCGCAGCCGCTAACCGGCAGCCCGCTGTCCCCGGCATGCGTACCGCGGGCTGCCCTATCTGAGCCCTACCCAAATCCGGTGTGGAACGAGTTCGCACCGGGTTGAGTTCGGCAGCACGGTGTGATGGATGGATGGGTGGGATCGGGGCGAAGTTTGGTGCGCGGGCGCGCGCGAACGCATCCGGACATGCCGATGGTCGGGCTCGTGATCCAGATGATCAATAAGGAGTATTGGTCGTCCCCGCGACCACAACTCCGTCTTGATCAAGTTCCAGACATACGACCGGATCTGCCGATGATCGGGTGAAAGTTCAGCTCGACCGTCCTTGACCATCCGGACGCTGCGTCACGGTCGCGCGAGCATGATCCACACGGAGTTGTGGCTGTGGGGGCAGCCATAAGTCTCGGTGGATCAACGGCGCCAGCCATGGCGCTGTCGCGGCGCAGCGCGACCATGCCGCAGTCCGGTGCCGCGGCTCACGGCGTCACCTAACGGGTGGGTCGCTGCCCTGTCGCTGTCCCGCCAACACGTGCGCCGCGTCAGCGCAGGCCATATAGACGCCGAGCGCGAGACCAGTTAGGAGCTGGAGCACGACGGGGACGTCTGGCAACCACCCCAGCGCTTCACCCAGCACAACGACGAGGGCGATCACGACAAACCCGGCGAGTACGAATAACACACAGAAGGCAATCGTGATGGGCCAGGAGCGGTGCGCGTGCAGCGCTCCTCTGTAGTCCGCCCGTCGCGCGAAGCTCACCGACTGATCTTCGCACCAACGCACGGGACCCGGCCAGACGTACGCATCGGCCGCGGGTCGTGGGCGGTCGAGGCCCGGACTTTCACCCATGGATCTCACCTAGCTGCCGAACTCGCATCGGGTTGAGTTCGGCAGAGATGCGTAAACGTCGCCGGGCGCGCGGATCATCGCTGCGACGAAGGACCGGGCTGACTCCAGATGTGGGCAAGAAATCAGCTCCGCGAGGCCGCGCGCGGATGCAAGGGATCTGCAAGCGGCTCCCCGCACCCTTGGACACTGACCCGACCGCGCCGATGCCGAGGGAGACGTTCGACCAGTGTCCGCCGACGTCCTGCTGCTGCGCGCCGTGCCGCTTGCCCGCCGGCCCGTCGTCGCCCGGGCCCTCCGCGGCTGGCGGCTGCTCGTCGGCACACCGGCGGACCCGGGGCAGCTTCACTTGCAGTGGTGGGAGCTCGCCGATCCGGCCGAGCCGCCGGACGCGCTTCCGGCCGCGCTGCTCGCTACCCGCCCCAGCGGGCCGGGCACTGTTCAGTTGATTGCCGTGTGTGCCCCGGACGGCGAGCACGCCGCAGCGGCGCACGCCGCAGCGGCGCACGCCGTGCGCGCGCTGATCGAGCTGCTGCGAGCCACCTCGGCCCGTAAGCTCGTTGCCTCGCTGCCGTCGGCGGGCGAGGGCGACGCGTCGCTCCTCGCCGCCGCGGGGCTGGGCCGGGTGACCGGGCTGTCGGAGATCGCTCTCTACGCGATCGAGCTGTAGAGAGCGGAGCCGCCAGTGGAGCTGCGGGTGCTGGGGCCGTTGGAGGCATTCGCCGACGGGCAGCCGGTCCGGGTGGGCACGCCCAAGCAGCGGGCGCTGCTGGTCATGCTGGCGGTGAACGCGGGGCGGGTCGTGTCGGTGGACCGGCTCGTCGACGAGCTGTGGGCCGACGAGCCGCCGGCCCGCGCGATCGCCTCGCTGCAGGCCTACATCTCCCGGCTGCGGCGGGCACTCGAGCCGGCGCGCTCCTCGGACGACCGGTCCGCGCTGCTGGTCAGCCGCCCGCCCGGATACCTGCTCGCCGTGGCACCGGAGTCCGTCGACCTGCATCGTTTCGCTGCCGAGGTGAGTGCTGGCCGGTCGCTGCTGGGTACCGACCCCGCCGCGGCGCTGGCCCGCCTCGTCGAGGGGCTTCGCCTGTGGCGCGGCGAGCCGTTGCCGGACCTCGGCGCCGGGCGCTTCGCGCAGGCCGAGCGCGCCCGCCTCGACGAGCTTCGCCTCGCGGCGGTCGAGGACCGCTTCGCCGCCATGCTTGCTCTGGGCCGGCCCGCCGAGGTCGCGGCCGAGGCCGAGGCGGTGCTGGCGGAATCCCCCTATCGGGAACGGGTGTGGGGGCAGCTCATGATGGCCCTGCACGCCTCGTCACGGCAGGCCGATGCCCTCGCCGCGTACCGGCGGGCCCGCGAGCGCCTCGACGAGGATCTCGGTATCGAGCCCGGCCCCGCGCTGCGCCAGCTCGAGAGCGACATCCTGCGGCAGGCCCGGCATCTGCATTCGGTGCCCGCCGTTGTCACCGTCGCGCGGCCGGTCGAGCCGGACCCGCCCGATGCGGCCGGCGCCGTGGTCGGTCGGGCTGAGGTGCTGCGGCAACTGGACGACGCGATCGCCGGGCTGGCCTTCGGGCGGAGCTGCGTGCTGCTGGTCAGCGGCGGCGCGGGCATCGGCAAGTCGACGATGCTGCGCGAGCTGTCCCGGCGGGCCGCGGCCGCAGGCGCCGTGGTTGCGGCCGGCGCCGGCATCGACGGCCACCCGCCGCCGGCGTTCTGGCCTTGGGCGCAGGTGCTGCGGGCGATGGTCGACACCGTCGACCCGCAGGCGTTGGCGGACGCCTTCGCCCCGTACGGCAACGTGCCGGCGATCCTGGATCCGGCGCTCGCGGCCGTCGTCCCGCTGCCCCAGGCCGAGCCGCCCGGGGATCCCGAGCTCGCCCGGACCCGCATCTACCAAGCCGTCGTGGAGGGGCTGCAGCGGTTCGCCGCCGAGCGCCCGCTGCTCGTGATCATCGATGACGCGCACTGGCTGGACCCCGCCTCGGCGCTGCTGCTCAAGATGCTGGCGGCGACCGCTGCCCGGATAGTCGTGGCGGTGGCGTACCGCGACACCGACCTGGCCGCAGACGCACCGTTCGTCACCGCCCGGGAGGTGCTCGGCCACCTCCCGACCTGCGTCGCCGTGGAACTCACCGGCCTGGCGCGGGGCGACTGCGCGGTCCTCGCGTCGCGGGTGGCCAGCCACGAACTGACCGACTCGGTCGTGGACGTGCTGTACGAGCGCACCGCCGGCAACCCGTTCTTCCTCACCGAGCTCACCCGGGTGCTGGTCTCCGAGCACGCTGTCGATCAGGTCGACCGCGTCAGCGAGGTCGTGCCGGCCCGCGTGCAGGAGGCGCTGCGCCGCCGGTTGGCGCGCCTGCCCGAGCAGCTGAACGCGGTGCTGTCGGTGGCGGCCGTTCTGGGCCGGACGTTCGCGATCGACCTGCTGCGCAAGATTGTCCAGCTCGACGACCAGACACTGTTCGACTCGCTGGACACCGCTGTCGTGGTAGGCATCCTCGAGAACGCCGACGACCCACGGTTGCTGAGGTTCAGCCACGACCTGCTGCGCCAGACCCTCTACCTCGACCAGGGTGCGTTGCGCCGCGCCCAGCTCCACGCGCGCGTCGCCGAGGCGCTGCGCGAGCACCCGGCCACGCCCTCCACCGAACTGGCCCACCACCTGCGCCAGGCGCTGCCGGTGGTCTCGCCCCAACAGGTCGTCCCACTGCTGGTGGACGCGGCGGCCGAGGCGTACGACCGCACCGCGTACGAGCAGGCTGACGCGCTGCTCACCGAGTCGCTCCAGCTGCTCGGCGACGAACCGGCCGGCGAGGTACGCGATCACCTCGAGCTCCTGGTTCGGACGTCGCTGGGGTTCATGTACCAGGTGGTCGAGGGGTACGTCGGGCCGCACGCGGCCGAGCACTTCGGCCGGATGGGTGAGATCCTCGCGCGCGTCCGGCTGGAGATCGGCGACCTCCCCGCGCTCTGGGGCTGGCTGTCGTTCGAGAACGCGGTGGGCCGAGCCGAGCAATCGGTGGCCACCGCGCGCCGGCTGCTGGCCCGGGAGTCCTCCGACTGGGCGGCCGCCGTTATCTACGCGCACGACGGACTGAGCGCCTGGAACGACGGCGAGCTGCTGCGGGCGAGGGAGATCTTCGAGGCGGGCGCCCGCGTGATCCCAGCGGCCGGTTTCCCGGCGCTGCCCATCATCGACTGGCCGACTGCGGTGGGGATCCACGCGCCCCTGGCCAGCATCACCGCCATGCTCGGTGAGCACGATGCCGCCCGCCGCCACCTCGACGCGGCATGGGGTGAGGCGCAGCCGGGGCGGCGGGACTTCCTGTTCCTCTACCTGTCGTTCTACGAGATCCGGCTCGCCTTCCAGCGCCGCGATGCGGGGCTGGTGCGAGACCACGCCCGGGCGGTGCTCACCATGGCCGAGCACCTCGGCTTTCCGGAGTACCAGGCCCGAGCCGCCGCCAGCCTGGGCTGGGCCGAGGCGGTCCTGGGCGACGTCGGCGGGGTGGCTCGCGTCGCCGACGCCATCGCCGGCGGATGCGAACTCACCCAGCTCGCGGAATTCGCGCTCTGGCATGGCGAGGCGCTGCTGGCCACCGGCGCCCCGCAGATCGCGTTGCCGATCGTCGACGAGGGCCTGCGCCGGCCGCTCGACGTCCGCGCCCGGTACGCCCGCCCGGACCTGCACTGTGCGCGGGCCAGGGCACTCACCGCGCTGGGCCGGCCGGACGAGGCCGCCGCCGCGGTGGGCGCGGCCCTGGGCGAGGCGCAGGCGATGGGGTTTCGTGCCGCTGAGCTGCGGGCGCTGGCCGCCGCGCAGACAGCGGCTCTCTGACGGTGCAAGGCGAGGTCAAGGGAACGGCAAGCGACGCCCGGGACCGTCGACCCTAGGACACCTACTTGAGGGAGAAATCGACATGGCACTCTCCGAAGCGCCGCCGACCGGCGCCCACCACCCGACGACGAGCCGCTCGACGCGGGCCAGCGGACCAGGACGCGGCTGGGCTCTCGCCGGCATCGCCGCCGCGGTCGCCGGTATCGCCGGGATCGCTGCCAGCATGGCGATCGACGCCGTGTACTCCAAGAAGATCGCCGGTGATGCGTCGGCCATTGAGGACAAGCTCGCCACCCAGACCGCACAGATGCTCGTCTTCCACGTGACGACGATGATCGCCGCCCTGTTGTTGATCGTCGTCGCCGCCGGTCTGCGCCGGCGTCTGGCCGCCGGGCTGCCCGCCGACAGCCTGCTTCCGTCCGTCGCGGGCTCCGGGCTGCTGCTCGTCTCCGTCGCCGGGCTGCTGGGCACGGGGCTGGACACCGAGTTCATCTTCGGCGTGAAGGAAGACAACCAGCTGGTGCCGGAGGCCGCGGTCTTCTTCGGCCATTGGGTCGGCACCATCCCGTGGCTGTGGGTCGGCGCCGGTGTCGCCGCCCTCTGCGTCGCCGCCGCGGCACTACGGCACCGTGTGCTGCCCCGCTGGATCGGCGTCGTCAGTCTGATCCTCGGCGGCATCATCACCCTGCTCGGCATCTCGCCGCTGCAGTACATGGCCGGAATGGTGGGGCCAATCTGGCTGCTGGTGGTCAGCATCGGGTTCGCCGCCCGCGACCGCGAGTCGGTCTAACCGAAGCGCTGGGCCACCGAACTCACATCGGATTGATGATGCCGTGCCGCAGGGCGTGGGCGACGGCGCGCGACCGCGTCGGTTCTCCCAACTTGCGCAGCACCGACGACACGTGATGGCCGACGGTCTTCTCGGACAGGAACAGCCGCTCGGCGACGTCGGCGTTGGACAGCCCGTCGGCCAGCAGCCGGAGGACGTCGACCTCCCGCGCGGTCAGCCCCGATGCATTGGCCCGGCTGGCGGGCCGGGGGCCGCGCGGGAGGGGGAAGCCGCGGGCCCGGCGGTCCCTGAGCAGGGCCGGCCGGACCGCGGAAGCACCGATCGAGTCGACGATCTCCAAGGCGTCCCGGCCGTCGGCGAGATCCGGCGACGCGGCGAGCGCGAGCGCCCGCCACAGCGGGCAGCCCAGCCTCCGCCACTCGTCGGCGGCTTCTCGGGCCGAGCCCTCGAGCATGAGGGCAAACGGCCGGGCGACGTCCACGGGAGACTCGCGGTGCTCTCCCGCCACGGCCAGCCACCAGCCCAGCGCGCCCAGTTCCCAACGGTTCGGGTGTGCGACGGCGGCCGGCCAGGCCAGGTCGATCTCGGCGACGATCTGGTCGGTCCGGCCGGCGATCCAGGCCGCCTCCGCGCGGGCGAGCGCAACCGGCACGAGCCGCTGGGCCTCCCCGGTCGAACCGGCCAGCGCCATCGCGTCATCAAGGTGGGGGGTGCCGTCCTCGCCCCGCCGAACGGCGAGTTGGCCGGCGACGATCGACGCCACCAATCGCGTGATCGGCGACAGATGCGGGTGCCGCAAGACGTCGGTCACGCACCGCTCGGCCGCGGCGTAGTCACCCTGCTCAAGCAGCGAGCGCGCGAGCCAGGCGGCCATGTACAGCCGCCAGGAGTCGAGGTCGCGCTCGGTGCAGTAGGCGATCCCGGCCCGAAGGTGAAGGACGCCCTCTGCAAAGAGGTAGTTGCTGACCTGACCGCTACCCAGATTGGTGTAGGCACGGGCGGCATGTTCGTGCGCGTCGTCGGCCAGGGCCATGTCGAGACTCCGCGCCAATCGCTGCGGACCCGCGATGGCGTCCCCGTCGATCGTCAGCGCCGCGCCGACGTTGTTCAACGCGTGGATCTCGGCCTCACGATCGCCGATCCGCCGCGCGAGCTCGATGGCGCGGGTTCCCCAGGCGACGGCGCCGGCGGTGTCCTGCGCGAGCATGCGCAGCTGAGCCAGGTTGCTGTACGCCATGGCGAGTTCGTGATTGTCCCCGAGCGGCTCCAGGGTTGCCACCGCCTGCTGGGCGTAATGCTCGCTGTCGTCGTTGCGGCAGAGGAACCACGACAGCCGCGACAACCAGCGTTGCGCGGTGCCCACCGCCAGCGGGTCGCCGGTCTGCGCGGACAGTTCCATGGCCTCGCGCCGCGCCGCCAGCGCCTCGTCGAGCTGATCCGTCAGGTAACACTCGTACGACAGCGCCTCGAACAGCCGGGCCCGATCCGCGCCGGGCCGATCGTGGAAGCGCAGCGCGAGCCGGTACTGCTCGGCCGCCTCCCGGTGCGCCCCGAGCCGAGCCGCCCGAACGGCGGCGCGCGGTGCGTGCTCGAGTACGCCAGCGCGATCCCCGCAGCCCGCCGCGTGGTGCGCCAGCCGGCGATGGTCGCTCGCTCCGGACGATTGCAACACGCCGAACGCGCGCTCATGCAAGGTGGTGAGCGCGGCGGGAGCGATCGACAGCTCGATCGCCAGTCGGGCCAGCTGGTGCCGGAACGTCAGCCCGTCAGGGTGGCCGATGAGCATCCCGGATCGCACGCACTCGTCCACCGCGTCCGCGGGCTGAGCAGAGACTGCCTGCAGCTGCTGCAGGTTGGCGGGCCGGCCCAGGACGGCCGCCGCAGCCAGGACCTGTTGCGCCGCCGGAGACCGCCGCGAGGCGCGCGCCACCACGGCGTCGCGGACTGTCGCCGGCACGCCGTCGGTGCCGGCGGTGATCACCTCCGTGACGAAGAACGCGTTTCCGCCGGTGCGGCGGTGCAGGTGCTCGGCGTCGAGTGTCGAGCCGGCCTGGTGAATCAGCCGCCGCACCCCGGTCACCGTAAGCGGCGCAAGCTGCATCCGCTTGACGCCGGGCATCGACGTAAGATCACCCAGCACGACCGTGAGTGGATGGCGGGCCGAGACCTCGTCGTCGCGGAACGTCGCGATCATGAGCATGGGCGTGTCTTCGAGACGTCGACCCAGAAAGCGCAGGATCTCCAGCGTCGCCTCGTCGGCCCAATGCAGATCCTCGAGCAGCACGAGCGTCGGCGCGGCCGAGAGCGCGGCGCGAACCTGGCGAAAGAGCCGCACTCGATTGACGCTGGCCTCGTCCTCGATGACCGCGGCGAGTTCGGGCACCGCGTCGACGAGGGGGCCGAGAGCGGCCGGTGTCGTGACGTTGTCGCAGCCGCCGCGGCGGACGGTCAGGCGGTCGGCCGCGCGGTGCGCCAACGCCTCGGCGAGCGACGTCTTGCCGATCCCGGCTTCGCCGCCCAGCAACACGAGGCGCCCCCGACCGGTGAGCGCCTCGTCGACGAACGCGGCGAGTGCGGCGAGCGCGTCCTCGCGTTCGATCAGCACGGGGACAGTGAACCAGAGCCCACGCCCCGGCCAAATGCCTCGCAAAGGTGCGAAACTGCGCCCGCGTCCGTCGCGATTGCCAACGGCAATCACGCCGCGAGCCCGGACCCCCCTGCCGGACGCGGACCGGACGCGGGCGCAGCCGTCAAGCCCCTTCGGCGACCGGGTAGATCTCGTCGGCGACCAGGCCGTGGGCCTTGCGGTGGACCGCCGCGGCGGCGTCCGCGTCCGGTGCATCGACCAGGCAGAAGATCTTGCTGTGCTCTTCGTCGACCCAGTACCGCAGGTAGTGGACGTCGAACTCGTCCTGGGTCTTGAGGTCGGCGGCGTGTGCCCCCTCCACGTCGGCGACCTTCACCGGGCCGTCGATGTTGTGCACGTCCATGTACAGCGGCATCGTCATCGTCCTTCTTGTGTGCGGGGCGGGCACCTTGCCCGCCCGGTCAGCTAACCGCCGCCCGCCCGCCGGCACATGGGGCGATTTCCCTATGTTGGCGCGAACGCCCGACGTACCTCGCCGGGTCGCGAGGTGCTCGCGACTAATTAAGGGCGATTGTCCGGGCGGTCGCCGCGCCGCCGAGGCGGGTCAGTCCGTACCGGTCCTCGATGGTCCGCAACAGGCTGTACAGGGTGAAATGGGTGCTGATCCGGGCGGGCGTGATCCCGGCGCCGGCGATGACGGTCGGGATGCGATTGCTCGCGCTGCGGTCGTCCTCGTCCCAGGTGACGACCAACAAGCTGTTGTGCTTGACCGCCCAGTTCGCATAGCCGCCCAGATGTTGCTGCAACCACGTGTCGCCCTGCCGGATGGTGCCGTTGTGCATGTCGTGGTTCAGGTTCGGGATGACGAACGAAACGGTCGGCAAGGACGAATACGTGGTCGGGAACGCGGTCAGCGGATTGTTCACGCTGGCCGGCAAGTCCGCGAAGTTGACCCATGGGGCGTGCTTGCGGCCGTAGGCCCCCGCCGCGCACACCGTCGAACCGGTCTTGGGCAGGCCTTCTGAGTACCCCGCGAACGTCCGTCCGGTGGCGAGAAGCTGGTGACCGAGGTTGTTGGTCGCGAACGTGTGCGGGCAGGAGTCGTCGGTCACCCCGCGCGTGCCCCCGGAGAACAACGCGAGGTAGTTCGGCTCGCTCGGATGGGTGATCGCATACATCTGGGTGAGCGACTTGCCGCGCCGGCCGAGCGCGTTGATGTAGGGCGCCTGGGCATTGCCGATGATCTCGCCGTAGGAGTGGTTCTCCATGACGACGATGACGACGTGCCGCGCGCCCGCCGCCTGCGCCGGGCGAGCGGTCGGGCCGGTGCTGGTGGGAGTGGGCGCCGGCGCGGAGGTTGACACGCTGGTGAGGCTGGCCGCCGGGGGGCTGGCCCGGTTCACCGAGGCGCTGTTGCAGGCGGTCACCGTCAGCGTTGCCGCGGCCAGGCAAGCCGCCCGTTTCCACATCCCCATCTCCGCCTCCGATCGCCGACGGTCACCAGGGTTGCGCGCTGTGGCTGAGGACACCCCAACATTCTCGCCGGGGACCCTGGCCAAAACTGGCAGTATTAGGGAAGGCTAGCCTTACCCGAGCTCGGAGGGGTCATGGACCTGGGAAAGACGCTACTGCTCGGCTTCATCGCCGGTGCCACGATCGTCATCGGCCTGCCGATCGGGCGCCTGCGGCGGCCGATGCCGAGCCTCAAGCTCTTCCTGAACGCGACCGCAGTGGGAATTCTGCTGTTCCTGGTGTGGGACGTGCTCTCCGCCGCCTGGGAGCCGATCGACGGGGCGCTGGCCGCGATTCACGACAACACCGGGGGCGCGGGGCCGGTCTTCGGCTACGGCGCGCTGTTCGCGCTGGGCCTCGCCGTCGGCCTGCTCGGCCTCGTCGGCTACGACAAGTACCTCGCCCGGGTCTCCCGCCGGGCGGTGCGCGGCGGGCCCGGAGCCATGTCGGTGCAGGAGCGGCCCTACCCGCGCGCCGGCATCGCCTCCTGGTCGCCGGCCCGGCGACTGGCGCTGCTGATCGCGGTCGGGATCGGCCTGCACAACTTCGCCGAGGGCCTGGCGATCGGGCAGTCGGCGGCGAGCAACCAGATCGCCCTGGCGACGATGCTCGTCATCGGGTTCGCGCTGCACAACGCCACCGAGGGGTTCGGCATCGTGGCGCCGCTGGCCGCCGATGTCGACGACGACGGCACCGTGCGGCGGCCGAGCTGGCGGTTCCTGCTGACGATGGCGCTGATCGGTGGCGGCCCGACCTTCGTCGGCACCGCGGTCGGGCACGGCTACACCAGCGTCGCCCTCAGCGAGGTGTTCCTCACCCTCGCCGCCGGATCGATCATCTACGTCGTGTGCCAGTTGCTCGGGGTCGCCGCCCGGGCCAAGCGCTCGGACCTGCTCGCCTACGGCATCCTCGTCGGGCTGCTCGCCGGCTTCGCCACCGACGCGATCGTCACGGCGGCCGGAGTCTGAGTTCGCGGCCCGCGGTCAGCGGACGCCGCGCGGGCGGAACTGCACGCTGACCCGCGGTCCGACCGGCCGGGCGGTCTTGGGCACCGCGTGTTCCCAGGTGCGCTGGCAGCTGCCGCCCATGACGAACAGGTCACCGTGGCCCAGCTCGTGGCGGATGGTTTCGCCCCCGCCGCGAGGCCGCAGCAACAGGGCGCGCGGGGCGCCCAGGACGATGATCGCGACCATGGTGTCGTGGGTGTTGCCGCGCCCGATCCGGTCGCCGTGCCAGGCGACGCTGTCGCGTCCGTCCCGATAGAGGCACAGGCCCGCCGTCGCGAAGTACTCGCCGAGTTCGGCGCCGTAGTGCGCGTCGAGCCTGCGTTTCGCCTCGGCCAGCACGGGGTCGGGCAGCGGGTCGCCCTCGTCGACGAAGCTGAGCAGCCGGGGAACGTCGACCACCTTGTCGTACATCGGCCGGCGTTCGGCGTGCCACGGCACGGTGTGGACGAGGCGTTCGAACAGCGTGTCGGCGCCGGCGATCCAGCGCGGGCGCAGATCGATCCAGGCGCCGTCGGTCAGCTCGCGCCGACGGACCGACGGGCCCAGCTCGCCGACCTCGACCGTCGTGGCGCAGTCGAGCAAGGAAGCCTGGAACGCCAGGGTCATGCCGCCACGGTATCAAACACGCGTGCGAATCGCGCCGAGCTGTTCCAGCCGCTGGTCCCCAACGTCCCGGACGGCCGCCGCGTCACCGTCCCCGGTCTGCAGCCGCCCCACGAAGCTGCGGTCGATCGTCGGATGCCGGCCGTCGCGCTCGGGCTGGGTGCGCCCGGGGCGCAGGACGTACCGTTGTCCCGTGCGCAGATTCGGCTTCGCCTTCCGGCCGGGCTGGATCGTGCTGCACCTGATCACCGTGGCACTGGTCGTCACGATGATCTTGCTGGGACGGTGGCAGCTGCACGTGTCCGAGTCCAAGCACTTCAGCATCCAGAATTTCGGCTACACGATCCAGTGGTGGCTGTTCAGCCTGTTCACCGCGGCGCTGTGGTTCCGGATCGTGCGCGACGCCGCGCGCCGGCTCGACATCGAGCGCGACCCCACGTTGGCCGAGCCCGCTCCATCCGAGCCGGAGACCGTCGCATACCGTCGCTACGTCATGCCGTCGGCGCAATCGGCTTCCAGCGATCCCGTCCATGCGGCCTACAACGACTACTTGGCGAGCCTGGCCGCCGAGGACGCGGAGAAGCGCACATGAGCGAGCAGGGCTTCAATCTCGGCAAGGGCGTGCTCGATCACCGGCAGCCGAGGGTGGCGCCCGAGAAGGTCGCCGCGGCCAAGGGCACGCTCGCGTTGTACCGGGTGATGGCTTTCGTCACCGGCTTCGTGCTGCTGAGCGGGACGATCGCGCTGATCGTGAAATACAGCACGTCGCTCGGCATGGAGCCCGCCACCGGCATCCTCTGGCTGGCCCACGGCTATCTCTACCTGGTGTACGTCATCGACACTGGCGTGCTGGGCTTCAAGCTGCGGTGGCCGCTGGCCCGCTACGTCCTGGTCATGCTCGCCGGGACGATCCCCACGATGTCCTTCGTCGCCGAGCACTTCGTCACCCGGGCGACGCGGGCGGCCGCCGATCAGCCGGTGTCCGTGCGCGACTGAGCGGCGCCCAAGCTCTCGACGAGATCCGCGCGGGCCCGCGCGACCCGCGACCGGATCGTGCCCACCGGGCACGAGCAGATGTCGGCCGCCTCGGCGTAGGACAGCCCGACCACCTGAGTGAGGACGAAGGCCTCGCGCCGCTCCGGCTCGAGGGACGCGACCAGCGAGCGCATCGCCACCGAGCCGGCCGGGTCCTCGACCGGGCGCGCCAACTGCACCGGCAGCCGCCGGACCCGCTGCGCATCCCGCACGGCGTCGGCGCACACCCGGCGCGCGATCGAGAGCAGCCAGGTCCGCGCCGACGAACGGCCGAGGAACCGGTGCAAGGACGCGAACGCCCGCGCGTAGGTGTCCTGCGTCAGGTCGTCGGCCTGGGCCGGGCTGCCGAGGTGCGCGCACAGCCGCCACACGTCGGCCTGCGTGGACCGGACGAACGCCGACGCGGCGACGGCGTCACCCCGGCGGGCGCGCAGCGCCGTCGCGGTGACCTCGTCGAACTCGTCCATCGCGTCCGTTCCTGACTGGAGCTGTGACTTGGAGTGCACCGGGAACTTCCCGACGATCCCAACCGACTAACCCATGCGTGAGATGTGACCGGTTCCGTGAGGCGGTGTCCGCTCGGCTGGACGACGAGCCGCTCGGCATGTCCGCATCGACCCTCGACCATCACCTGGCGTCCTGCCTCGATTGTGCCCGATGGGCCGATGCGGCCGCGCGCGCGACCCGGCTGACCCGGATGGACGTGCGGCCCGTTCCGGACCTGTCCGAGGAGATCACGGCCCAGATCGCCCTGCCGGTGCGCCGGGTGGTGCGCCGCCGTCGCGTGCTGCGGGCGGGGCTGCTGCTGGCCGGGCTGGCCCAGCTGGCGATCGGGCTGCCCGCGCTCACCGGCGACAGCATCGGCATGGCGATGTCAGCGCACGGCGCGCACGAGGCCGCGGCGTGGAACCTGGCGATCGGCGCGGCGTTCGTGGCCGCGGCGTCCCTGCCGCGGCGGGCGGCCGGGTTGATCCCGTTGCTGGCCACGTTCCTGGCCGTGCTCGGCGTGCTCTCGGTGCGCGACCTCGCGGCGGGCTCGGTGTCGGCCGGCCGGCTGCTGACCCACCTGGCCGTGCTCGTCGGACTGCTGCTGCTCATCGCCCTGGACCGCGCCGAACGGGCCCTGCCGCCAGGCTGGTCGACCAGCGTGCGCGACGCCGACGACGGCGACTCGGCGCTGCGGACCGTGGCGTGACCACCCGACGGAATCGCTGTCCAGGACTTCGACGGGATCCCGGATGACGCGTCGCCTGTGGACGCTCGCCGCCGTGCTGTTCGGCGTGCTCGGGGCCGGCCTGTTGCTCGCGGGACCGGCGTCGGCGCACGCGAGCGTCGTCAAGTCCGACCCCGCTGACGGGACGCGGCTCAGGGCCGCGCCGCACACGGTGACGATCACCTTCGACGAGAGCGTCGGGCTCGGCTCGGTCGGCTACCTGCACGTGACCGACCAGAACGGCAGGCGGGTCGATGCGCGCGCCGCCTACCACCCCGGCGGCCAGGGGAACGTCGTCGCCGACGACCTGACGAGCGGCCTGGCCGACGGGACCTACACGGAGAGCTTCCGCGTCGTGTCGGCCGACTCGCACCCGGTCACCGGAACGGTCCGTTTCGTCGTCGGCCACGGCGCGCTGGTCCGCGGCGGCGGCCCGGCCGGCCCGACCGTCAACTCCGCGACGAGCAAGGCGTTCGACGTCAGCCGGTGGATCTCGTTCGCCGGCCTGGCGGTGCTCGGCGGCGGGTGGCTGGTCTTCACGGTGTGGCCGGCCGGGCGCGACGACCGCGGCGCCCGGCGCCTTGTGTGGACCGGCTGGGCCGGGCTGACCGGCGGCGCGCTGCTGGAACTGCTGCTGCAGGGCCCCTACACCGCCGGCGCGGCGCTGACGAAAGTTGGCGAGCTGTCGCTGTTGGACGACACGCTGCACACCAACTACGGCCAGCTGCACTGCCTGCGGCTCGTGCTGCTCGGGCTGATCGCGTTGGTCTTCGCCCGCTCGCTGCAGGCCGACGCCCGGCCGGCCCGCTGGGAAGCCGTCCTGGGCGCACTGGGTCTGGGCGTGGTGCTGACGTTCTCGGCGTCCGGGCACGGCGCGACGACGTCGCCGGCGTGGCTGTCGGTCGGGCTCGACGCGGTGCACCTGACCGCGATGGCCACCTGGATCGGCGGGCTGATCATGCTGGTCACCGCGGTGCTGCCCCGCCGCGAGCCGGATGAGTTGCGCGACGTGTTGCCGGTCTTCTCGCGGACGGCGTTCGTCGCCGTCGTCGCGCTTGCGGCGAGCGGGACGTATGCGGCCTGGCGGGGGATCGGCACCGTCCACGCGATCTTCAGCACCACCTACGGGCTGCTCGTCGTGTCGAAGGTCGTGCTGTTCGCCGGGCTGCTGGCGCTGGGCAACTTCTCGCGGGTGCTGATCCGAAGGCGCACGGTTGCGTACGCCATGACGGACACCGTGGTCCTGGACGACGGGCCCGACCCCTTCGTCGATGACGTGACGACCGAGCGGATCCGCCGGTCGGTGTACGTGGAGGCGATCATCGGGCTGGTGGTGCTCGGGCTGAGTGCCGTGCTGGTCGCGCAGCCGCGCGGCAAGGAGGCGCTGCTCGCCGCGTACCGCGCGCCGGTGACCGCGGCGGCCCCCCTCGGGGGCGGACGTACCGTGACCGTCACCGCCGACCCGGGCACGCACGGGCCGGTCACGTTCAGCGTCGAGCTGTCGCCCGGTCCGGGCGCCACGGCGATCACCGCGACCGCCACGCAGCAGCAGGCGCAGATCGGGCCGCTCCCGATCAAGCTCACGCGCGAGGGCGGACGGCTCTTCGACGGCAGCGCCACCCTTCCTGTCTCCGGACGGTGGACGGTGGCCCTCGTCGTCACCGCATCCGAGTTCGACGCCACCACGACCGACGTCACCATCACCCTGCACTGAGAGGTCTGTTCGATGAAGCGTCTTGCCCTGATCACCGCGGCCGTGCTCGCGGCGCTGCTCGCCCTGGCCGGGCCGGCGTTCGCGCACGTCACCGTCACCGCACCCGGCGCGGTCCGCGGCGGCAGCGACCAGGAGATCACCTTCCGGGTGCCGGTCGAGGAGAACATCGACACCACGGCCGTCACCGTCCAACTGCCGACCGACACCCCGATCGCGTCCGTCGACGTGCTGCCGGTGCCCGGCTGGACGCACGCGCAGCAGACCACCAAGCTGGCCAAGCCGATCAAGACCGATGACGGCGACATCACCACGGCGGTCTCGCAGATCACCTGGACGGCCGCGCCCGGGCAGGGGCTCAAGCCGGGGGAGTACGGCGAGTTCACGATCATCGCCGGGCTGCTGCCGGACGCCAAGTCGCTGACGTTCAAGGCGCTGCAGACCTACAGCGACGGCAGCGTGGTGCGCTGGATCGAGGTGGCCGCCCCGGGCAGCACCACCGAGCCGGACCACCCGGCGCCGGTGCTCGACCTGGCCGCGTCCGCGCCGGCCAGTTCGGCGCCGGCGAGCTCGGCGCCGTCCGGGCGGGTGACGGCGGCGGCGTCGACCGCGAAGGCGGCGAGCAACACCGGCCCGATCGTCCTGTCGATCATCGCGCTGATCGTCGCGGCCGCCGCGCTGGGAGTCGCGGTCATCGGGCGGGCACGACGGGCTGAGCGCTCGCGCGATGAGCTCGCCGGCCGCGGCGCGGCCCGAGCTGACCGAGGTACCCGCCCGAGCGAAGCGAGTGGCGGGGCCGCAGATACGCACCCGGCGGATATGACATGAGATTGCCGTGGCCCGCGGTTGTGGGCGGAACGCTGGTCGTGGCGCTCGGCGCCACCGGCCTGGTCCGCGGCGCCGTCCCGCAGTCGCTGGCGTCCGGCTCGTCGACATCGGCGGTCCCGATCGTGGTGACCGGCGCGTACGTGCGGGCCCCCGTTCCGCCCACCCAGATCGCGGCGGCGTACTTCACCGTCCAGAACACCACCGGCACCGACGACCGGTTGGTCGACGTCAGCACGGGCGCGGGCGCGACCGCGGAGATCCACAGCGTGGCCGCGGACGGGTCGATGCAGGTGGCGATGAACGGGGTCCGGATCCCGGCGCACGGCAGTCTGGTCCTGACGACCGGCAGGGCGCACGTCATGATCGAGCACCTGTTCGGCAAGCTCGTAGCGGGACAGACCGTCAACATCGAGCTGGACTTCGCCAACGCCGGCTCGATCGACGTCGTCGCGCCGGTGATCGCCGTCGGCGCGCCCGTCCCCACTGACTCAGGAGGTCACTCGTGAGGCGATGCGTCGCCGTCCTGCTCGCGCTCGTCCTGGCGCTCGCCGGGTGCACGAACAGCGGCCCGGGCCAGCCGAAGCCGTCCGAGCTGAACGGGTTCGACAGGGTCGGGCAGTTCGACGGGGCGGGCCTCGATCCGGCGCAGCCCCGGCCGTCCTTCACGCTGACGACGACGAGTGGCAAGCGGTTCTCGTTCGGGACGGTGACGGCCGGGCACCCGACGCTGCTCTACTTCGGCTACACCAACTGCCCGGACATCTGCCCCGAGACGATGGCCGACATCCGGCTGGCGCTGCAGAAGGTGCCGGTGGCGCTGGCCCGCTCGACCTACGTCGTCTTCGTGACCACCGACGTCAAGCACGACACCGGTCCGGTCCTGGCGAAGTGGCTGTCGAACTTCTCCGCCGGTAGCAAGGCGACGTTCGTCGGATTGCGCGGGACCCAGGCCCAGATCGACGCGGCGCAGGCGGCCGCGCACGTCGCGCTCGCCCAGGACGACGGCCAGACCCACTCGGCGCAGACCTTGCTCTACGGCACGGACGACTACGCTCATGTGTCGTTCCTGCAGAGCGTCAACCTGCGTCAGCAGATCGAGCACGACCTCCCGCTAGTGGCGAAGGTTTAGCCCCTGCATGCCTACGGCACAATCGTCCCTCGTGAACGTCAAGTGGTACGCCATTCGCCCCTGGCTGGGGACCGTCGTCCGGCTCGTGCTCGGCATCGTGTGGATCTGGGCGTCGATCGCGAAGCTGCGCGCGCCGCGCACGTTCGTCCAGGCGGTCCGAGCCTACGACGCGACGCCGGAGTGGCTGTCGAAGGCGATCGGCTACGGCCTGCCCGTGCTGGAGATCTGCCTCGGCGTCCTGCTGATCATCGGCATCGCGGTCCGGATGGCGGCCGCGGTGTCGGCGCTGCTCTTCGTTGTCTTCCTGATCGGCCTCGTCCAGGCGTGGGCGCGGGGCCTGCAGATCGAGTGCGGCTGCTTCGGGGGCGGCGGCGCCACCAACAACCCGAGCTACTGGCTGGACGTGCTGCGCGATCTGGGGCTGCTCGCCCTGTCGGTCTATCTCGTCGTCTGGAGCGTCAACCGGATCTCGGTCGAGGAGTTCCTGGCCCGCAATGACCACGTGCCGCTGCCGTCGGCCAAGCGGATGCGCACCGACCAGGGCCGGCGCAAGTACAACGCGATGCTCGAGGCGCGGCGGCAGGCGGCGCGGACCCGGCAGATGTGGCTCAGCGGGTCGATCGCCGCGGTCATTGTGCTGATCTCGCTGATCGGGGTCGGGGTACAGTCCGGCCGGGCCAAGATCCAGGGCAGCCTGACCGCGGCCCACGCCTCGGTCGCGAACGGGGTCGTCTTCGGCAAGAAGGCGGCCGCCACCGTCGACGTCTATGAGGATTTTCAGTGCCCGAACTGCCTCAACTTCGAGAAGGCGGTGGGCACGACGCTCGAGGCGGACGTGCGGGCGAACCGGGCGCAGGTGCGGTATCACATGATTTCGATCCTGGACGGGTCGAGCAACGGCAACCGGTACTCCTCGCGAGCGGCCAATGCCGCCCTGTGCGCCTCGGACATCTCCGTCGAGGACTTCGTCGCGTACCACTCGATCCTGTACGGCACGTACCAGGGCAAACAGGTGCAGCCGACCGAAGGCAGCAACGGGCGCACCAACAACCAGCTCGAGGCCTACGCAAGTGCGGCCGGGATCAAGGGCAAGGACCTCACCACCTTCGACCAGTGCGTGGCCGGGGAGACCCACAAGGCGCTCGTCGCGGCGATCACCGAGAACGCCAGCCAGCACGGCATCAACTCGACGCCGACGGTCATGGTGAACGGCAAGACGATCGGGAACACGCTGGATGCGCTGACGAAGGCGATCGCGGCCGCGGATGCCAAGGGGCCGGCGCCGGATCCGTCCAAGACGCCGACGCCGTCGGTGTCGCCGTCGGTTTCCGGGTCGTCGTCGGCGTCGGCGTCGGCATCTGCGTCGGCCTCGTCTGCGTCGGCCTCGACGCGCGGCTGAGCGCAGACGAAAGGCCCGGCGCCAATGCTGGCGGCCGGGCCTTGTCGTCGGTCGGTATTACTTCTTGTTGGCGGCGTCTTTGAGCGCGCTGCCGGCGGTGAACTTCACCGTGTTCGCGGCCGGGATTTGGATGGTCGCGCCGGTCGCCGGGTTCCGTCCCTCGCGGGCGGCCCGCTTGCCTACCGAGAGCGAGAAGAAGCCAGGCACGCTGACCTTGTCGCCCTTGGCTGCGGCGCCCTCGAGCGTGGACTGGAGGGAGCGCAGCACGGCGTCCACCGTCTTCTGCTCCAGATCGGCGGCGTCGGCGACGGCGGCCACCAGTTCCTTGCGATTCACTAGGTCTCCCTTGGTCGGTGGTGTGTTGCTGGCCCCAGTATGGCCGTAGCCGCTGAAAAGCCCGTAATCAGGGGTCTGGACGCGTCCGGCGTGTCGTTCTTGGCCGCGGGCCGGGGTCTCGGGTCGCGGGGTGGCGTGTAAGCTTTCGCTTCGGTCGCTGGGAGGTTTTCAGGCGGCTGGCAAGGGGCTGTGGCGCAGCTGGTAGCGCACCACACTGGCAGTGTGGGGGTCAGGGGTTCGAGTCCCCTCAGCTCCACTCATTTTCTCCCGGATTTGCTGGCCTCGACCCACGCGCTGGCTCGCAAAGAGAGGCCCTTGACCCTCATTTGACCCCGGAATCGTCCGTGACGAGGCGTCACGAGGCGTCACGAACCGGTTTCAGACGGCACACAATTCCGGGTCTTTCGACCCCCAGCTCGCCAAACCTGTTCAAGCAGACCGCATGTCACGATAGATCGGTGAGGCAGCCGCCGGTCGCTGACATCCGTGCCGTCCTCGATGTCGTGCGCCGCGCGGGGTCGGTCCACTATCGGAAGAGTGAAATGCCGGGTGACTTCCTTGCCTGGCGCCGTCGCGTACGCCAGCAGGCGCGCGCCGAGGAACTTTCGATCAGCGTGATCCGCACTGCTGACTTCGTCGTGGTCGAGAATCGGGATTGGCAGCCAAGCGGAGATGACGATCTTGCCGTCGCCGACGTGATCGAAGGCGTTCTGACCGGCAACCCGATCCAGTTCGACGAAGCATTACAGCGCCGACGCCGTCAACGACTGCGCACCGTCGCCGACCATGAAGTTGATCGGAGCTAGCGGGCGGTTGACATTCGGCGGCACGAAACGACCTTGACACGGTAGGGGTCACTGGTTCAATCCCAGTATCGCCCACCATGAAGGCCCCGAATTCAGGGGCCTTCGTTGTTTCTGCAGCTCGTCTAGTTGAGTTCGTGTCAACGAGTTGTCAACAGGACGAGAGGACCTGGGGCGGCACGATTGAACATCTGGCGTCACGAGCTGTCACCGGCCCCCGTCGGCATACGCTCCGGTGGAGGGGTCCGGCCGAGTGTGCTTCATCGCGATGTCCAGGTTGGCCATTGGCTCGCGCGCCAAGTTCGACAGCAGGTGCGTGCGAAGTCTCAACTGCCCACGAGGAGGGCCCGGTGACGAGCCCACGTCGTTCGTATCGAGGGGGTCAGGGGTTCGAATCCCCTCAGCTCCACCCACCGACCCCAG
>DATAQD010000099.1:0-5162 GCA_036264855.1 Jatrophihabitans sp. | reverse complement strand
CGGTTCACCTGGTAGGTGCCTGGCGGCACGTACACCTTGAGATGATGCTTGTGCGCAAAGGCGATCGCGCGATCAAAGGCGTCAGCCGAGTCATGCCGACCGAACGAATCGGCGCCGAACAGCAAGACGTTCGCGGCGAAGGGGTCGATGCGCGGCCGGCCCACGAGCTCGGAGTCAAGCAGATCGACGACCGTCCAGGCGGCGCTGCTGCCGGCGGGGGCTGTGAGCCGAACCGTGTCGCCCGCACGGTAGGTCTTGCCGAGCAGGAGGCGCTGCTCATCGTAGAAGTGATTCGGGCGGAACGGCGTCGTGATCGTCGGGGTCGGCGTCGTCGCGGCTGGTACGCAGGAACATTCGGTGATCCACCAGTCCGGGTGGAGCAGGCCGGCGTTCGGGTCGTTCGAGAACGGGTACTGGTTGTACAGCCACGCGTACTGCGACGTCAGCGTCATGGACTTGCGGTGCCCGCCGTTCATCGTGACGTCGAGCGGGGCGGTGATGCCACCGCCGTTCGGCGCGTCCGGGATGCTGTAGCGCACCGTGATCGCGTTGGCCGCCCGCGGCAGGGTGAATTCGACGTATTGGCCCGGCGTCAGCTTGACCGCCTTCCGGCCCGACGCCTCAGCGGGCAGCGTGTACGCGGAACGGTCCGGGCCGATGACCGTCCCGTTCGTCGTCGCGTTCTCCGCCTCCTGCTCAGCGAAGTCGACGGCGGCACCGCGACCCGCGACGAGGGCGGGATCGAGGGCAGCGCGGGTCACGGCGGGGGGCGGGACGACCTGAGGGAGCGGGGCCGCCGCGGCCGGGGCCGCCAGGAGGCTTGAGCCGGCCACGGCCACCGCCGTCCAGGCGGCGACGCCGCACGACCGGCCGCGGACGCGGGGGGCGGTGGGTTCGACGATGCTGCGTGCCATGAAGTGACCTCGCCTCTCGCGGTGCCCGCCGGGGAAGCCACTCGGCGGGACGGTGAGGAGAACTTAAGACGTTCGTAGGTCGATTAGCAAGAGATTGCCAAGATATTAAGTGGTGATGTCTTGAAGTTGCACGTTCTGATTGAAACCTTGCGACCGCCTGGATCAATTACCCATCAACGAGGCGGGACGCTCCGGGTCCAACGCCGCCAGCTCCTCCCACAGTCCGGGCGGCAACGGTCGCTCGGCCCAGTTCAAGTTCGCGCGGGCCTGCGCGGCCGTGTGCATGCCGACGACGACGGTCGGCACCGCCGGATGCCGCAATGGGAACTGCATCGCCGCGTGCGGCAGGGTGGCGCCCGCGGCGGCGCAGGCGGCGGCGAGCCGGCGCGCGAAGTCGAGAACGTCCGCGGGCGCCCGGCCGTAGTCGAAATGTGCGTCATCGGGCGGACTGGGGTGGGACAGGAGCCCGGAATTGAACGGGGCCGCCGCCACCAGCGACAGCCCGCGCTCGGCGCAGGCGGCCAGCAGCGGCTCTCCCCTGCGGTCGGCGAGCGTCCAGCGACCGGCGAGCATGACCGCGTCGACGTCGGTCTCGGTGACGAATCGGAGCAACGGCCCGACGAAGTTCATGCCGGCGCCGATCGCGGCGACGACGCCCTCGTCCCGTAGCTCGACGAGCGCCGGGACGGCCTCGACCAGCGCCTGTTCCAGGTGCTCCTCCGCGTCGTGGACGTAGACGATGTCGACGCGGTCCAGGCCGAGACGGTCCAGGCTGGCGTCCAGGCTGCGCCGGACGCCGTCGCGCGAGTAGTCCGCTCGGCGGGTGAGCGTATCCGGCACCGCGAAGCCGCCGGAGGCGAGGTCGGAGCCAGTCGGTCGCGGGTTGTCCACGAGCAGCCGGCCGATCTTGGTCGACAGGACGTACTCATCGCGGGGCTTGTCCCGCAGCGCAGCGCCCATCCGCCGCTCGGACAGCCCCAGGCCGTAGTGCGGGGCGGTGTCGAAGTAGCGCACTCCACCGTCCCACGCGGTCCGGACCGCGGCGAGCGCCTCGTCGTCCGAAACCGGCTTGAACAGGTTGCCAAGCGGCGCGCCGCCGAAGCCGACCTCGGTCACCCGCACCTGCGTGCGGCCAATGCGGTGACGATTCATGCTGGCGCCAATCCGTAGGCGCGGATCGCGTTCGCACCGAAGACGGCCGCGCGCTCGGCCGCCGACAGCCCCGCCGTGAGTTGCTCGGCCGCGTCGACCACTGCGTCGTAGGAGGCGGCGAGCAGGCAGACCGGCCAGTCCGATCCGAACATCACCCGGTCCGGGCCGAATGACTCCCACAGGACGTCGCTGTACGGACGCAGATCCTCGACCCGCCAGGCCGCGTGGTCGTCCTCGGTCACGAGTCCCGAGAGCTTGACCGTCACGTTGTCGTACCGGGCGAGCTCGCCGATGTGCCCGCGCCACGGGTCCAGGTCGCCCTGCCGGATCGGCGGCTTGCCGGCGTGGTCGAGGACGAAACCGAGTCCGGGCAGCGCGGCGACGGTCTCCACCGCAGCGTCGAGCTGCGGTGGAGTGATCAACAGGTCGAAGCCCAGGCCGGCCTCGGCGACCGCGGCGAGCCCTCGGCGGACCTCGGGCCGGCACAGCCAGCGCGGGTCCGGCTCCTCCTGCACCTGATGCCGGATCCCGACCAGTCGCTCGCCGCCCGGATGCGCGCGCAGCGCGGACAACCGCGAACTGACATCGTCAGCTGTCAGGTCCACCCAGCCGACCACGCCCAGGACCATCGCCTCGCGGGCCGCGAGGTCGAGCAGTTCCGGCGTCTCGTCGGCCACCGTGATCGTCTGTACCAGGACGGTGCCGTCGATGTCCTGCGCGGCGAGCTGGGGACGGAGCTCGTCGAACGCGAACGACCGCCGCAGCGCCGGCAGTTCGGCCGTCCACGGCTGGTCACGGTTCGCCAGGTCCCACACGTGGTGATGCGAGTCGACGCGCCGGATGCCGGTCATCCGTCGAAGTGGAACAGCTCTTCGGCCGGCGCCCACCACTCGCCGGCCCCGGCGCTGTCGACCGCCTGTTGGCAGGGGTCGGTGAACTGCCACCAGCGCCGGGTGGTCTCGTCCTTGCCGACGCGGGCCAGGTCAGCCTCGTAATCGTCGCCGGTGTACTCGAGGTAGCTGAACAGCAGCCCGTCCCGCAGGAAGATCGAGTAGTTCGTGATGTGCGCGGCCCGCAGCGCGTCCAGGACGCCGGGCCAGACGTCGGCGTGCAACTCCCGATATTCCTGTTCCATTTCCGGCCGGAGCCGGATCACCGATGCGACGCGTTGCACGGTCAACTCCTCGGCCGCAGCCGCAGTCCGGCCATGCCGCCGTCGACGGCCAGCGAGATGCCGGTCGTCGAGCCGGCCGCGGGCGAGGCCAGGTAGGCGATCGCGTCGGCCACCTCGGCCGCCGACACCAGCCGGCCGTGCGGCTGCCGCGCCTCCAGCGCCGCCCGTTCCCCTGCCGGGTCGGCCGCGGTGTCGAGCAACCGGCTCACCCACGGGGTATCGGCGGTCCCGGGGTTGACCGCGTTCACCCGGATGCCCTCGGCGATCAGGTCGGCGGCCATGGCGAGCGTCAACGAGAGGACGGCCCCCTTGCTCGCCGAGTACAGGGCCCGGTTCGGCAGCCCGGCAGTGGCGGCGATCGAGCAGGTGTTGACGATCGCCGCCGACGGCGAGCGCCGCAGGGCCGGCAGCGCCGCCCGGGTGACCCGCACCAGCCCGAGCACGTTCACGTCGAGGACGCGGTGCCACTCGTCATCGTCGTTCGCCTCGACCCCGCCCTGGGCCCCGATGCCCGCGTTGTTGACCAGCACGTCGAGCCCGCCCAGCGCATCGACCATGTGCTCGACCGCGGCTCGGACGGCGCGGTCGTCGGTGACGTCGGCGCGGGCGTAGGCGAATCCGTCCGGGCCGCGCTCGGCGAGGTCGAGCACGCCGACCTGGGCGCCGTCGCGGGCCAGCCGTTCGGCGACGGCGAGCCCGATGCCGGACGCACCGCCGGTGACCAGCGCCCGGATCCCGTCGAAACCGGCCACGTCAGGCCTGCCCGAAGACTTGCCGCTGCCGACCCAGACCGTCGATCTCGACCTCGACCACGTCGCCAGCGCGCAGGTACGGCGTCTCCGCCCGGCCGAGCGCGACGCCCGCGGGGGTACCGGTGTTGATCACATCGCCGGGTCGCAGGACCATGAACTGGCTCAGGTACCAGACCAGGTGGTCCACGCCGAAGATCATGTCCTTGGTGCTGCCGTCCTGGCGCAGGTCGCCGTTCACCCACAGCCGGAGCCCGAGCGCCTGCGGATCCGGCACCTCGTCGGCCGTGCGCACCCACGGACCGAACGGGTTGAACGTCTCGCAGTTCTTGCCCTTGTCCCACTGGCCGCCGCGCTCGATCTGGAACTCGCGTTCCGAGACGTCGTTGCTGATCGCGTACCCGGCGATGCAGGCTTGCGCGTCGCTCGGCGCGGACAGGTAACGGGCCTCGCGGCCGATGACCACCGCGAGTTCGACCTCCCAGTCGGTCTTGCTCGACGCGCGCGGAACGAGTACCTCGTCGTTCGGGCCGACGACGGTGTCCGGCGTCTTCAGGAACAGAATCGGCTCGGCGGGGATGTCCGCGCCGGTCTCTGCGGCGTGGTCGCGGTAGTTCAGCCCGATGCAGATGATCTTGCCGATGCCGGCGAGCGGCGGACCGAAGCGCCCGATGTCGCCGGCGGGAGGCAGGTCGGGCAGTGCCGCGCGCAGGTCGGCCAGCCCGTCCCGCAGGAGGGCCCCGGTGATGTCGGCGGTGATCGATGTCGGGTCACGCCACACGTCGTCGTCGCCGGCGACGATCGGACGTTCGGCGCCCTGGGGGCCGTACCGGGCCAAGCGCATGGTGGATCTCCCTTTCCTCTGACGAAGCTTGTCTTGTCGAGCGGTTACGTGTCGGTGCGGCCGCCAACGATGCGCTGGCCGATCAGCACGACGAGGATGACCGCGCCGTTGAGGAAATCGAACCACTGGTCAGGCACGCCCGCGAACGTCAGCACCTTGAAGATCAGGTTGAGCAGCAGCACGCCGGTGAACGCGCCGAACAGGCTGCCCTTGCCGCCGTTGAGGCTGACGCCGCCGATGACGGCGGCGGCGAAGACGTCGAAGATCCGGCCGCTGCCGAGGTTGGACGTCACGGAGGCGAGGTTGCCGGACTCGACGATACCGGCCAG
>DATAQD010000097.1:0-10369 GCA_036264855.1 Jatrophihabitans sp. | reverse complement strand
CCGCCTCGCTGTTGACACGCCCGAATCTCGCCCAAACCGCGCCCAGCTGGCTGAGACCCTCGCCAAGGCGGGCCGGGACTGAGGCAGAATGTCTACCGACCGGACACCGAGTAACGATTCGCGAGGCCCTTCCCTGATGCAGCCACTCCGTCGCGGCGCCAGCGGCAGCGCCGTCGCCGAAGTTCGCGGGATGCTCGCCTCGATCGGGTTGCTCGACAACAACGATCCCCACGCGTCGCACGTCTTCGACGACGACACCGAACTCGCGGTTCGGCACTTCCAGCAGCGCCGGGGCATCTCCGTCGACGGCAGCGTCGGGGCTGAGACCTACGCGGCGCTCACCGGCGCGCACTGGCGCCTCGGCGACCGCGTTCTGGCTCACGAGGCCGGCCAGAAGCTCACCGGCGACGACGTGACCGCGCTGCAGACCCAGCTCATCGAGCTCGGCTACCAGCTGCCGCGCGCCGACGGGGTGTTCGGGCTGACTACCGCCGAGGCGCTGCGCGGCTTCCAGCGCGACTACGGGCTGGTGGCTGACGGGATCTGCGGTCCGGCCACCCTGCGCGCGTTGCGCCAGCTCGGCCGGCGCGTGGTCGGTGGCCGCCCGCAGCTGCTGCGCGACCTCGCCACCGTCGCCGAGTCCGGCCCGAGCCTGCTCGGCAAGCGCATCGTGCTCGACCCCGGCCACGGTGGCACCGACCCCTGGGTGACGGCCGAAGGCATCTCGGAGTCCGAACTCGTCTGGGATCTCTCCTCGCGCCTGGAAGGTCGGCTGACCGCGCTCGGCGTGCGAACCTGGCTGACCCGCGGCCCGCACCGCGGCGCCACCGACGAGCAGCGCGCCCAGCTCGCGAACGACGTCGGCGCCGACCTCGTCCTGTCGCTGCACATCGACGGCGCCGCGTCGGCCCAGGCCAACGGGATCGCGGCATATCACTTCGGCGCCGGTGAAGCCGGTTCGACGATCGGTGAGCGGTTGGCCGACCTGGCGCTGCGGGAGCTGGTCGCGCGGACCGGCATGCTCAACAACCGGGTGCACGGGAAGTCATGGGCCCTGCTCCGGCTGACCCGGATGCCGACCGTGCGGGTCGAGCTGGGTTATCTGACGTCTCCGTACGACCGGGCCCGGCTGGGCGATTCACAGTTCCGCGACACCGTGGCCGAGGGGCTGCTGGTCGCCGTCCAGCGGCTGTACCTCCCCATCGGTGACGACCCGCCGACAGGTGTCATGCGCATTCCGGCCGTCGCCCGTTAACAGGTCTTCGCCAACCTGTTAACGCGATAGGATCGGCGACTGCATCGAGGAGAGTAGCCGCTCGAGCGCGAACTCGACGTCCTCCTTCCAAGTGACGGTGGTCTTGACGTCCAGCCGCAGCCGGGGCGTGCGCCGATGCTGGCGGACGGTCTTGAAACCCACCGCGCGCAGGTAGTCGGCCGGGAGCAGGCACCGGTAGTCGGGCTGTCCGGCGCCCGTCGGCTCGCCGCTGTCGGTCCGCCCGAACGCCTCGATGGCCCGGATTCCGCGGCGGACGACGTCGCGGGCGACGCCCTGGACGAGCATGCGCCCCAGCCCTCCGCCCGTGAACTCCGCGACGATCCGCGCCGTCATCAGCAACACCGCATCGGGCGAGACCGGGGAGGTCGGGAAGGCGACCGAGCGCGGGACGTAGGCGGCCGGCGCGTAGAGCACGTAGCCAGCCGGCACGCCGTCGACGTAGACCAGCTGCCCGCAGCTGCCCCACTCCAACAACGTGTCGGAGACCCACGCCTCCTTTTCCAGGTCGGTCCCACCGGCGTCGCGGGCCCGCTCGCAGGAGACGGGGTCCAGCTCCCAGTAGACACAGCTCCGGCACGGGGGTGGCAGGTCTGACAGGTTGTCAAGAGTCACGTTCACCATTCGACGCGACACCGCCGCCCCCTTTCCCGAAGCTGTCAGTACTCGCCGCGGTAGTCGTCGAGGAATGCGCCGATCCGCCCGATCGCATCGATGAGGTCGTCCGAGCGCGGCAGGGTCACGATGCGCAGGTGGTCCGGGTGGGGCCAGTTGAACCCCGTCCCCTGGACGACGAGCACGTGCTGGCTGCGCAGCAGTTCGAGCACGAACCGCTGGTCGTCCTTGATCGGATAGAGGTCCGGATCCAGGCGCGGGAAGACGTACAGTGCCCCCTTCGGGAGCACGCAGGTGACGCCCGGGATCGCCCGCAAGGCCTGCACCGCGGCATCGCGCTGCTCGTGCAGCCGGCCCCCGGGCAGCACCAGGTCGTGGATGCTCTGCCGCCCGCCAAGCGCGATCTGGATGGCGTGCTGGGCCGGCACGTTCGCACACAGCCGCATGTTCGCCAGGATCGTGATGCCTTCGAGGTAGCTGGTGGCGTGGCGCTTGGGTCCGCTCACCATCATCCAGCCGGCCCGGAAGCCGGCGACCCGGTAGGCCTTGGACAGCCCGTTGAACGTCAGCGTGAAGACGTCGGGCGCCAGGCGGGCGAACGGCACGTGCACCGCGTCGTCGTAGAGGACCTTGTCGTAGATCTCGTCGGCGAGCACGACGAGTCCGTGCTCGCGGGCGAGGTCGGCGATCGCCCCGAGCACGGCCGCGGAGTAGACCGCGCCGGTCGGATTGTTGGGGTTGATCACCACGATCGCCTTGGTCTGCGGGGTGAGCTTCGCCCGGATGTCCTCGAGGTCGGGCTGCCAGCCGGCCGACTCGTCGCAGCGATAGTGGACGGGCCGCCCCCCGGCCAGCGAGGTCGAGGCCGTCCACAGGGGATAGTCCGGCGCCGGGACGAGAACCTCGTCGCCGTCGTCGAGCATCGCCTGCAGGCTGAGGGTGATCAACTCGCTGACCCCGTTGCCGAGCCAGACGTCGTCGACATCGACGGTGTCGATGCCGCGCGCCTGATAGTGCTGGACGATGGCCGTGCGGGCCGACAGCAACCCCTGCGAGTCCGAGTAGCCCTGGGCGTGCGGCAGGTTGCGGATGACGTCGACGAGGATCTCGTCGGGCGCCTCGAACCCGAACGGCGCCGGATTGCCGATGTTGAGCTTGATGATCCGCCGGCCTTCCTCCTCGAGGCGTTTGGCCTCTTCGAGGACGGGCCCGCGGATGTCGTAGCAGACGTTTTCCAGCTTGCGAGACTGTGTCAGGTCATGAATCGGCACAGGGCACACGATCGCACACCGGCGCAGGATCGGCAGCGGGGTATCACCGATTCCTCGAACGTGCTGGCCCGCACGACACAATGGTGGCGTGGAACTTCACGACGCGATCCGGTCCCGCCGCATGATCCGGTCCTTCAACCCGTACCGCACGGTGCCCCGGACCGAGCTGCAGGCCCTGCTGAAGCTCGCGCTTCGGGCCCCGTCGGCCGGCCACACCCAGGGCTGGCGATTCCTCGTCCTGGATGACATAACGTCACGGAATCGGTTCTGGACGGTGACCGCGGACGGTCCGGCCGACGGGTGGCGGCAACGGATGCAGACGGCGCCCGCCCTCGTCATCTGCTTCTCGGACAAGCAGGCCTACCTCGAGCGCTACGCCGAGCCGGACAAGGGTTGGACCGATCGCGACGAGTCCCGCTGGCCGGTGCCCTACTGGCACATCGACACCGGCATGGCCGCGATGATCCTGCTGCTCGCCGCCCATGGTGCGGGCTACGCCGCCTGCTTCTTCGGGGTCCCCGGCGAGCGCTGGTCGGCGTTGGCCGGGGCGTTCGACGTGCCGACGGGGCTCAGCCCGGTCGGCGTTGTCGCGATCGGCCACCCCGCCCCGGACGCCCGGTCACCCTCGCTGCGCCGCGGGCGGCGCCCGATGGACGAGGTCGTCAGCTACGGTTCGTTTCGCTCCGACGGCTGAGGGTCCTCGCCGGATGGGCGGGACTCGAGCTGCGGCGCCATCAGCGCGACGATCCGCTCGAGGTCGTCGATCGTCGCGAACTCGACCGTGATCTTGCCCTTGCGCCGGCCGATGTCGACGCGCACCCGGGTGTCGAGCACGTCCGACAGCTTGCCGGCGAGCTCCTCGACGCCGGGGGCGGTGATCCGCCGGGCCGGGGCCGACCGGGTCGCCTTGCCCGGCGATCCACCGCGCTGGGCGAGCGACACGAGCTCTTCGGTCGCCCGGACCGACAGCCCTTCGGCAACGATCCGACTGGCGAGCTCGTCCTGCTGGTCGCCGTCCTCGAGCCCGAGCAGCGCTCGGGCGTGGCCGGCCGACAGGACCCCGGCGGCGACCCGGCGCTGCACGGCCAGCGGCAGGTTCAGCAGTCGCACGGTATTGGACAGGTGCGGGCGGCTGCGCCCGATCCGGTGCGCGAGCTCGTCGTGGGTGATCCCGAACTCCTCGAGCAACTGCTGGTAGGCCGCCGCTTCCTCGAGCGGGTTGAGCTGGGCCCGGTGGATGTTCTCCAGCAACGCGTCCCGCAGCATCGCCTCGTCGGCGGTGGTCCGCACGATCGCCGGGATCGTCTCGAGTCCCGCGGCCGCCGCGGCGCGCAACCGTCGCTCGCCCATCACCAGTTCGTAGCCGTCGCCATCAGCGCGGACGACGACCGGCTGCAGCACCCCGAACTCGCGGATCGAGTGGGCCAGCTCGGCCAGCGCGTCCTCGTCGAACACCTGCCTCGGCTGCCGCGCGTTCGGGTGGATCACGGACACCGCCAGCTCGGCGAAGGTCGCCCCGGGCACCGGGGCCGGCTGGTCGGTGACCGCCGTCCCTGCCGACGTGATGGCGGGAACGGCCACCGATGCTGCCACGATCGACGCCGCCACGACCCCCGATCCGGAATCGTAGGGAGTCGGGTCCGCCGGATCGGCGGCCGCGGCGTGCGGGCCCGGTGCGGTGGGTATGAGCGCGCCGAGACCTCGTCCGAGGCCCCCGCGCCGGCTGCGACTGCTCATTCGGGTGCTCCCGTCGTCTCGGTCGTGGTCCTCGCCCCGCGCTCGGCGATCTCGCGGGCCGCGTCAACGTATCCGATCGCCCCACGGGAGCCGGGGTCGTAGGTGATGACGGTCTGCCCGAAGCCGGGCGCCTCGGACACGCGCACGTTGCGCGGAATCATCGGAGCGAGGACCAGCTCGCCGAAATGGCGGCGGACCTCGTCGGCGACCTGGTCGGCCAGCCGGGTCCGGCTGTCGTACATGGTGAGCAGCACCGTCGTCACGACCAGGTTCGGGTTCAGGTGCGAGGTCACGAGCTCAACGGTGTTGAGCAGCTGCGCGAGACCCTCCAGCGCGTAGTACTCGCACTGGATCGGGATGAGCACCTCGCGCGCGGCGACGAGCGCGTTGAGCGTCAGCAGGCCCAGCGACGGCGGGCAGTCGATGAAGACGTAGTCGAACTCCGTCGTCGTCGCGAGGAAGGCATCCAGCGCGCGACGCAGCCGGTACTCGCGCGCGACCTGCGAGGTGAGCTCGATGTCGGCTCCGGCGAGATCCAGGGTGGCCGGGATGCAGTTCAGGCTCGGGGCGAAGTCGGCCGTCTGCGCGACCTCGCCCAACGGACGCCCACCCAGCAACACGTCGTAGATGGACGGTGTGCCGACGGTGTGCTCGATGCCGAGCGCGGTACTCGCATTGCCCTGCGGGTCCAGGTCGATGAGCAGCACGCGGAGGCCGTGCAGCGCCAGCGCCGCGGCGATGTTCACCGCACTCGTCGTCTTGCCGACGCCGCCCTTCTGGTTGGCGATGGTCAGCACCCGGGTGGACGCCGGGCGCGGCCACAGCTCCTGGCGCACGTTGAGCACGAGGACCGCTTGGGCGGCCTCCCGGGCGATCGGGGTGTCGTGCTCGGTTTCACGTGAAACGTTCGACGCCGGCCTGGGGTCCCCGCCGAACGGGGCCGGGGGACGGACGTCGCCCGACGGCTCTCGGGGCGCCTCCGCCGTGGCGGGCGCGACCGTTGTTTCACGGGAAACATCGCGGTCGGGCTCCGTTTCACGTGAAACAGAGCCCGCGCCGTCGACCGTCCACGCTGGGACGTCGCTCATGCGCCACTCCTTCTCGGTCGACCGGAATGCCGCGCGGCACGAGCGGCCGACACCACCCAGGTGGGGTCAGCCGCCATCCCATCGCCCAACCGCCGGACGGTGAGCTCACCGATCCCCAGGCGGCGCAGCGAATCTCGATGCGCCGCCACCTCCTCCTGCGCAGTCGCGCCCTTGAGGGCGAGCAGCCGCCCGCTCACGGCCAGGAGAGGCAGACACCATTTCACCAGCCGGTCGAGCGGAGCGACAGCCCGGGCGACCACCCAATTCGCCGGACCGACGGTGGAAACCACGCCCGCCTCGTCGGCTCGACCGCGGACGACCCGGACCGAGCCGGTCAGCTCCAGCCGGCGGACGGCGTCCTCGAGGAACCGGGTCCGCCGCAACATCGGCTCCACGAGGTCGACCCGCAGATCCGGCCGGCGGATCGCCAGGACCAGTCCCGGCAGGCCGGCGCCGGACCCCACGTCGACGACCCGCGCCCCGACTGGAATCAGCTCGGTGAGCACCGCACAATTGAGCAGGTGCCGTTCCCAGATCCGGGGGACCTCGCGCGGGCCGAGCAGGCCACGCACCGGGCCCTCGGCGGCCAGCAGCGCGGCGTAGGCCTCGGCCTGCGGCAGCCGGTCGGCGAACAGGGCCGCCGCCACCGGCGGCACCGGCGGCGGAGCGGGACCGGACGGATCAGCGCTCGCCGCGCGGTTCACCGCTGGACGAGAACAACTACCCGGCGGTGCGGCTCCTCGCCTTCGGATTCGCTGACGACCCCGTCCACGCCGGCGATGGCGTCGTGGACAACCTTGCGCTCGAACGGATTCATCGGCGACAACCGGACCGGCTCGCCACTGTCCAGGACCCGCGCCGCGGTGTCCGCGGCCAGCTTCTGCAACTGCGCGCGGCGGGCCTGGCGGTGACCGCCGACGTCGAGCATGAGCCGGCTGCGGACCCCGGTCTGCTGCTGCACGGCGAGGCGGGTCAGTTCCTGCAGCGCGTCGAGGGTCTCGCCGTGTGCGCCGACGAGGGCCTGCAGGTCGCTGCCGACGATCGCGACGATCGCGCGGTCGTTCTCGACGTCGAGGTCGATGTCACCGTCGTAGTCGGCGATGTCGAGCAGGCGCTCGAGATAGTCCGCAGCGATATCACCCTCGCGGACGAGCAGGCCGCCGCCGGCGTCGTCCTCGGCCGGTGCCGGTTCGACCGTCTCGTCGGCGTCGGTGTCGCGGGTTTCGAGTTCGGTGTCACTCACGGGGTGGGGGTGTCCTCTCGGGCAGGGATCCCGGGAATTGTTCCGGGCAGGTCGGTCGGGCTCAGCGTCGCTTCTTGGCCTGGGTCGGACGCTTGGCGGGCGGTCTCTTGCCGCCGGGGCGGTTCGGACGCTGGCCCGGACGCGGCACGTTGCGCGCCGCAGCGGCGGCGCCCGGCTCGGCCGTGGACGCCGCGGCCTCGTCGTCCTCGTCCAGATCGTCCACGGGCGCTGTCGGCTGACCCTTGGTCATCCGGGCCGGACGCTGACCGGGGCGAGGGGCGAGCGTCTTGCCCAGCTCGCCGACCGGCTTGACCGGGTCGGGGGTGTGCGGGTGGTAGCGGTTGATATAGGCCTGCTGACCCAGCGTCCACAAGTTGCTCGTGAACCAGTAGAGCAGCACGCCCAGCGGGAAGTTGAAGAGCAGGCCCGAGGCCAGCACACCGACCGGGATGACGTACATCATCAGCTTTTGGACGGTGGCCGCCGTGCCCTCGGGCGGGGTGATCGCGCTCGCACGCACCATCACCTGAGTGAGCATCGTCGCCGCCGCGCTGATGATCAGCAGGATCACCAGCAGGATGCGCGTCGAGCTCGGATCCCCGCCGAGGGTGGTGATGACCTGGTTGGAGTCGCGGAAGGACGCGGCCAGCGGGGCCTTGAAGATGGCCGCCGTCGCCGCGTCGCACGTCTCGGCGTTGCTGAACGTGTAGATCGACAGAATGGAGGAGGTGCTGTGCGCCTGGCAGAGGGCGTTCGAGTTCGAGAGGTGCCGCAGCACGTGGTACAGGCCCAGGAAAACCGGGATCTGCAGGAACATCGGCAGGCAGCCGGAGAGCGGGTTGAAGCCCTCTTCCTGCTGGAGCTTCATCATCTGCCGGTTCATCTCGGCCCGGTCGTTCTTGTACTTCTCCCGCAGCTTCTGGATCTTCGGCTGCATCTTCTGCATGTTGCGCGTGTAGTGCACCTGCTTGATGAACAGCCGGAACAACAGCACGCGCGCGGTGATGACCAGGAAGACGATCGACAGCGCCCAGCCGAACCCGCTGCCCTGGCTCAGCCCGAGGAACGTGAACAGGTCGTGCCATCGCAGCAGGACCCAGGAGACGGCGACATACAAGAAGTTGAGCACTCAAATACTCCTAGGCCGCCGGTCTCGGGGACCGGCTCGTCAGGCGCGCGACGTCTCCGCCGGGCAGAACGCGCGGCGGCACCGGGTCGTGCCCGCCCGCGTGGAACGGATGGCAGCGCAGCAATCGGCGCAACGCCAGCCAGCTCCCCCGTCCCGCACCATGCATGTCGATGGCTTGCGCGGCGTATGCGCTACAGCTGGGCGTGTACCGGCACGACGGCGGCAAGGCCGGGCTGATGGCGGTCCGGTAAAACCCGATGACGGCCAGCAGGACCCGCGCGCCCGGGCCGCGCCCGGAACTCACCGTCGGCCCGCCAGCCGCCGCAGGGCCCGGTCCAGATCGGCGCCGAGCTCGGCGGAGGACGCGGTCTGGGCGGCGGGCAGCGCCCGCACGACCGTCCCGCTGCTGGCCGGCAGGGCAGCGAGGCGCTGGGCCAACTGCGCGCGCAGGCGACGACTCACGCGGTGCCGGGCCACGCTGCCCCCGACCGACTTGCTGACGACCAGCCCGACCAACACCGCCGGATCGGGGCGCTCGACCTGCTGGTGAACGACCAGCCGGCGCCCGCCCACGCGAGCGCCGGACCGCACGACCGACGAGAAGTCGGCCGAGCGCCGCATCCGGTGAGATGGGGGTAGCACGAGAGGTGGAAACCGCGGAGCGGATTGCCGGTCAGGCCGAGAGCTCGGTGCGGCCCTTGCGGCGGCGGGCGGCGATGATCGCGCGGCCGGCGCGAGTGCGCATGCGCAGCCGGAACCCGTGCGTTTTCGCCCGGCGGCGGTTGTTCGGCTGGAAGGTGCGCTTACTCACGGTCGGACTCCATCAGTCGGTAGCTACACGCCGCAGCACGTGGCCACGTGGGTGTGACCTGCAACGGGAACGGCGGCCGCGCGGACGGTGTATCGAGCACCCGCTCGAACACGCCTACACAAACGCTGTAACGGTACGGATCGACGGCCCTGCAGGTCAAACCGGGCGCCGGGCGAACCGTCCACGCTAGGGCCAACTTCCGGTCATGTGACGACGACACGCCGGTGCCTATTGTCCACCCCCACGGCCGCTGTTAGGTTCGCCCACCGTCACCCAAACGGCGCATGGAGACGGGGGCGGCCGCCGACCTCGTGACTCTCGTCGGCATCCCCGTACACAGGCTGTGGAGAAGTCTGTGGATTTCGGTGTCCGGACCGCGCGTGAGAGGGTCGAGGCACCCGCGGCGAGCTAGACCTTCGCCGCGACAGAGCACCAACAGCGACAACTGGAGTGAGCCGGCCCGTGGATGACAGCGCCGAACTCGTGAGCGTCTGGAACCGGGCTAGGCCGCGTTTCGACGACCCGTCCATCCGGCCCCAGCAGAAGGCGTGGATCGGGTTGACCCGCCCGCTCGGCCTGGTCGAGGACACCGCCCTGCTCGCCGCCCCGAACGACTTTGCCAAGGATTACCTCGAAAACCGGCTGCGTCCGCTGATCGCGTCCGTCCTGAGCGAGGAACTGGGCCGCGAAATCCGGGTGGCGGTGACGGTGCAGAGCCCCGAGAGCTACGACCCCTCCGACGGCGCTGATGCCGACCTGGTGGACGAGGACGACTGGGACGCCGACCAGCCGCTGGTCGTCGCGCCCCCGAGCCACTACCGGCCCAAGCACAGTGACGACGAGCGTGAGACCAGGCTGAACCCGAAGTACACGTTCGACACGTTCGTCATCGGGTCGAGCAACCGGTTCGCGCACGCCGCCGCGGTCGCCGTGGCGGAGGCGCCGGCCAAGGCCTACAACCCCCTGTTCATCTACGGCGACTCAGGGCTGGGCAAGACGCACCTGCTGCACGCCATCGGCCACTACGCGATGAGCCTGTATCCCGGCATCCGAGTCAGGTATGTGAGTTCGGAAGAATTCACGAACGACTTCATCAACTCGATCGCCAACAACAGGGGCTCCTCGTTTCAGGCCCGCTACCGCAACATCGACATCCTGCTCATCGACGACATCCAGTTTCTTCAGCGTGCCGTCGAAACGCA
>DATAQD010000005.1:0-8131 GCA_036264855.1 Jatrophihabitans sp. | reverse complement strand
GAAGTCCTGGGTAGTGAGCCAGGGCTGGTTGGGGCCGACGAGGAGGGCGAGGTCCTTCGTCATCTGGCCGCCCTCGACGGTCGCGACGCAGACCTTCTCCAGGGACTCGGCGAAGCCGATCAGCTCGGGCAGGCTGTCCAGCTTGCAGCGGTGGGCCAGCCCGCGGCTCCACGCGAAGATCGAGGCGATCGGGTTCGTGGACGTCGGCTTGCCCTGCTGGTGCTGCCGGTAGTGGCGGGTCACGGTGCCGTGCGCGGCCTCGGCCTCGACGGTCCGGCCGTCCGGGGTCATGAGCACTGAGGTCATGAGGCCGAGCGATCCGAACCCCTGGGCGACGATGTCGGACTGCACGTCACCGTCGTAGTTCTTGCACGCCCAGACGTACCCGCCCTCCCACTTGAGCGCGGCGGCGACCATGTCGTCGATCAGCCGGTGCTCGTAGGTCAGGTTCGCGGCCTCGAAGTCGGACTTGAACTCGGCCTCGAAGACGTCGGCGAAGATGTCCTTGAACCGGCCGTCGTACGCCTTGAGGATCGTGTTCTTCGTCGACATGTACACCGGGTAGTTCCGGGCGAGCCCGTACCGGAAGGACGCGCGAGCGAAGTCGCGGATCGACGAGTCGAGGTTGTACATCGCCAGCGCGACACCGGGACCGGGGAAGTCGTAGACCTCGAACTCCATCGGCTCGGACCCGTCCTTCGGCGTGAAGGTCAGGGTGAGCTTGCCCTCGCCGGGGACCTTGAAGTCGGTGGCACGGTACTGGTCGCCGAACGCGTGACGGCCGACGACGATGGGCTTGGTCCAGCCGGGGACGAGTTTCGGGATGTTGTCGCAGATGATCGGCTCGCGGAAGATCACGCCGCCGAGGATGTTCCGGATCGTGCCGTTGGGCGACCGGTACATCCGCTTGAGCCCGAACTCCTCGACGCGGGCCTCGTCGGGGGTGATCGTCGCGCACTTGACGCCCACGCCGTGCTTCTTGATTGCGTTGGCCGCGTCGATCGTGACCTGGTCGTCGGTCGCGTCGCGGTGCTCGATCCCGAGGTCGTAGTACTCCAGGGGCACGTCCACGTACGGCAGGATCAGCTGGTCCTTGATGAACTGCCAGATGATGCGCGTCATCTCGTCGCCGTCCAGCTCGACGACCGTCCCCGTCACCTTGATCTTGGCCATGCCCGGCGTCCTCCTGAGTGAGTTCTCTTGGCATCAAGATATCTCGTCGGCGAATTCCGGCGCGGCCGGGTCCTAATGTGCTGGGCATGACCGATGCCCGCACCCCCACCGCCGTGGACGCTGTCGCCGACAGCTATCTCGACGAGTTTGCCGTCCTCGATCCGGCCGAAGCCACCTACCTGGGCATCGCCGGGCACGACGATCGGCTGCCCGACTACACCCCCGACTGGTGGCAAAGCCGCTCCGAACTCCGCCGCCGTACCCTCGGCCGCCTTGACGCCGTCGAGGCCGTCGACAGCACCGACCGCGTCACCGTCGCCGCACTGCGCGAGGAGCTCACCGCCGCTGAGGACCTCTACGCCGCCGGGACCGACGAGCCCAGCCTGAACGTCATCGCCTCACCGCTGCAGCTCGTCCGCGACATCTTCGATCTGACGCCGAGTGACACCGCCGAACAATGGGCGACGGTGGCCAAGCGGCTCACCGCGGTGCCCGCCGCGATCGCCGGGTACATGTCCTCGCTGCGCTTCGGGGCCGAACGCGGACGGGTCGCCCCGCGGCGCCAGGTGGCGGCCGGCATCGCCCAATGCTCGGACAACGTCGGTCCGGACGGATTCTTCGTCACCTTCGCCACCCAGGCGGTCACACGTGACGGCGCCGAGCTCCCCCCGGCCCTGCGCGCCGACCTCGATCGCGCCGCGCGCGAGGCCTCGGCCGCGTACCAGGCGTTGGCCACGTTCCTGCGCGAGCAGCTGCTGCCGCAGGCCGGCGAGCAGGACGCCGTGGGCCGCGAGCTCTACGCGCTGCACTCGCGGGCGTTTGTCGGTTCGCGCGTCGACCTCGACGAGACCTACCAGTGGGGCCAGCAGGAGCTCGCCCGGATCACGGCTGAAATGGCCGCCACGGCCGAGCGGATCAAGTCCGGGGCGAGTATCGACGAGGCGATCGCGTTCCTGGACGCCAGCGGTACCGCACGGCTGGACGGCACCGATGAGCTGCTGCGCTGGATGCAGCAGACGTCGGACGAGGCGGTAGCCGGGCTTGCCGACACGCACTTCGACATCCCCGAGGCGATCCGGACGCTGGAGTGCCGGATCGCCCCCACCCACCAGGGCGGCATCTACTACACCGGGCCCAGTGAGGATCTCGTCACCCGTCCCGGCCAGATGTGGTGGTCAGTCCCCCGGGGCGTCACCGAGTTCGCCTCCTGGCGGGAGCGGACGACGGTCTACCACGAGGGCGTCCCCGGTCATCACCTGCAGGCCGCGCAGACCGCCTACCGCCGCGACATCCTCAACCGCTGGCGCCGCCTCGCGTCGTGGACCAGCGGGCACGGCGAAGGGTGGGCCCTCTACGCCGAACGCTTGATGGCCGACCTCGGCTTCCTCGACGACCCCGCCGACTACCTCGGCATGCTCGACGGGCAGTCGCTGCGCGCGGCGCGGGTCGTGCTCGACATCGGCGTGCATTGCGGACTGCCTGCCCCGGCCGAGGTGGGCGGCGGTGCGTGGACCTACGAGCGGGCCTGGCAGTTCCTGTCGGCGCACGCGCACACCGCCGAGGAGTTCCGTCATTTCGAGCTGGACCGGTACCTGGGCTGGCCCGGCCAGGCGCCTTCCTACAAGATCGGCGAGCGGCTCTGGCTGCAACTGCGCGACGATGTGCGGGCTCAGGAAGGCGCGGCGTTCGACCTCAAGGTCTTCCACCGGCGCGCCCTCGACGTCGGGTCCGTCGGCATGGACGTGCTGCGCGCGGCGGTGCTCGGCGAGATCTGACCCGTGCGGTGCCTAGGCTGAGTGGGTGCTGATCCATCCCTCGGATGCGGGGACATCCACCGACGAGTGGATGGCCTTCGTCCGCGAACAGGGCTTCGGGCATCTCGTCGCCGCCGGCCGCGGACGCGATGTCCCGGTCGTGGTCCCAACCCAGTACGCGCTGGCCTCCGCCGATCTCGTGCTGCTCCACCTCGCGCGAGCCAACCCGGTCTGGGACGCGCTGGCCGAGAACCCCGCCGTCGTGCTGAGCGTGGCCGGCGACTGGGCGTACGTCCCCGCGGCGTGGAAGGCGATCGACCACGAGGACCCGCGGATGGGTGTTCCCACCACCTACTACGCGGCCGTGCAGCTCATCGCCGATGCCGAGATCGTGGATGACCAGGACGGCAAGGCCGCGATCCTGCGCCAGCAACTCGGGGTCACCGAGCCGGGCAGCGGCGCGGCCGACCCCGCTGACCACGGCCGGCGGCTCGCGGGCATCCGCGGCCTGCGCCTGACCGTGCGGGCCGTCCGGGCCAAGTTCAAGTACGGCGGCAACGTCGACGACGAGCACCGCGCGGCCGTGGCCGAGCACCTTGCCGACCGCGCCGGCCCGGGCGACTCCGCGGCCTTGCGTCACCTGCGCCGGCGCACGCCGTAACCGCGCTGGCTCGTTCAGTGACCCTCGGCGGCGTCGAATTCGCTGACCAGGGCGGCCGGGGCCCGCATCCGCCCGGCGTCGGTCACCAGCTCACGCAGTCGCGGCACATCGACCTCGGCCAGCCGCAGCAGCGCCAGCGGTACGCCGGCGTAGGCGGGAGTGGTGAAGAAGAGCTCAGGCTCGCCGAGCACGAGGGCCTGCTTCTCGGCCTCGTCGCCGACGAACACGACAGCGATGTCGGTCCGGATGCGCCGCGGCCGGCCCGGCGTGCGCTCGGGGTAGGACCAGATGAACCCCTTGTCGGCGACCCGGAAGTCGAAGCCGTCGCTGTCGATCTCCGCCACGCCGGGCAGGGCGAGGGCCAAGCGGCGTACGTCGTCGGCATCGGCCATCGAGGTCGCTCCCGGATCGTCGACTGCTGGGTCTCGTGGCTCCGTCGGAGCACGATCCCGGCCGGGATCTGGTCGGGCGAACCAGGAGTGCGGTGACGAGCCGCGGATCAGAGATCGGCGATGTCGGCCTGCTTGGCCCGCACCGCCTCGGCCGCTTCCCTCAGGCCAGCCAGCTCGGACTCGGTGAGATCGCGCTCGACCACGCGCCGCACCCCCCCCTTGCCGATCTCGGCCTCGACGCCGAGATAGACCCCGTCGATGCCGTACTCACCGTCGACCCAGGCACAGACCGGGATCAACGCGCCGGCATCCTCGATAACGGCCTTGGCCATCCGCGCGGCCGCGGCCGACGGGGCGAAGTACGCCGAGCCGGTCTTGAGCAGCGCGACGACCTCGGCTCCGCCGTTGCGCGTGCGCGTGACAAGTTCCTCGATCCTGCTCGCGTCCATGACGTCGGCGAGCGGCTTGCCGTCGACGAAACAGGCCGAGGGCACCGGCACCATCGTGTCGCCGTGCGAGCCCAGGGTGAGCGTCTGCACCGAGCCCACGGGCACGCCGAGCGCGGTGGCGACATTGTTGGTGAACCGCGCCGTGTCGAGGACGCCGGCCTGGCCGAACACCCGGTTTTTCGGAAAGCCCGAGGCGAGCTGGGTCAGCGCCGTCATCTCATCGAGGGGGTTGGAGACGACGATGAGCACCGCGTTCGGCGAGCTCTTCGCGATGTTCTCGGCGACCCCCCGCACGATCTTCGCGTTGACCTCGAGCAGGTCCATGCGGCTCATGCCCGGCTTGCGCGGCAGCCCGGCGGTGATGACGACGACGTCCGAGCCGACGGTCGCCTCGTAGCCGCCGCCTTCGGGTGTCGTGGTCGCGCCGACGACGGTCGTCTCGAAACCTTCGATCGGCCGGGACTGGTTCAGGTCGAGCGCGAGCCCCTCGGGCTTGCCCTCGATGATGTCGATCAGCACGACGGTCTCGAACACGTCGTACTCGGCGAGGCGCTGGGCGGTCGTCGAGCCGTAGAACCCGGCTCCGACGACGGTGACCTTGCCGCGGCGAGCGTTGTCGGACATGCGAAGTCTCCTGTCGAAAGGTGTCTGTTTCGCAGGTTAGGCCACTCGCCGCTTAGCCGTGCAGCCGGATGTCGACGGCGAGAATCACCACACCGAGGCCGAGGAAGCAGATCGTGTCGGCAATCCGGCCGCGGACGACGAGCAGGCCGACCCGCTCGGTCGGGAGCGTGAGGCGGGCGCCTCCGGCCAGCAGCAACGCCACCGCGACAAGGCCCGCGACCCGCGCCCAGTGGCTGGGATCGACGGTCAGGTAGCCGAACGCGGCGGCCAGCACCGCGAGCACGACCAGGAAGGCGAACTGCTCGCCGATCCAGCGCCCGACTCGTCCGAGCACGTTACGCCCGGTCGGCGGCGGCCCGCTCGGCCGCCTCGACGACGTTGCGCAGGAGCATCGCGCGCGTCATCGGCCCGACCCCGCCGGGGTTGGGGCTGAGATAGCCCGCCACCTCGGCCACGTCGGGCGCGACATCGCCGGCAATCCGGCCGTCGACTCGGCTAACCCCGGCGTCCAGAACGGCGGCTCCGGGCTTGACCATGTTCGCGGTGATCAGGGACGGCGAGCCGGCCGCGGCCACGACGATGTCGGCGCGGCGCACGTGCGCGGCGAGGTCACCGGTGCCGGTGTGGCAGACGGTGACCGTGGCGTTCTCGGTGCGGCGCGAAAGCATGAGGGCAAGCGGGCGGCCGACGGTGATGCCGCGGCCGACCACCACGACGTCGGCTCCGGCGATCGGCACTTCGTAGCGGCGTAGCAGCTCGATGATTCCGGTGGGTGTGCAGGGCAGCGGAGCCGGCTTGCCGAGCACGAGCCAGCCCAAATTGATGGGATGCAGCCCGTCGACGTCCTTCACCGGATCGACCGCCGCCAGGATCGCGAACTCGTCCAGCCCGGTGGGCTGCTGCACGAGGAACGCGGTGCAGGCCGGGTCGGCGTTGAGTTCGGCGACAACGGACTCGACCTCGGCCTGGGTGGCCGTGGCGGGCAGATCGCGGCGGATGCTGTTGACGCCGATCGCGGCGCAGTCCTTGTGCTTGGCGTTGACGTACCACCGGCTGGCCGGATCGTCGCCGACCAGCACGGTGCCCAGACCGGGCTGCACGCCCTGCTCGGCCAGGGCGGCCACCCGCGTGGTGAGCTCGTCCTTGATCGCCGCGAGGGTGGCCGTGCCGTCCAGGATCGTCGCCGTCACGGTCAGTCATCCTGCCAGCCGCACCTGAGCGGCCGCGGATCACCCGACGACGAGGCCGAACACGGCGGCGAGCAGCAGCGCCTGGTCGGTGTTCACGCGGGCGCCGTGCAGATTCGCGCGGCGCGGGTCGAAGCCCTCGAGCTGCGCATCCTGCAGGTCGGCGTCCTCGAAATTCGTCTCGTCGAGGTGCACCCCTCGCAGGTCGGCACCCACCAGCGTCGCGCCCGACAGGTCGGCGCCGGACAGGTCCGCGTCGTAGAGCCGCACGTTGCTCAGGTCGGCGCCGGACAGAACCGCGCCGGCGAGCGACACCGATGTGAAGTCACCGCCATGCACGACGAGGCCGTCGAGGGCCGACATGTCGAACACCGACCCGGCGAGCTTGCATTCGTCGAGGCGCGCACTCGAGAAGGTGGTGTCCCGGAAGGTGCACGCGACGAAGGCCGACCGCGCATGCGCCGAGCGGGAGAGGTCGGCGTGGGTGAAGTCGCATTCGACAAAGCTGCAGTTGTCGGTGCTCAATCCGGCGAGATACGCGTCGGTGAAGTTGCAGTGTTCGAAGTGCCGGCGTACCCAGTGCTGGCCCTGGGCATCGAGTGCAGACAGGTCGGCACTGTGCGACGACTCGACGGGCACGTCCGCGCCCACCTCACCGCCGGACTGCGTCTGCCAATCGGTGCCGGTGCTGGTGGCGGTGAACTGGCCCGAGTACACGCTCGGGTCGGCCGACGCCCCGCTGCCCGCGTCCGGGCCCCAGCCCGGGGCCGATTCGCCGGCCCAGCCGTCGCCGGAGTTGGCCGACGACCAGTCCGCGCCGCCGCTGTCAGATCCGCCGTACCCGCCCATGCCGGCTTCCTCCCAGTCTCGCCTCAGTGCGCGAAGTGCCTCGTACCCGTGAAGTAGAGCGCCACGCCGGCCTCTTTGGCTGCCGTGATCGTCTCGTCGTCGCGGATCGAGCCGCCCGGCTCAACGATCGCCCGAACTCCGCTCGTGATCAAGACCTGCGGCCCATCGGCGAAGGGGAAGAAAGCGTCGGATGCGGCAACGGCACCGGCGGCTCGGTCTCCGGCGCGGGCGACCGCGAGCCGGCACGAGTCGACCCGGTTCACCTGGCCCATGCCCACCCCGACGGTCGCTCCGTCGGCCGCGAGCACGATCGCGTTCGACTTCGCGGCCCGAACCGCGCGCCAGGCGAAGGCAAGGTCGGCCATCGTCTTCTCATCGACGGCCTCGCCGGCCGCGAGCGTCCAGGCGGCCGGATCGTCGCCGGGAGCGTCGATGCGGTCGGCAGTCTGCAGCAGCGTGCCGCCGGAGATCGAGCGCGTCTCGACGCTGGGCTGGGGCGGTCGCGCGCCGGCCACGAGCAGTCGCAGGTTCTTCTTGCGGGTCAGCGCGGCGAGCGCGTCCTCGTCGAAGGACGGCGCCACGATCACCTCGGTGAAGATGTCGGCGAGCTGCTCGGCCATCACCAGGCTGACCGGCCGGTTCGTCGCAATGACCCCGCCGAACGCGCTCGTCGGGTCGCAGGCATGCGCCTTGCGATGCGCCTCGGCGATGTCGGCGCCGATCGCGATCCCACACGGGTTGGCGTGCTTGATGATCGCCACGCACGGCTCGGTGAAGTCATACGCGGCCTTCCAGGCGGCGTCGCCGTCGACGTAGTTGTTGTAGCTCATCTCCTTGCCGTGTACTTGGTCGGCGTGGGCGATGCCGCCGCGCTGATCGGGGCTGACGTAGAGGGCGGCCCGCTGATGCGGGTTCTCGCCGTAGCGCAGGACGGCAGCGCGCTCGTAGTTCGCGGCGATCCAGCCCGGGAATCCGCTCGATCGGCCGGCTACCTCGTCATCCGGGGCGACCACACTGCCGAGCCAGGACGCGACTGCGATGT
>DATAQD010000265.1:0-14832 GCA_036264855.1 Jatrophihabitans sp. | reverse complement strand
CCGGGCGTTCGCCTTCCCCACCTACTTCTTCGTCGCCTCGGCCGGGCTCGTCGTCGTGGTCGGGGTCATTCGCGAGATCCTCGGCGACCTACCGCAGATGTCCTATACGGCGCAGCAGCAGGCCCACGACCTGATCGGGCTCAACGACGCGCACCACGCGATCTTCTCGGTCGCCGCGATCTACGTGCTGTTGAAGGCGTTCGCCAACGGCGGCGCGTCGCTCACCGGTCTCGAGGCCATCTCCAACGGCGTCAGCGCCTTCAAGTCGCCCGAAGGCCGCAACGCCCGCACCACGCTGAGCGCGATGAGTGTCGTCCTGGGCACGCTGGTCCTGGGAATCTCCTTCCTGGCCTGGCAGACCCACGCCACCCCATTCGCCAGCGGCACGCCGACCGTGATCAGCCAGGTCGCCCGCGCCGCGTTCGGGTCGGCCTGGTACGCGCACGTCGGCTTCGTCCTCGTGCAGGTCGCCACGGCGCTGATCCTGATCACCGGCGCGAACACGCCGTTCACCGGATTCCCGTTCCTCGCCAGCTTCATCGCCGAAGACTCATTCCTGCCGCGGCAGCTGACCCGGCGCGGGCACCGGCTGGCGTTCAGCAGCGGCATCCTCGTCCTGGCGGTGCTGGCCACGGCGTTGTTGATCGGTGTGGGCGCCAGCGTCAACAACCTCATTCCGTTCTACGCGATCGGCGTGTTCACCGGTTTCACCATGGCCGGGCTGGGCATGGCCAAGTACCACCGCACCCGCCGGCAGCCCGGGTGGCGCCGCCGTTTCACGATCAATGCGACGAGCGGCATCGTGTCCGCGCTGGTCGTCGCCATCTTCGCGGTCGTCAAGTTCGGCAACGGCGCCTGGCTGGTCGTGCTGCTCTTCCCGCTGGGCTGGCTGGTGCTCATGCGGCTCAACCGGCAGTACCGCAGCGAGGCCAAGTCGCTCGACCTGGCGACCTGGGTGCGTTCGGACCAGGCCGAGGCCGCCTATTACGGCCACCACACGATCCTGGTGCTCGTCGACCGGCTCGACCTGGCCGTGCTGCGGGCTCTGCGCTACGCCGGCAGCCTGCGTCCGACGGACCTGCGCGTCGTGCACGTGGTCCTGGACGGCGCCGAGGCCGCCGCCCTGCAGCAGCAGTGGATCGACCGCGGACTGTGTGACCGGTTCCCGCTCGAGATCATCGACTGCGCGGACCGCCGGCTCGTGCGCAGCGTCTCCGAGCTCGCGCTGGACACCGTGGTGAACGACCGCGCCGAGGTCACGGTGCTGCTACCCCGGCGCACCTTCCGCCGTCTGTCGCAGCGGCTGCTGCACGACCGCACCGCAGACCGGATCGCCGAGGCGGTGGGCCGGATCCCGCATGTGGCGGCCACGATCGTGCCGTTCGACACGACGCTGTCGCATGAGGTCATCGAGCGGCTCGAGCAGCGCCAGGCCGATGCCGCCGGCGAACCTGCACTCTCGCCCCCACGCAGCTCGAACGGTGGCGGCCTGCACCTGGCCCGCGCGGCGGGGATCGCCGCGATCGCCTCGGTGGTCTGGCGCGACAAGGTGACCGTCGAAGGACGGGTGCAGCGCCTGCAGCTCGGGACGACGGCCGGCCGCGGGCTCGAGGTCGAGATCTTCGACGAGACCGGCGGGTTGCGCCTGCTGTTCATGGGCCGGACCCGGATCCCGGGCGTCGTGCCGGGCGCGGTAGTGCGGGCGACGGGGCGGGTGGGCGAGTACCGCGGCCACCTGGCCATCGCCAACCCGAAATACGAGTTGGTGGACCCCGCCGTCGCCGCGACTAGCGTTCCGGTGCCGCTACCCAGCCGGACCAGCGCGTGACGTCGACGGCGATCACTGGGCCCGGCGGGCGCTGGGTCGCGTAGCCGGGATAACGCTCGGTGAGCAGGCCGAGCGCGGCCACAGCCTCGGCCACGTCCAGGGCGAGGATGCGCACCGTGCCGTCCGCGCGGGCCCACCACAGCCGCGTCCAATCGTCCTCGTAGTGATCGACGAGCACGGCCACCTGGGGATTGGCGGCCATGTTGGCCAGGCGCCGCAACGCCGTGGTCGTCTTCGGCTTCCCGTCCACCGCGGTGTAGAGGACGTCCCCGGCGAGCGCGAAGACGATCGGCACCAGGTGCGGGCGGGCATCGGCGGACGCGGTCGCCAGCCGGGCGACCCGGCTCAGCGCGAACCGAGCCCGAGCCGCATCGGCATCCATCCGCACAGGGACACGGTAGGCGGAATTCGCGGCGATCTTGGACACGCCCCCTAGGGTGGCTTCATGCGCTTCGGAGTCTTCGTCCCCCAGGGCTGGCGTCTCGATCTCGCCGGCATCGAGCCCGCTGACCAGTGGCCGACCATGCTCGGCCTGGCCCAGGCCGCCGACGCAGGCCCCTGGGAGTCGATCTGGGTCTATGACCATTTCCATACCGTCCCGGTGCCGACCGACGAGGCCACCCACGAGGCGTGGTCACTCATGGCGGCCTTCGCCGCCACGACCTCACGGGTCCGGCTGGGCCAGATGTGCACCTGCATGGGCTACCGCAACCCGACCTATCTCGCCAAGGTCGCCGCCACCTGCGACGTCATCTCCGGCGGCCGGGTCGAGATGGGCATCGGCGGCGGCTGGTACGAGCACGAATGGAAGGCCTACGGCTACGGCTTCCCGGGCGCGGGCGAGCGGCTGCGCATGCTCGACGAGGGCGTACAGATCATGCGCCAGTCGTGGACGGAAGGCGTCGCGACCCTGGACGGCGAGCACTACCAGGCCGACGGCGCGATCTGCCGCCCGCTGCCCCTGCAAGACGGCGGCATCCCGCTCTGGATCGCCGGCGGGGGCGAGAAGAAGACGCTGCGCATCGCGGCTCAGTACGCCCAGTACACCAACTTCGACAGCACGCCCGAGACCTTCCAGCGCAAGTCCGAGATCCTGGCCCAGCATTGCCGCGACGTCGGCCGGGACTTCGACGAGATCACCCGCTCGGGCAACTACAACGTCGTGATCGGCGCGACCGAGAAGGACGTCCAGGACAAGCTCGCGTGGATCGTCGACCACTACGCACCGCTGGTGCCCGCCGCCGAACTAGAGCGGTACCAGGACATGTTCGCGAACGGACCGTTGGTGGGGACCCCCGAGCTGATCGTCGAGCGGCTGCGCGAGGTCGAGCAACTGGGCCTGACGTATGCGATCGCCAACTTCGCCGACGCCGCGTACGACCGCTCGAGCATGGACCTGTTCGCCGAGGCCGTCATACCGGAGTTCACGTGACCGCACCGGTCACCGATGGCCGCATCGTCGTCGACGACCTGACGAAGGTGTTCCGCGGCCGGGTCCGGGCGGTCGACCGGCTCAGCTTCACCGTCGAACCGGGTTCGGTCACCGGTTTCCTCGGGCCCAATGGCGCCGGCAAGACGACGACCCTGCGCATGGTGCTCGGCCTGGTGCGGCCCACCGGGGGTCAGGCGACGATCGGCGGCAAGTTGTACCGGCACCTGCACAACCCGTCGCAGATCGTCGGCGCAGCGCTCGAGTCGTCGAGTTTCCATCCGGCCCGATCGGCCCGCAACCACCTGCGGATCATGTGCACGGTGGCCGGCTTCCCGCAGCAGCGGGCCGACCAGATGCTCGACCTCGTCGGCCTGTCCGACGCGAAGAAGCGCAAGGTCCGGGGCTACTCGCTCGGCATGCGCCAGCGCCTGGGCCTGGCCGCGGCCCTGCTCGGCGACCCGCGCGTGCTCGTCCTGGACGAGCCGGCCAACGGCCTCGACCCGGACGGAATCCGCTGGCTGCGCGGTCTGCTGCGTCATCTCGCGGACGAGGGCCGCACCGTGCTCGTGTCGAGCCACCAGCTCAACGAGGTCCAGGAGATCGCCGACCGCGTGGTCATCCTCAATCACGGTCAGCTCGTCCGGTCCGGCTCGATCGCCGAGCTGACCGCGGGAACCGACAGCGTCCTGGTCCGGACCCCGAGCCCCGAGCCCCTCCGAACCGCGCTGGAGCAGCAGCGGGCCGAGGTCGAGCAGGTGGACGCCGGGACGCTGCGGGTGAAGGGCCTCACGAGCCAGCACGTCGGGCACCTGGCCTTCGAGCTCGGGGTCGAGCTGCACGAGCTGAGTCCGCAGCGCTTCGACCTCGAGGACCTGTTCTTTGCCCTCACCCAGGGCGGGCAGGCGCCGGCCGGCCAGCCACCGGCGCAGGTACCCGGAAGGGGTGCGGCATGACCCGGCTCATCCGCGCCGAGTTCCTCAAGGTCCGCACGACCCAGGTCTGGTTCTGGATGCTCATGGCCACCATCGCGGTCAGCGCGCTGCTCGTGGTCGGCGGCATAGCGCCACGCGACGGCGTGCGAAACGCGTCCGACGTGCCCGACCTGTTCGCGTCGTCCAGCACGGCCTTCATCGTTGTCTTCGTCCTGGGCGTGCTGGGCGTGACGACCGAGTTCCGCTACCAGACGTTCACCCCGGCCGTCCTGCAGACGCCCTCACGGTGGGCCATCGTGACCGCAAAGATGATCACGTACGCGGTCCTCGGGATGTTCTACGCCCTCGTGGCGGTCGCGGTCCAACTCGCGGTCGCAGTGCCGTGGCTCTCGTCGAAGGGCATCAACGTCGACTTCGGCGACGGCAAGGTCCAGCACGCGATCATCGGGGTCTTCGGCGTGGTCGCCCTGTTCGGCATCATCGGTCTGGGCTTCGGCGCCCTCATGCGCAACCAGATCGTCGCCGTCGTCGTCGGCATCGTCTTCCTGCTGATCCTCGAGAACATCGTGCTGGCCATTCCGAAAGTCCGCGTGGTGTGGCCGTACACGCCCAACGGCGGTATCCAGGCCATCCTGCACACGACCGGCAGCACCGAGGTGACCAACGGGGTGCACCTGCTCTCGACCGGCGGCGGGGTGATCGTCCTGCTGCTCTGGGCCTTCATCCCGGCGATCGCGGGAGCGGCGTTCTCGATGAACCGCGACATCACCTGAGCGTGAGCAACCACCCAGGTATCGGCACCGTCTGATGGCCCACAACCCGGCCCGGTGAGCATGCCTGGCCAAACCGCGACGCGTAGTCTCGGCCCTGGATAGTGGGCGAAATACGACTCGAGGATGGCCGGACGACAGTGGCGACGACGGAGCAGCCGACAGGTACCGAAACCCCCTCACCGATGAACGAGTTCGGCGCGAACGAGTGGCTCGTCGAGGACATGTACGAGCGCTATCTAGCCGATCCGAACAGCGTCGACGCCGCCTGGCACGACTTCTTCGCCGACTACCGCCCGGGCGGAGCCCCGGCCGCCAACGGTCGGCGCCGCTCCGACGACGAGGGCGGCGACCCCGAGCGGGCCGCCCCGGACGGTCCCGCGCCGGAACCGAAGGCGGCCGCCCCGGCGCCTACCGACCAGGGCCGGCCCCCGGCCGACCAGCCGGCCCCCGCAGCCGAGGCGCCGGCGGCCGGGCGCACGGCGACCCCGGCTAGGCCGCCCGCGGGCGCGCCGGCCGAGGGCGCTCCGGCCGCCGGCGCGCCCGGCGACGGGGCCGAGCCCGCGGCGGTCAAAGCCGCTCCGGCGACCATCCCGCTGCGCGGAGCCGCCGCCCGGGTCGTGGCCAACATGGAGTCCTCGCTGCACGTCCCCACGGCGACCAGCGTGCGCGCCGTCCCCGCCAAGCTGCTGTTCGACAACCGGGTCGTGATCAACAACCACCTGCGCCGGGCCCGCGGCGGCAAGGTCAGTTTCACCCACATCATCGGGTACGCCGTCGTCAAGGCGTTGGGCGTCCACCCCGAGATGAACAACTTCTTCGCGTCCGCGGATGGCAAGCCGCAGATCGTCACGCCCGAGCACGTCAACTTCGGCATTGCCATCGACCTCGTCGGCAAGAACGATTCGCGGTCACTGGTCGTCGCGTCGATCAAGAACGCCGAGACGCTCGACTTCGCCGGGTTCTGGAACGCCTACGAGGACATCATCCGCCGGGCCCGCAGCGGCAAGCTCACCACCGAGGACTTCGCCGGCACCACGATCAGCCTCACCAACCCAGGAACCATCGGGACCAACCATTCGGTACCCCGGCTGATGGAGGGCCAGGGCACGATCGTCGGCGTGGGGGCGATGGAGTACCCCGCCGAGTTCAGCGGGATGAACCCCGACCAGCTTGTCGACCGCGCGATCAGCAAGATCATGACCTTGACCTCCACGTATGACCACCGGATCATCCAGGGCGCGCAATCCGGGGAGTTCCTGCGCGAGATCCACGAACTGCTGCTCGCCGACGGGTTCTACGACGAGATCTTCGCCGCGCTCAAGATCCCGTACGAGCCGGTGCGCTGGCTGGTCGACCGCGACTTCACCCACGAAGGGCAGATCGGCAAGGACGCCCGCGTCATCGAGCTGATCAACGCCTACCGCACCAACGGCCATCTCATGGCCGACACCGACCCGCTCGAGTACACCGTCCGCAGCCACCCGGACCTCGACATCACCCGGCACGGCCTCACCCTGTGGGACCTCGATCGCGAGTTCCCGGTGGACGGGTTCTCCGGCGAGAAGCTGATGAAGCTGCGCGACATCCTGGGCGTGCTGCGCGATGCATACTGCCGCCGGGTCGGCGTCGAGTACATGCACATCACCGATCCCGAGCAGCGCCAGTGGCTGCAACAACGGATCGAGGTCAAGCACGCCCAGCCCAGCCGCGACGAACAGCTGCACATCCTGGGTCGGCTCAACGTCGCCGAGGCGTTCGAGACGTTCCTGCAGACGAAGTACGTCGGCCAGAAGCGGTTCAGCCTTGAGGGCGCCGAGACCGTCATCGCCTTGATGGACGCGGTCCTGGCCGAGGCCGCCGAGCAGACTCTGGACGAGGTCGTCGTCGGCATGCCCCACCGGGGTCGGCTCAACATGCTGGCCAACATCGTCGGCAAGCCGTACTCGAAGATCTTCAACGAGTTCGAGGGCAACATCGACCCGGGTACCGCGCAGGGCTCGGGCGACGTCAAGTACCACCTCGGGGCGGAGGGCACCTTCCAGTCCGCGAACGGGAAAAGGATCGCGGTGACACTCACCGCGAACCCGTCCCACCTGGAAGCCGTCGACCCGGTGCTCGAAGGCATCGTCCGGGCCAAGCAGGACCTGCTCGACAAGGGTGAGGACGGTTACACCGTCCTGCCGGTGATGATGCACGGCGACGCCGCGTTCGCCGGGCAGGGCGTGGTCGCCGAGACGCTCAACCTCTCGCAGCTACGCGGCTACCGCACCGGCGGCACCGTCCACGTCATCGTCAACAACCAGGTCGGTTTCACCACGTCACCGTCCTCGTCCCGCTCGTCGCTGTACTCCACCGACGTCGCCCGGATGATCGCCGCCCCGATCTTCCATGTGAACGGCGACGACCCCGAGGCCTGCGTGCGGGTGGCCGAACTCGCGGTTCGCTACCGACGCGAGTTCCGCAAGGACGTCGTCATCGACATGGTCTGCTACCGCCGGCGCGGCCACAACGAGGCCGACAACCCGTCGTTCACCCAGCCGCAGATGTACGACATCATCGACGCCAAGCGCAGCGTCCGCAAGCTCTACACCGAGGCCCTGGTCGGACGGGGCGACATCACGCTCGAGGATGCCGAGGCCGCGCTCAAGGACTTCCAGGCCCAGCTCGAGAAGGTCTTCGTCGAGACCCGCAACGCCACCGGCAAGGCCGCGCCGGAGCCGCAGATCCAGCACTCGACGCCGGCGCAAGAGGTCACGACCGCCGTGCCGCTCGACACCGTCAAGCGCATCGCCGAGGCCTACGCGAACCCACCCGAGGGCTTCACCATCCACCCCCGGCTCAAGCCGCAGATCGACCGCCGGGTGGCGATGGCGAGCTCGGGCGCGATCGACTGGGCCACGGCCGAGCTGTTCGCGCTCGGCTCGCTCGTCATGGACGGCCGCGCGGTCCGGCTCTCCGGGCAGGACTCGCGCCGCGGGACGTTCACCCAGCGGCACGCCACGTTGATCGACCGCAACACCGGCGCGGAGTACACCCCGCTGCGGGTGCTGTCCGCCGACCAGGCGCCGTTCTTCGCCTACGACTCGCTGCTGTCCGAGTTCGCGGCGATGGGTTTCGAATACGGCTACTCGGTGGCCCGCGAAGACGCGCTGGTGTGCTGGGAGGCCCAGTTCGGTGACTTCGCCGACGGCGCGCAGACGATCATCGACGAGTTCATCTCCTCCGGCGAGGCCAAGTGGGGCCAGCGCTCGGCCGTCACCCTGCTGCTGCCGCACGGCTACGAGGGCCAGGGGCCCGACCACTCGTCGGGACGTCCGGAACGCTTCTTGCAGCTGGCCGCCGAGAACAACATGACGATCGCGATGTGCTCGTCGCCGGCCAACTACTTCCATCTGCTGCGTCGCCAGGGGCTGTCGCCGGTACGCCGTCCGCTCATCGCCTTCACCCCCAAGTCCCTGCTGCGCCTGAAGTCGGCGGTGAGCGACGTCGACGAATTCACCGGCGGCAAGTTCCAGCCGGTGCTCGCCGATCCGAAGATCAACGCTGCGGGTGTGCGGCGCGTGCTGCTGTGCGCCGGAAAGATCTACTACGACCTTGCCGCCGAGCGCGAGTCGTCGGGCCGCACCGACGTGGCCATCCTGCGGGTCGAGCAGTTGTACCCGCTGCCGGCCGACGAGCTGCGCGCGGAGCTCGACCACTTCCCGGACGCCGAGGTCGTGTGGGTGCAGGAGGAACCGGCCAACCAGGGTGCCTGGCCCTTCATGGCGCTCAACCTGCCCGAGCACCTCGACGGTCGCACGCTGCTCCGGGCGTCGCGCAAGGCGTCCGCATCGCCGGCCGTGGGCTCGCACGAGGTGCACGAGGCACAGCAGCGCGAGGTCGTCGCCACCGCGTTCGCATGACCGGCGCATCGGAGCGCGACCCGATCCGCTGGGGTGTCCTCGGCGCCGGCGGCATCGCGGCCACCGTGGGCGCCGACATCGCGGCCACGCCCGGCAACGTCCTGCAGGCCATCGGAGCCCGTGACGGCGCCCGAGCCGGGGCCTTCGCGGCCCAGCACGGCTACCCGCGGTCGTACGGGTCCTACGCCGAGCTCGTGGCCGACCCCGACGTCGATGTCGTGTACGTGGCGACGACCCACGCGCAACACCGCGACCACGCGTTGCTCGCGCTCCGAGCCGGGAAGCCGGTCCTCGTCGAGAAGGCGTTCACGCTCAATGCCGCGCAGGCGCGCGAGGTCGTGGCCGAGGCCCGCGGGCAGGGACTGTTCTGTATGGAGGCCATGTGGACGCGGCTCAACCCGCTCATCCAGCAGGCGGTCTCGCTGACCCGCGGCGGGGCGATCGGGGACGTCCTCGGGGTCCGCGCGGACCTGTCGAAGAAGTTCCCATACAGCGGGTCGCACCGGCTGTTCGACCTCGCGGCCGGCGGCGGTGCGCTGCTCGATCTCGGGGTGTACCCGGTGACGGTCACCTGGCTCCTGCTCGGCCGCCCGGACGTCGTCCAGGCGATGGGCTCACTCGCACCCACCGGCGCGGACATGACGGTGGTCCTGCAGTGGGGCTACGGCGGCGGGCCGGTGGCGCAGATCTACTCGAGCGCCGCCGGCGACAGCCCGTTCGGGGCGCTGATCACCGGGACGCAGGGGTGGATCAGCATCGAGCCGCGGATCCATCGGCCGGCGCGGCTCGTCGTGCACACGCCTGACGGCGAGCAGGTCATCGCGGCGCCGCCGGCTCCCGGCAACGGATACCGCGCCCAGGTCGCCGAAGTCGCGCGCTGTCTGCGGGCCGGCGAGCTCGAGAGCCCGCACGTCCCGCTCGACGAGACCGTGGCCATCCTGGAGGTCCTGGACGAGGCGCGCCGCCAGCTCGGGGTGCGCTACCCCGCCGACCACGGCCCCGAGAGCGAGGTCTGAGCCGTGTACTTCACCGATCGCGGAATCGAGGAGCTCGTCCAGCGTCGGGGCGAGGAGCAGGTGAGCCTGGAGTGGCTCGGCGCCCAGCTGCAGGCCTTCGTCGACGTGCATCCGGAGTTCGAGACGGCGGTCGACCGGCTGGCCACCTGGCTGGCCCGCGACGACGACGACTGACCTGATCCGCCGACCGCGGAGCTTCGCGCGAGCGCTCGTCGCTCAGATCGCGGCGGGCGCGTCCAGCACGTCGACCTCGGGGACGGGCCCGCGCCCGGTCACGTCGAAGATCGGCAGGAACAGCTGAGCGAGTGGGCCGATCGCGACGGCGAACAGGACGGTGCCGATGCCGACCGTGCCGCCGAGCAGCCAGCCGGCCGCCAGCACGGTGACCTCGATACCCGTCCGGACCAGCCGGATCGAGCGCCCGGTTCGCCGGGCGAGCCCGGTCATCAGCCCGTCCCGCGGCCCGGGTCCGAACCTCGCGCCGATGTACATGCCGGTCGCGACTCCGCACAGCCCGACGCCGACGATCATCTCGGCGATCCGCCAGCCCAGCGGCAGCGACTCCGGCAGCACGTCCAGCGACGCGTTCAGCGACGTGCCGATCAGCACCACGTTGCTCACGGTGCCCAACCCGGGCAGCTGGCGCAGCGGGATCCACAGCACCAGGACGGCCGCACCGACGATGACCGAGACGGTCCCGATGGCCAGGCCGGCGTGGATCGCCAGGCCCTGATGGAAGACGTCCCAGGGGTCGAGGCCCAGGTTCGAGCGGACCTGAAGCGCCCCGGCCAGCCCGTAGAGCAGCAAGCCAATGTAGAGCTGGAGCAGGCGTCGCGGCAGCAGTCGGCGGGCCATTCGTCCATCATGCCGTCCACGACCAAGCGATAAACGAGCCAATCGACCGTATTCGGCCTGGTCAACCAGTCCATTGGGTGGGACGATCGCACTATGGCTGCGTTGTCGAGGGTCGGCGGTCGCGCGCTCGCCGACCTGCTCCCGGACCTGCGATCGATGCCCGGCCCGGTGTACTCGGCGCTCGCCCACGCGATCACCACGCTCGTCCTCGACGGCCGGATCGCGACCGAGACCCGGCTGCCGTCCGAGCGCGAACTGGCCGCCGCCCTCCGGATCAGCCGGGCCACGGTGACGGCCGCCTACGACAGCCTGCGCGGCGACGGCTTCCTGGCCAGCCGGACCGGATCCGGCAGCTTCGTCACCGTCCCGAGCGGATCCCGTCCCCGTCCCTCGCTGTCGCGGTGGAGCACGCGCGGCACCGACGAGGCCGACCTCATCGACCTGTCCTGCGCCGCGCTGCCAGCGCCGCCGAACCTCATCCCCCAGGCCGTCGCCGAGGCCGCCGGCCGATTGACCCCGTATCTACTCGCCGACGGCTACGAGCCGGCCGGGCTGCCGGTCCTGCGCGACGCGGTAGCCGCCCGCTTCACCGCCCGTGGCGTGCCGACCAGCCCCGATCAGATCCTGGTGACGAACGGCGCGCTGCACGGGCTCGACCTGCTGCTGCGCCTCGTGCTCGGCCCGGGCGACCGGGTGATCACCGAACTGCCCACCTATCCCGGCGCGCTGGATGCCATTCGCGCCAACGGCGGACGCGTCGTCCCCGTCCCGATGGCGGTCGCGGGCGGCTGGCAGGTCGGCCAGCTGCAGGCGGCCCTGCGCCAGACCTCGGCGCGGTTGGCGTATCTCACGCCCGACTTCCACAACCCGACCGGCGCCTTCGTCCCGGAGGCCGACCGCCGCGACGTCCTGCGAGTCGCTCGCCAGACCGGCACGACCGTCGTCGTCGACGAGTCCTTCGTCGACCTCGGCTTCATCGACCGCGACGGCACCCGGCCCACCGCGGCCGCCGACCCGTCGGTGATCACCGTCGGGTCGCTGTCCAAGCCGGTCTGGGGCGGGCTACGCATCGGGTGGCTGCGCGCGTCGACCGACCTGGTACACCGGCTGGCCGCGCTGCGGACGTCGATCGACATGGGCGGATCGGTCCTCGATCAGCTCGTGGCGGCGGCGCTGTTCGACCGCCTCGACCAGATCGCCGCCGACCGCGTCGCCGAGCTGCGTCCGCAGCGCGACGCCCTCATCGCCGCGCTGGCCCGCGAACTCCCCGGCTGGCAGGTGAGCGTGCCGCAGGGCGGCCTCTCGTTGTGGACGCAGTTGCCGGCCCCGCTGTCGACGCCGCTGACGATGCTCGCCGCGCAGGCCGGCGTCGTCGTCGTGCCCGGCTCCCGCTTCGGCGTCGACGGCACCCTCGAACGCTTCCTGCGGCTGCCGTTCGCCCTGCCCGCCGATCGTCTTGAGGAAGCCGTGCGCCGCTTGGCCGCGGTGTGGGCCCAGCTCGACGCCGCCGCGCTGGACGGACGCCCGCTCGGCGGCCGGCAGCTCGTCGTGGCCTGATCAGGGTCCAGTCCGTGGCCCGTCCGCGACCGCGGGCTGCGGAGTCACTCCGTCGAGCCCGGCCTGCCGAGCCACCGCGGCGGCGACGGCCGGCGCCACGCGGGGGTCGAACGGACTGGGCACGATCTGGTCGGGCGCCAACGAGTCGGCCACGACATCGCTGAGGGCGGTCGCGGCCGCGAGCTTCATGTTCTCGGTGATCGAGTGGGCGCCGGCGTCGAACGCGCCCGCGAAGATGCCGGGGAACGCGAGCACGTTGTTGATCTGGTTCGGGTAGTCGCTGCGTCCCGTGGCGACGACGGCCGCGTGGCGGTGCGCGACCGCGGGATCGACCTCGGGATTCGGATTGGCCAGGGCGAAGATGATCGCCGACGGCGCCATCTTGCGCACGGCGTCCTCGCCGACGAGCCCGGCGCTGACGCCCAGGAAGACGTCGGCACCCTGGAGCGCATCGCCGAGCGGGCCAGTCAGTCCGCTGCGATTCGTGATCGTTGCAAGCTCGGCCTTCACCGCAGTGAGGTCGTGCCGGCCACGGTGCACGATGCCCTTGGAGTCGGCGACGGCGATGTCCCCGATCCCGGCGGCGAGCAGGATCTTCGTGCATGCGACGCCCGCAGCGCCGGCGCCGGAGACGACCACCCGGAGCTGATCGAGCGAGCGTCCGGTGAGAGCCGCGGCGTTGCGCAACGCGGCGAGGACGACGACCGCCGTGCCGTGCTGGTCGTCGTGGAAGACCGGGATGGACAACCGGTCCCGCAATCGCGCCTCGATGTCAAAACAGCGGGGAGCCGAGATGTCCTCGAGGTTGATGCCGCCGAAGGACGGCGCGATCCGCTGCACGGTGGCGACGATCTCGTCGGCGTCGGTGGTGTCCAGAACGATCGGGACGGCGTTGAGGCCGGCGAACTCGCTGAACAGCGCCGCCTTGCCCTCCATCACGGGCAGGGCCGCGGCGGCCCCGATGTTGCCGAGACCGAGGACTGCAGTGCTGTCGCTGACCACGGCGACGAGCCGGGAGCGCCAGGTGTAGGTGCGGGCCAGCGATTCGTCGGCCGCGATGGCGGAGCAGACCTCAGCCACGCCCGGGGTGTAGGCGAGCGAGAGTGATTCCCGATCGGTCAGGGGCAGGGTGCTGCGCACCGTGAGCTTGCCACCCTCGTGCACGCGGAACACCGCGCTGTCCGCATCGAACCCCACGTAGCCAGCTCCAGATCGGATCGTCTCGTCCTGCCCAGGTTACGGCGCAGCTAGTCGGCCAGCCGGGGTTCGCCCGCGCAGCGAGTCTGGCACGGGCGTCCACCGTTCACGACCGAGCGGGGGCCCAGTGCGACGCAGCCCACGTGATCGTCGCGGCCCGGCACTGTGTCTAGTTTGCAGTCATGTATAGACAAAGTGATGTCCAGCCGGAACTCTGACGGCCACGGCCCGGCCAGAACCACTCGGCCCGGGCGCCCCGATGGAGGTCAGATGAACCGAACGATTCTCACGGCTTTGGCCGGCAGCACCCTGCTGCTCGGCGCCGTCACGAGCGCGACGGCCAGTGCCGCGCCGACGCACCAGGCGGCCACCCGGCATTCGGTCCGGGTGTGCGCCAACGCGCCCGCCGGGTACGCCGCCTGTCAAGCCAAGGTCGTCGTCGATAGCACTGGAAAGCCGCTCGCGACGTCCGGGCCGACCGGGAACAACCCGGCCGACGTCCGCTCGGCCTACAACCTGACCGCCGCGAACAGCACCGCGACGGTCGCGATCATCGACGCCTACGACGACCCCACCGCCGAGGCGGACCTCGGCGTCTACCGGTCGCAGTTCGGGCTGCCCGCCTGCACGACCAGCAACGGCTGCTTCAAGAAGGTCAACCAGGCGGGCGGGAGCACGCCGCCGAAGGCCAACCCCGGCTGGGCCACCGAGATCAGCCTCGACCTCGACATGGTCTCGGCCACCTGCCCGGGGTGCCACATCCTGCTCGTCGAGGCCACCTCCAACTCCTTCGCCAACCTGGGCGCCGGCGTGAACTACGCCGCGGGCGTCCCCGGCGTCGCCGCGATCAGCAACAGTTACGGGGGCAGCGACAGCGCCAGCAGCTCCGCGTACAACCACCCCGGCATCGCGATCACCGCGTCCACCGGTGATGCCGGCTACGGCGTCGAGTCTCCCGCCAGCTACCCGACCGTCATCGCCGTCGGTGGCACGACCCTGAACAAGTCGGGGAGCACTTGGACCGAGTCGGCGTGGACCGGTGCCGGCAGCGGTTGCTCGACGCTGAACGCCAAGCCCGCGTGGCAGACGGCCGCCACCCAGTGCTCGGGCAAGGCCAACGCCGACGTCTCGGCGGTCGCCGACCCGCAGACGGGTGTCTCCATCTACGACTCCACGCGCTACCAGGGCCGCGCCGGCTGGCAGGTCTACGGCGGTACCAGCGCCTCGGCCCCGATCATCGCCAGCGTGTATGCGATGGGCGGCAACCTGGCCGGATACCCCGCGTCCTACACCTGGGCCCATTCGAGCGGCCTCAAGGACGTGACCACCGGCGCCAACGG
>DATAQD010000221.1:0-7682 GCA_036264855.1 Jatrophihabitans sp. | reverse complement strand
GTGCCGAGCCCGGGTTGTCAAGGGTCAGTCGTGGAACAAGCTTCGAATCGGCGCGGTGCCCGCGGATTACAGCGACGCGCTCCCGGACCGACCGGCCGCGTGGGCGGCCAGCCGGAACCGCGCCGGCACCGCCTCGCCCTCGCCCGTGACCAGCGACGCCACGTACTCCCCGATCAGCGGCGCGAACTTCGCCCCGTGGCCGGAACACGGCGAGCACACGACGATGTCGCCGACCCGGTCCAGGACGAAGTCCTCGGTCGGGGTCTCGGTGTACAGGCAGGTGACCTCGCCGCGCGGCGTCGGGTCCAGGCCGGGCAGGTAACGCTCGACGTAGCGCGTCACCTGGGCCCGCGAGACCGGATCGACGACACCGTCCCGGGTGGCTGCCGTCGTCTCGTGGCCGCCGTCGTGGTCACCGATCTTGCGGTCGTCCCCGGCGCCGCCGTCCCGACCACCCGCCAGGTGGTAGATCCGGAGTTCGTCCTCGTGGATCACGCTCGGCCAGGGCGGCGCCGCGAGGTCGCGGCGCGGGAAGTGGAAGATCTGCTGTTGCGTCACCCGCAGGGCGGGCAACGGCACCAGCCCGTCCACCAGCGCAGCGACCCACCCGCCGGCGGCAACCACGACGCACGACGCGGCCAGTGCCGACCCGTCGGCCAGCAGCACGCCCGACGGCCGGCGCAGCGCGGTCACCGCCGTCTCGTAACGCACCGCGGCGCCGTGCTGGACCGCGGCCTCGAGCATCGCGGTCACGGCGGCCGCGGAGTCCAGCGTCCCGGCCTGGGCGTGAAACACGACGTCACTGTCGAACACCATCCCGGGCCAGCGCGCCTGAGCCTCCGCCGCCGGCAACACCTCGTGCGCAACCCCGTTGGCCGCCAGGTGAGACGCCACCGCCGGGACGTCGCGCCCGGCCCCGAAGTCGAGGCCGCCGAGCATCCGCAACAGCGTGGACCCGGACAACAGCTCCAGGGTCCGCCACAGCTCGAACGCCTCGCCGGTCAGGGACGTGTACAGCGCGTCGCGGTATCCGCGACGCACGATGCGGGCGCTGCCGTGCGAGCTGCCTGCGGCGTGGCCCGGCTGGAACTGTTCGAGCACGACCACCGGACGGCCGCGCCGCGCGAGCGACCAGGCCGCCGCCGCGCCCGCCAAACCCGCTCCGATGATCACTACGGGGTCTTCGTCGCCCATACGACGGAGGCTATCGTCGGGGTGGTGACCAACGCTGCCCGTGACTTCATCGACGCCCACCGGTCCGACCTGCTGGCCGACCTCGACCAGTGGCTGCGCATCCCCGGCATCGGCGCCCAGCCCGAACACCACGACGACGTGCGCCGCAGCGCCGAGTGGTTTGCAGACGCCGCCCGCCGCACCGGGTTCCCCACCGTCGAGATCTGGGCTGGCCCGTGGCTGCCCGCGGTCTACGCCGAATGGCCGAGCGGCGATCCGGGGGCGCCGACCGTCCTCGTGTACGCCCACCACGACGTGCAGCCGGTCGACCCGCTCGAGCTCTGGCACACCGACCCGTTCGAACCCACTGTCGACGGTGACGTGCTGCGCGCCCGGGGGGCGTCGGACGACAAGGGCCAGCTGCTGTTCCACCTGCTCGGCCTGCGCGCCCACCTCGCGGTCACCGGACGCTGCACGCCGGCGGTGAACCTCAAGTTCATCGTCGAGGGCGAGGAGGAGTCCGGCTCGCCGCACTTCGCCGAGCTACTCGAACAGCACCGCGAGCGCCTGAGCTGCGACATCGTCGTCGTCACCGACACCGGCATCGTCGCGGCCGATGTGCCCAGCACCGTCACCGGCATGCGCGGGCTGGTCGCCGCGACGGTCAACTTTCACGGGCCCGACCTCGACCTGCACTCGGGCGTCTTCGGCGGCGCCATTCCCAACCCGGCGACGGGTATCGCCCGCCTGGTCGCCGCATTGCACGACGAGGACGGCCGGATCCAGGTTCCCGGCTTCTACGACGAGGTGCTGGAGCTGACCGACGAGGAGCGGGCGCTGTTCGCGAAGGTGCCCGTCGACGACGGCGAGTTCCTCAAGGTCGCCCAGTCGCGCGCCCTGCACGGCGAGCAGGGCTTCACCACCCTGGAGCGGCTCGGCGCGCGCCCCACCGCCGAGGTCAACGGCATCGGGGGTGGTTACCAGAGCGCCGGGCACAAGACGATCGTGCCGAGCGACGCGTTCGTGAAGCTGTCCTTCCGTCTCGTGGCCGACCAGGACCCCGCGAAGATCATCAAGGGGGTGGAGCAGTTCGTCTCCGACCACACGCCCGATGGCATCGTCGCGAACATCGACTGGGAGGGCGCCGGCGTGCGGGCCTGCCTCGTGCCCATCGGAACGCCCGCCTACCGCGCGCTCACCGATGCCCTCAGCGCGGCCTTCGACGGCGCGCCGGTGCTGCCGACCCGTGAGGGCGGCAGCGGTCCGGAAGCCGGCCTGCAGCAGGCGGTCGATGCGCCGCTCGTCTTTCTGGGCGTGGGCCTGCCCGACGACCAGATCCACGCGCCGAACGAGAAGGTCACGCTGCCCCTGCTGTTCAAGGGCGCCGAAGCCGCGGCCCACCTGTGGACCGGGTTGGCCGCGTTGGGCCAGGCAGGACTGCAGGGCTGAGGCAGGGCGGCGACCGATGCGAACCCGGACCGCGCTCGCGGCCCTCGTCGCGGCGGCCGCCGCGCTCGCCGGGTGCACGGACGTCGTCACCGGCGCCGGCACGTCGCGTGTCTCGAGCGCCGCGTCGCCGGCGGGGCCGTCGGTCGAATTTCCCTCGGGCAGCAGCGCCCCGGTCGCGCCATCGCAGTCCGGGCCGGTGCCGGCCACGAGTCCGGACGCGCCGAGCCCGCCGGCGGCGATCGCGACGCCCTGCCCGCACGTCGTCTATCCCGCCGCCCACCTGTCCTACGACTGCCTGACCGACGGCCTGGTCGCGCGGCCGCACCAGGTGACCGACGTATGGCCGCTGACCGCCCGCAAGACCGTCGAGGCCAAGACCGGATGGGTCGTCGAAGAAGGCGCCGGCCACTGGGGATCACCGGATGGCCACTCGCTCGCGGCCATCGCCAGCGCCGTCCGTCGACAGATGGTCGACGACGGCGGCTACGGCACCAACCCGGGCATCGACTCGGTCGCGAATCGCGACCTCACCCTCGCGGGGGTGAAGGGGCATCTCCTGCAGACGACCTTCACCATCAACCCCACCTTTGCGGCGAAGGTCGGCACGAAGGTCCGGCGCGAGAAGTTGTGGATCATCGCGCTCGCGGTGGGCACCGGCGACGTTTCGCTCTGGTACACCTCGGTGCCGGACCTGGTCAGCGAGCTGTGGCCCAAGGTGCCGTCGATCATCGCCTCGATCCGGGTGAGCTGACCGGCGGCGACAACCGGGCCGGGCCGAACCGTAAGGTGGGCTGGTGCCGCGTCCGCAGAAGCTGCCTGCCCCCTCGTTCGACATCACCCACCACACGCTGGACAACGGGCTGCGGGTGGTCGTGGCCCCCGACCGGTCCGCGCCGGTCGTGGGCGTGGCGGTCCTCTATGACGTGGGCATGCGGTCGGAGCCCGAGGGGCGGACCGGTTTCGCGCATCTCTTCGAGCATCTGATGTTCCAGGGTTCGGCCAACCTCGGGAAGCTCGAGCACTTCCGCTACGTGCAATCCAGTGGCGGGACATTCAACGGCAGCACCCACGTCGACTACACCGACTACTTCGAGGTGCTGCCCTCGAACGCGCTCGAGCGCGGGCTGTTCCTCGAGGCCGACCGCATGCGGAGCCCACGCATCACCGAGGAGAACCTCGCCAACCAGCTCGACGTCGTCAAGAACGAGATCCGGGTCAACGTCATGAACCGTCCCTATGGCGGCTTCCCGTGGATCTACCTGCCGTCGGTGTTGTTCGACTCCTTCGCCAACTCGCACAACGGCTACGGCGGCTTCGAGGATCTGGAGAGCGCGACGACCGACGACGCCAAGGACTTCTTCGCGCGGTACTACGCGCCGGCGAACGCGGTGCTTGCGGTGGCCGGGGACCTCGACGTGGACGAGACCCTCGGGTTCGTCGAAAAGCACTTCGCCGGGATCAAGAAGCGCCGGGCCGCGAAGCGTCCGAGCTTCGCCGAGCCGCTGCTGACCGCCGAGCGCCGGGCGACCCACGACGATCCGGTCGCGCCGATCCCGGCGGTGGCGATCGGCTATCGGGTCCCGGACCCGGTCGGCGCCTTCGATGCGCTGCTGGCCAACGTCATGCTGTGCGAGGTGCTCAGTGACGGCGACGCGTCACGGCTGCAGCGCCGGCTCGTCCAGCGTGATCATCTCGTCACCGACATCGCCGCCTACATCGGCGAGTTCGGCGACCCGTTCGACGAGCGCGATCCCACCTCCATGACGATCACGGCCCACTACCCGGAGGCAGGCTCCCTGGACGCGATCTTGCAGGCGATCGATGAAGAGATCGCCCGGGTGGCCGAAGCTGGTCTCGAGCCCGGCGAGTTGGACCGGGTCCGCGTCCGGTTCGTCAGCACCGTGCTGCGGCAGCTGGACGCCGTCATGTCCCGCACCCTCGAGCTCGCCAAGTTCCGGCTGGTCCACGGGCGCTCCGAGCTGCTGGCCGAGTTGCCGGCCCGGCTGTCCGCGGTCACCGAGGCCGACGTCTGCGCCGCCGCCGCCGAACTGCGACCCGACCGACGAGCGGTGCTCGAGCTGATCGCCGGAGGTTCACGATGAGCGTCGTTCCCGCACTCACCGCGCCGCGGACGGCGAAGGCTCTGCGCTGCACCGAGACCGTCCTCGACAACGGCCTGCGCGTCATCGCGTTGCGCAAGCCCGGCGTGCCGATCGTCGAGATGCGGCTCCGGCTGCCGTTCCAGTCGTCGAAGGCGACGCATCCGGCGCGCGCGACGCTGCTGGGCGAGACGATGCAGACCGGCGCCGGTTCGCTCGACCGCGCCGACCTCGCCGCCGCGATCCAAGCGCTGGGTGGCGACCTGTCCATCGGCGTCGACGCCGACCGGCTGCTGGTGGCGGGCAGCGTGCTGGCCACCAACTTGCGCCGCCTGCTGGACCTCGCCGCCACCGTCCTCACCGAGCCGACGTACGACCAGGAAGAGGTCAGCACCGAGCGCGACCGACTCGTCGAGAAACTTGTCATGGCGCGGGCCCGTCCTGCGGTCGTCGCGAGCGAAGCGCTCGGCCAACGGATGTGGGGCGAGCACCCCTACGCCCTCGACCTGGCGCAGCCCGGCGACGTCGCCAAGGTGACTGCGACCCAACTGCAGGCGATGCACCGTGATTTGGTCCGCCCCGACGGCGCGATCCTCGTGCTGGTCGGCGACATCACGCCGGGGCGGATGGTCGACCTCGCGCAGGCGGCGTTCGCCGGTTGGACGGGGCGGGCGCCGCGGCCGCGGGTTCCCAAGGTGCCCGCCGGACCGGGCGGGCCGCTGCTGGTCATCGACCGATCGGGCGCGGTGCAGTCCTCGCTGCGGATGGGTGGCACCGCGGTGCCACGAACCGATCCGCAATGGCCGGCCCTGCAGCTCGCGAACATCATCTTCGGCGGCTACTTCTCGTCGCGGTGGACCGAGAACATCCGCGAGGACAAGGGGTACACGTACGGTCCGCACAGCCGCGTCGAGCATCGGATGCTCGGCTCGACGCTGACCCTCGAGGTCGAGGTCGATCGCGACGTCACGGCGCCGGCCCTGCTCGAGACGTACTACGAGCTCGGCCGGATCGCGTCGCTGCCCGTCACCGCGGCCGAGGTCGAGTCCGTCCGCGACTACGCGATCGGCACGCTCGCCCTGTCGACGGCCACCCAGTCCGGACTGGCGTCGACGCTGGCCGGGCTGGCCGCGTTCGGGCTGGGTCTCGATTGGCTCCAGGAGCACCCGAAGCGGCTGCTGGCCACGACGGTCGAGCAGGTGAGCGCCGCCGCGACGCACTTCCTCGCGCCCTCGGGCTTCACCTCGGTGATCGTCGGTGACGCCGAGAAGATCACCGGGCCGCTGGCCGGGCTCGGGCCGGTCGAATCTTGACCGCTCCGGACGGCCCGCCGCTGTCGCGCGGGATGTACGACCGGGCCGCGCAGTACCGCTCCGACGACGTGTGGCTCGCCCGGGCCTGGACCGAGGCGAAGATCATGCCGATCAGCCCCGACTCGGCGACGCCGGTGCACGGCGCCCGGATCGTCATGCGCGACGCGTCCTCGGCGCCGGACGGGCCGCGCCGGTTCATGGGGCTCGTCGACGGGGTGCCGTATTTCGCGGTCACGGCCGAGCCCGACGGCGACGACTGGCAGACGCTGCGCCAGTTCGGCCCGCACGCCGACGACCTTGACGCGAGCCTCGTGGTGAGCGCGATTGCGCTGGAACAGTGGCACCAGCGGCACACCCACTGTCCGCGGTGTGGTGCGCCGACGGTCGAGACCGCAGCGGGCTGGACGCGGACGTGCACCGAAGATGCCAGCGAGCACTTCCCGCGGACCGACCCCGCGGTGATCATGCTGATTCACGACGGCGGTGGCCGCGCGCTCCTCGGTCGCGGTCCGCAGTGGGGTCCTGGACGGTTCTCGACGCTGGCCGGCTTCGTCGAGCCGGGAGAGTCGCTGGAGGCGGCCGTCGCCCGTGAGGTTTTCGAGGAAGTGGGTGTGCGGGTGCGCGACGTCCGCTACGTCGCGTCGCAGCCCTGGCCGTTCCCCGCGTCCCTGATGCTCGGATTCGTCGCCCAGCTGGACGGCGACTCGGTGATCACGCTCGATGAAACCGAGGTGGCCGAGGCGGGATGGTTCACGCGCGACGAGGTGCGCGAAGCGGCTGACTGGACCGACGAGGAGCTGGAGCCGGAGGCCGGTCGGCGGCTGCAGGCGATCCCGCCGCACTTGTCGATCTCGCGGTATCTCATTGATCGGTGGCTGGCTGGTCGGGTGTAGGAACGGCGCGCCGACGCGGAGTTGGCTTCGGGGTTTGGTCTGCGTCCTCGGCGGTCAGTCCCGGCGGGGTCTGCGTCCTCGGCGGTCAGTCAGTGCCGGCGGGCCTGCGTCGTCGACGCGCTGTTTCGGCCGGAGGCTCGTTGATCTTGCGCTCGCTGCGTCAGACGGGTCAGCGTCCGGACGTGGCGTCGCGCACGTGATCGTTTCTGGATCGACTCGACGGACATCCCCTCACATTGCGTCTGATGTCTGACAGACGGGTCTGGGATGGGGATAATAGAACCTATGAGTCAGGTGCTGGGGCGGACCGACGCGATGTTCGCGTTGGCGATCGCCCACGGCTGCGTGGACGCGTTGCTGGACCGGGCCCGGGGCCGCGATAGCGACGAGGAGCTGCTGGCCGGCTGGGGGGAGCTGGAACGGCTGCGCCGGCCTACCCGGTGGTGGCCGCGGCCCAGGCCGCGGGGCAGCTGTCCGAGCGCCAGGCCCGAGTCGTCGTGGCGACGATCGAGAAACTGCCCGACGCCATCCGCTGGTAGCAGCACGAGCGCGTCGAAACCGAACTGGCCGACTACGCCCGCATCCAGCTCGCCCTGGAAGCCAAGCTCTACTTCTGCGACCCGCGCTCACCATGGCAGCGCGGCACCAACGAGAACACCAACCGGCTGCTCCGGTTCTGGTTCGAGAAGGGCAGCGACCTGTCCGGCCACACCGCCGCCGACCTGCGCCGGGTCGCCGACACCCTGAACAAGCGT
>DATAQD010000163.1:0-5294 GCA_036264855.1 Jatrophihabitans sp. | reverse complement strand
CCATCGCGACGTCGGACGCGTCCCGCCCCCGCCCGATGACCACACGTCCCTTGCGCGGGACGTTATTGCGCGGATCGAAGGTCCACCACCGGTCGGCGAGCCAGACCTCCATCCACGCCGCGAAGTCCATCTCGGCGTCCTCGAGCGTCGCGTCCATGTCGGGTAGGTACCCGAACACGTACCGGGCCGGGATGTTGAGCGCCCGGCAGTACGAGATCGCCAGATGGGTGAAGTCGCGGCACACGCCGAACCGGGTGCTGTTGACGTCCGCCGCCGTGGACCAGGCGGACGAACTGCCGTACTGGAACGTGAGGTGCGAGTTCACGTGGTCGCAGATCGTCCGCACGCGGGAGTACCCGCGCGGCCGGGATCCGAACAACGTCCAGGCCTCGTCGCCGAGGACGTCGGGCAGGCAGTAGCGGCTGGGCAGCGTGTAGAGCAGGGTCTCGTCGGGCAGGTCGTCGGGGGCGATCTCCGGCGCCGAGTCGTCGACGTCCTCGGTTGCGTCGGGCACGTCGATCTCGGCCTGGTAGCCGAACGTGGACGCGCCGACGGGCAGGACGACTCTCGTGCACGGATTGCCGTAGACGTCGGTGTAGCCGCGCAGTCGCATCTGCGGGTCCGACGTCCACTTCTCCGAGCGCACGCGCACCCGCTCCGACGTGCCGGGCTGCACCTGGAAGATCGCGGGCGTCGGCGCTTGGGCGTAGTAGGTGAATTCACACCCCACCGCTACCCGACGCGTGTCCATCGGCCCGATGATGGCACGTGCGTGTTTCCGGGCGCCGCACGGCGCGCTAGCCGGACGTCGCGTCCAGGTGCTGAAGCAGGTCGTGGGCGGCGAGCTCGACCTGCTTGTGCCGCCACTCCGAGGCCCGGTACACCGACGCGATGAGCGCGGTGCGGTGGACGCGGCGAAAGTCGCCGTAGACGAAGGCGTAGCGGGCTTTGGTCTCGTCGTTCGCCCCGTCGGTCAGCCCGAGGTGCCAGGCCGCGTATTGCTCCCAGCTGTGCGACTCGAGATAGGCGTTCTGCTCGGCCGCGCCGGGCTGGACCTCGCCCCAGTCGCTGTCGAGCACGTACTGCCGGGCGTCGATCAATCGACGGGCCTGGGCCACTGCGTCGGGGTTGACCGAATAGGACGCCACCGGTTCATCGTGGCGAAGGCGGGTCACCCCGCACAACGCCCGCCTTCCTCAGTCGTCTTTCACGTCGCGGGTGGACCGCCACAGCGACAGCCCCAGGATCGCGACGACAACCACGGGCAGGAGCCACCACGCCGCGATCGTCGTTCGGGCGAGACCGAAGGTCGCGGCGAGCGCGACGATGACCCCGGCCGCGATGCGCCAGTCGTCCCCGACGATGAAGTCCCACCAGAAAGCGGCGAACCCGCGAATCGCGGTAGCGAGTCGGGTCATCGCACACCGTCCGCGACCGGCTGGCCAACGGGCCGCGGAGTCGCCGCGAGCCGCTGGGCGCGCACCCGGCGCAACCAGGCGACAGCACCCAGGGCGGCAAGGAGCACGCCGCCGATGAGGCCGAGCAGGGCCAGGTCCGAACCCGGCCAGTTCCCCCCGGCCCCCTCGACGCCCCAGAAGATCCCGAAGGCGGTCAGCAGCACGCCGACCGCGAACTTCAGGGTGTTCTCCGGCACCCGGGCGAGCGGCGCCCGGACGGCCACGCCCACCGCGGTGACCAGGACGACCGCCGCGACGGCGCCGGCGGCCGCGAGCGGGATGCTGCCCTGGTTCGCGCCGAAGGTCAGCACGATGAATACGACTTCCAGGCCCTCGAGCAGCACACCCTTGAACGCGAGTGTGAACGCGTACGAGTCACCGAACACCCCGCCGGCCGTCCCCGCGGTGCGCTCGGCGGCGGCCAACTCGCGCTCGTAGATGGCGGCCTCGTCGTGTAGCGCCTTGAAACCCGATGCCCGCAGGATGGCCTTGCGCAGCCAGCCCAGGCCGAAGATCAGCAGCAGGCCGCCGACCAGCAGTCGCAGCGCGTTGAGCGGGATGACGGTCAGCGCCGGGCCGAGCGCGGCCACGATGACGGCCAGTACGGCCAGGCCGGCCGCCACGCCGCGCATCACGGCATGCCACCCGCGCGTCAACCCGACCGCGAGCACGATCGTCAGTGCCTCGACGGACTCGACCACGCAGGCGGCGAAGACCGCAAGGACCAGCAGCAGGTCACGCACGCCGTGATCTCCCATCGAATTCGCGACATATCTCCTTCCGAGGTTAGCTCGGATCGGGCTGCCTAGGATTCGGTGGTGTCCAGTCGCATAGGGATCGTCGTCACCGGCACCGAGGTGCTCACCGGACGGGTCACCGATCGCAACGGCCCCTGGCTCGCCGAGCAACTCCGATTGTTCGGGGTCGACATCACCCACATCGTCGTCGTCGGCGATCGGCCGGATGATCTGCGCGACTCGCTGCGGTTCCTCGCCGACACCGGCGCCGACCTCATCATCACGTCCGGGGGCCTCGGCCCGACCGCCGACGATTTGACGGCCGAGGTGGTCGCCGAGTTCCAGGGCCGGCCGCCGCAGCTCGACACCGAGCTCGAGCAGCAGATCGCCGCGATCATCGCGCGGCTCAGCGCCGGCCGGGGCTGGCGCGTGGATCCCGAGGCGACCGCGGCGGCCACGCGCAAGCAGGCCCTGGTCCCGGCCGGCGCCCGTGTCCTCGCGCCGATCGGGACCGCGCCGGGCTTGGTCGTCCCCCCGCCCGACGGCCACACGGGACCGCCCATCGTCGTGCTGCCCGGCCCGCCACGAGAGCTGCAGGGCATGTGGCCCGACGTGCTCGCCGATGCGATCGTGCGGGCGGCCCTGGCCGGCCGCGAGGAGCTTCGCCAGCGCACGATCCGGCTGTGGGGCACTCCCGAGTCCGAGCTGGCGGCGACGCTGCGCGCCAACGAAGCGCGGCTCGCCGGCCTGGAGATCACCACTTGCCTGCGCGACGGGGAACTCGAGATCGTGACCCGCTACCGCCCCTCGGCCGAGCCCGCCTACGACGACCTCGAAGAGCTCATCGGCGCGGCCTACGCGGACACGCTGCTGTCCGTGGACGGGCGCACGGTCGACGACGTCGTCGCCGAGGCCCTGATCGCGCGCGGCCTCACCGTGGCGACCGCCGAGTCGTGTACCGGCGGCCTGCTCGCGGCGCGGATGACCGACCGGCCGGGCTCGTCGGCGTACCTGCTCGGGGGCCTGGTCGTGTACGCGAACTCGGCCAAGCAGGACCTCATCGGCGTGCCGGCCGACCTGATCGACCGCGTCGGCGCGGTCAGCGCCGAGGTGGCCGAGGCGATGGCCGAGGGAGGGCGAGTCCGGCTCGGCGCGGACATCGGGGTGGGCATCACCGGCGTCGCCGGCCCGGACGGCGGCACGGCGGACAAGCCGGTCGGGCTCGTGCATATCTGCGTGCGCGGCGAAGCCGACACGGTTGCCCGCCGGGTCGTGCTACCCGGATCGCGAGCCGACATCCGCAACCGGGCCGTCGTCATCGCGATGCACCTGATCCGCACGCTGCTGGAACGATGACGGCGTGCTCATCGACTACCTGTTCTCGAAGGACGGACTGCGCATCGCGAAGGTGGATGTGTCGATCAGCGGCGTCCGGCTGGCCCGCGGCCCCGGCGGTCTCTCCCCGCAGACGGCGGAGAGCCTCACCGGGGCGCTGCACCTGACCCTCGCCGATCTGTCCGCCGCGCTCGCCCGTCCGGAGATCGTGGACCAGGTCCTGGCCGGCGTGCCGGGCATCGCCCGACCGGAGATCACCTTCGTCAACGACGAGGACGGCGGCATCCGCATCGTCGGCAGCGTGGAGGCCGTGGGCCGGCGGATTCCGATCACGGCAACGACGCGGGTTCGCGTCTCGAACAACCGGCTCATCGTCTCGGCCACCCAGCTGCGGGGGGTGCCGCTCCTCGGGGCCTTGCCGATGCAACTCCTCGACCTGGAACTGCCGATCAGCCTGCCGCGAGGCATGACGTTCACCAACGTGACGACCGAACCGGGCAGTCTCGTCCTGCACTTCGAGGGCCACGACATCGAGCTCAGCTGACGCGTCGGGCCGCCCGAGCCTCGGCCACCGCGTAGGCGACGAGGACGAGCCCGGCGCCCGGGTCGGCCCACCACCATCCCAACGTCGCATTGAGGGCGAGACCGGTCAGCACGGCCACGGCCAGCAGCCCATCGATCACCGTCACGCGGGCTTCGGCAATCAGCACCGGATTGTCGAGACCGCGTCCGGTGCGCCGCTTGCCGAGCGCGAGGACGAACATGACCGCGGCGGTCGTCGCGGTCCACACGATCCCGAGGGCGCTGGGCTCGGGGCGGAACCCGGTGGCCAGCACGACGATCGTCTGGACGCTGAGGTAGCCGGCCAACGCCAGGAATGCGACGGCGATAAGGCGCAGGGCTCGACGCTGTCGCGCGGCGCCGGTGCCTGACAGCTCCCATAGCACGACGAGGCTTGCGCCGATCTCGATGAGCGAGTCGAGTCCGAAGCCGGCCAGGGCCACCGACTGGGCCCGCACCGCGGCAAACACGAGAACGACCACCCCGACGACATTCCAGCCCAGGGTGGCGACCTCGAGCAGCCGACCGCGCCGCAGCAGCGCAGCGCGCGAGACGGACGCCCTGGCAACCATTCTGCGCCAGGCTAGTGCCGCGCCCGTAAGTTCGCCGGGCGTACAACGATGTTCGGCCTCGGGTGTGTTAGGGCTCCGGTGTGCGGTGCCGGCGGTGGACAGGTCCGGCCGGTCGGGGTGATCAGAATGGTGGTGGGTCGGGGTCGGGTTCGGGCGGCTCGGGTTGGGGCGGGTCGGGCGGTGTGAGGGGTTCGGGATCGGTGAGGGCCGGTCGGAGTGGTCGCCCCCGTTGGGTGAGTGGGCTGAAGGTCGACGGGTTTGATCCATCGACGTCGTCGTAGGCATGGGCGTGGGCGCTGGGGTGGTCGGGCTGGTCGGGGTCGGGGTCGGTGTCGGGGTCGGGTGGTCTGAGTTGGGGTGGGGGTAGTGGGGGTGCGATGGGCGGTACTTGGACGAGGTGGCGTCGGCCGAGGGGGCTGGTCCAGAGGTAGGTGTGCTGGGTGCGGCGGGTCAGGCGCCAGCCGCGCCGGGTTTTCAGGTCGTGGTCGTGGCCGCAGCCGGGGGCGAGGTTCCCGGCCTCGGTGCGCCCGCCCCTAGCGTGGTCGCGGCGGTGGTCTTGGTCGCAGTCGGTGGCCGGGCGGCGGCAGCCGGGGAACAGGCAGGTTTGGAAGGCGAGCTGGCTGTGGCGGCGC
>DATAQD010000076.1:0-13464 GCA_036264855.1 Jatrophihabitans sp. | reverse complement strand
CCGATCGATGCAAAGTGCATCAACTGAGCACCGGATCGGGGACGCCGGAACGGCAGTTCGCGCGGTTGCTGGCCAGTGATCCGGGCCGCCCGTTCGTCACCTACTACGACGAGTCGAGCGGCGAGCGGTCCGAGCTGTCGGCCAAGTCGCTGGCGAACTGGGTCGCCAAGACCCACCACCTGCTTGGCGACGAACTCGGGCTCGGCGTCGGCGACACTGCACTCGTCGCCTTGCCGGCGCACTGGATCTCGGTGCCGGTGCTGCTCGGCTGCCTGACCGCTGGGCTGGCCCTGACCACGGGCGGCGCCGCCGACGTGGCCTTCGTCGACGAGGCCTCGCTGCCGGCCGCGGCGGGGATTGCCGACGTCTACGCGATCGCGGCCTCGGCCGCCGTCGGCTTCCGCGGCGACGATCCGGCCGGCGCGAGCGACTACGTTGCTGCGGTCCGCCCGCAGGCCGATGCGTGGGCCGGCGTCCACATGCCCGCGGGCCCGGATGACCCGGCCCTGCCTGGACTCACCCGCGCCGAGGTCGTCGCCCGGTCGGCCCAGGTCGGCCTGGCCCCGGGGGCGCGGGTCCTGACGACGCGGGACTGGTCGTCGCCCCGCGACTGGATCGAAACGGTCTTCGCCCCCATGTCGGTCGGCGGTTCGGTCGTGATACTCGCCCACTGCCCGGACGAGGACGTGCTGGCGCGGCGGATGTCGCAGGAGCGCGCCACCGTCCGGCTCTAAACGCTGTAATCGCGCCGGATCAGCGCCACATCGAGGGTGGACCGGTTCCGGCCGATCTCCCGTATGGCAACGTTCAGGCTAAGTTCAGCGGCGAAAGGGACCGTGGCACAGTGACCGAACTGCTGCTCTCGCGCGGTACGGGTCGGCGGCGCACGCACCTGATCGACGCCGGGGTCGCGGCGTTGGGAGTCGTGCTCGCCGCGCTGATCGCTGCGTTCGCGCGGTGGGGTCCGGACTGGCCGGCGCAAGAGTTCCGCGCCTGGTCGGCCCGGCACGACGGCCTGACCGCGTGGACGAACTGGTGGTACTCCGGTCAGGCCTTGCCCGGGTATTCGGTCATCTACCCCGCGGTGTCCAGCCATCTGGGCGCGGCGCTGACCGGCGTCGCCGCGGTGCTCGTGGCCACCGTGGGCGCGAAGCGTCTGGCGCCGTCCTCCGGGCCGGGGCTCCGGCTCGGCTACCACGTGTCGGTGGCGCTAGTGCTGGCGGCCGATCTCCTGATCGGTCAGGTGACCTACCTCGTCGGGGTGGCGTTCGGGGTGTGGGCCTTGTGGGCGATGCGGGGGCGCCGTTCGGTGGCCGCGACCGTTCTCGCCACGGGGGCGTCGCTGTCGAGCCCGCTGGTCGGAGCGTTCCTGCTCCTGGCGGTGCCTGCACTCGTCAGCGCGTACGGATGGCGTCGCGCAGCGCCGTTTACCGCCGCTGTGGCAGGGGTCGCGGTGTCGATGGTGGTCGGGGGCGGGAGTGGAGCGTTCCCCTTCGGCTCCCGGATTTTCCTGTGGACGGCGGCGTTCGCGGCGGCGGCGATCGCGGCCGGTTTCCGCCGCGATCCCGTCCTGCGGACCTTTGGCATGACCTACGCCATCGCCGCGGTTGTTGCCTTCGTGGTGCCGAATCCAATCGGCGGCAACCTCGCCCGGCTCGGCCAACTCGTCGCGCTCCCGCTCGTCTGGCACGTCCTGCCCCGGCTCGCCGGCCGGCGGTGGCGCCGATCGCTGTCGGCCGTCCTGGTCGCCGTCAGCGCGCTCTGGCCCATCTGGCCGTCGATCTCGTCCGCGGCCCGCGGCGCGGCCGACCCGTCGCAATCGAGCGCCTACTACGCCGGTGTCCTCCGCTTCCTCCACACGCAGGACCCGGCGAACGGCCGGCTCGAAATCGTCCTGACGCGAGAGCATTGGGAGTCGCTGTGGGTCGCGCAGCACTTTCCGCTCGCCCGGGGGTGGGAGCGCCAGACCGACATGAGTAACAACGCGGTCCTGTATCGCCCCCTGACCGGGACCGGCTATCGCCGCTGGCTCGACGACAACGCGGTGTCGCTCGTCGCCCTGCCCCGGGTCCCGATCGATTTCGGCGGTAAGGCCGAGTCGGCGCTGTTGGCGCATCCCCCCTCCTACCTCGTTCCGGTCTGGCATGACGCCAGCTGGCGCGTGTGGCGGGTGCGCAACGCCCAAGGGATCGTTTCTGGGCCGGCGACCCTCACGACCTTGGGCGCGGCGTCCGTCGTCCTCGACTTCCACGGGTCCGGCACGGCGACGGTCCGCGTCCGGAGCAGCCAACTGTGGGGCGTGACCGAAGGCGAGGCCTGCGTTTCCAACAACGAGAACGGCTGGGTGACCGTCACCTCGCCCCATCCGGGCCGGGTGACCCTGCGCGCCCGGGTCAGCTTGGCCGATCAGGACTGTTCCTGACCTGACCTTCAGGTTCGGGTCCGGTTCCCCCGGCCCGAAGACCCGGCCGTGCGGGTTAGATGGGGGTGTGGCGGCGACGGAGTGGTTCTTAACCGCGGCCGAACGCGGCAACCGGGCGACGCAGTTGGATCGCCGCCGCGGGGACGGGCTGGCCTGGTCGGCCGGCAACGACGTCCAAGCGCTGATCCACGGCGAGTCCTACTTCGCCGAACTGCTGCGCTGCGTGCGCCGGATGCAAGCCGGCGACCTGCTGCTGTTCACCGATTGGCGCGGTGATCCGGATGAACTGCTCGACGGGCCCGGTACCGCGGTCTCGCAGGTCCTGTGCGACGCGGCGAGCCGGGGGGTCGTGGTCAAGGGTTTGATCTGGCGTTCGCATCTGGACCGGCTTTCCTTCAGCGAACAAGAGAACCGGCACCTGGGCGAGGAGATCGAGGCCGCCGGCGGGGAGTGCTTGCTCGACATGCGGGTCCGCCCGGGCGGTTCGCATCACCAGAAGTTCGTCGTGCTGCGGCATCCGGGGCGAGGGGAACTCGACGTGGCCTTCGTCGGCGGCATCGATCTGTGCCACAGCCGACGCGACGGGCCCGAGCATCACGGGGATCGGCAGCGGCAACCGATGGCAAAGGTGTACGGCCCCTCCCCGCCCTGGCACGACATCCAGCTCGCGGTCCGGGGCCCCGCCGTGGGCGACGTCGAGACTGTCTTCCGGGAGCGATGGACCGACCCCCAACCGTTGACCCGCAATCCGATCTACGTGCTCAGTGAACTGGTCCGGCGCGCTGACCGGACCCCGGGTCGTCTGCCGGCGCAGTTGCCGGATCCGGAGGTACGCGGGACCAGCTCCGTGCAGCTGCTGCGCACCTATCCGTACCGCCGCCGGGGCTACCCGTTCGCCCCTCAGGGCGAGCGCAGTGTGGCCCGGGCCTACAACAAGGTCATCGACCGGGCCCACCGGCTGATCTATGTCGAGGACCAGTACCTGTGGTCGACCGAGATCGTGACCTGCTTCGCCCGAGCGCTCGAGGCCAACCCGGACCTGCACTTGATCGCCGTCATTCCGCACCACCCCGACCAGGACGGCCGGCTCGCGCTGCCGCTCAACCTGATCGGACGCCAGCAGGCCCTGGACGAGATCTACGCCGCAGGCGGGGAGCGCGCAGCGATATACGGCCTCGAGAACCACGCCGCGACGCCGGTCTACGTCCACGCCAAGGTGTGCGTGGTCGACGACGTTTGGGCCTCGGTCGGCTCGGACAACGTCAACCGGCGATCGTGGACGCACGATTCCGAACTGTCCTGCGCCGTCGTCGACGGGGAGCGCGACGATCGGGAACCCCGGGTGATCGACGGCTTCGGCAACGGCGCGCGGAGGTTCGCCCGGGACTTGCGGCTTCGGCTGGCCCGCGAACATCTCGATCGTGACGAAGGCAATGACGCGGACCTGATCGACCCGGTCACCGCGTTCCGGAGCTTCGCGAGCAGCGCCGCGGACTTGAAGCGCTGGCACGAACGCGGACGAACCGGGCCACGCCCGCCGGGGCGGTTGCGCCCGTACGCCGCGCCGCAGCTCTCCCGGGCCACTCGCGCGTGGGGGACGCCGCTGTACCGGGTCCTGATCGATCCGGACGGGCGGCCGGCGCACCTGCGGCACACCGACTCGTTCTGATCTGATCCGAACAACTGACCTAAGTTGGGCGGGGTGATCGTCCGCGAACAGCGCGACAGCGACGTCACCGCGGTGCGTGACGTGCTCGCCCAGGCGTTCGGCGCGCCGAAGGTTGCCGAGCTGGCGGCCCAGCTGCGCAACCGCCCGGATCGGGGCGCGGGGCTCGTCGCCGAGGTCGGTGGCGAGCTCGTGGGCCACGTCCAGCTGTCGACGTCCTGGGTCGATGCGCCGGCGCAGCTGGTCGAGGTGCTCGTGCTCAGCCCGCTCGGCGTCCGTCCGGACCACCAGCGCCGGGGCATCGGCCGTGCCCTCGTCAGCCGGGCCCTCCAGCACGCCGAGGCGCTCGGTGCGTCGCTGGTGTTCCTGGAAGGCGACCCGCGCTACTACTCGCAGCTCGGCTTCGAGCGGGCGAGCGATCACGGGTTCAGCCGCCCTTCGGTGCGGATTCCGGACCCGGCGTTCCAAGTCGCCGTGCTCCCGGGCTGGACGGCGCAGGTTCGCGGCGCACTCGTCTACAACGACACCTTCTGGTCACTCGACTGCGTGGGGCTGCGCGACGGCTGAGCTTCGACCGTCGCGGTTCGGCTCGCGTTCACGTCCCCGTGCTCCCGGCCGAGAGGGTCGCTGTGCATCCCCGGACGAATGGAGCCCGGCTGTGAGACCTGGCACCGCACCGCGCTCGCGGTGGTCGCCGCCGCGACCCTCGGACCCAGGCGGACATGTTCGACCCGACCGTCGCCGACCCGTCGTACGCGGATTACTACGCGTTCACGCCCATCGTCGCCGCCATCGCCCGCGAGTCGGCGGCGTTCCGCGGCCCGGTGTACCTGTTCAACGGCGACAGCCACGTCTACAACAGCGACAACCCATTGGCGGCCGGGTCGCCGTGGCTGTCGTTCTACAAGATCACGACGGCGGTGACCAACCTGTCGCGGATCACCATCGACGGTTCGACCGCGGTGAACAACTACTTGCGGGTCTCCGTGCAGCCGCGCGGCCCGCAGGTGCTGACCTGGACCCGGGTGCCGTTCGCGAGCTGACGTCGTGACGGTCGTGGGCGGACGCGCCGGGTCGCCACCGGCGCGGCTGGCCCCCGATCACCTCACTTGAGCAGGTTGCGGGCCATCACCATGCGGTTGATCTGATTGGTGCCCTCGTAGATCTGGGTGATCTTGGCGTCGCGCATCATCCGTTCGACCGGGAAGTCCTGCGTGTACCCCGCGCCGCCGAACAGCTGCACCGCGTCGGTCGTGACCGACATGGCGGTATCGGAGGCGAACACCTTCGCGGCCGACGACGTGAACGCCAGGTCCGGTTCGTCGCGCTCGGCCCGTGCCGCGGCGGCGTAGACCAGCTGACGGGACGCTTCGATGCGCATGGCCATGTCGGCGATCATGAACTGGATGCCCTGGAAGTCGGCGATCCGCTGGCCGAACTGGCGCCGTTGCTTGATGTAGTCGACGGCGGCGTCGAACGCACCCTGGGCGATGCCCAGGGCCTGCGCGCCGATGGCCAGGCGGGTGTGATCGAGGGTGCGGAGCGCGGTCGTGAAGCCGGTACCGGGCGCGCCGATGATCCGGCCGGCCGGGATCGTGCAGTTCTCGAGGTAGATCTCGCAGGTCGGGCTGCCCTTGATGCCGAGCTTGCGCTCCTTGGCCCCGACCGAGAACCCCGGGTCGTCCTTGTGCACCACGAACGCCGAGATGCCCTTCGCGCCCCGCCCAGGCTCGGTGACCGCCATGACGGTGTACCAGGTGGAGACGCCGGCGTTGGTGATCCAGCACTTGGTGCCGTTGAGCACCCAGTGGTCGCCGTCGAGGACCGCGCGCGTGCGCATGGACGCGGCATCCGAACCGGCCTCTCGCTCGGAGAGCGCGTAGCTGATCATCGCCTCGCCGGACGCGATCGTCGGCAGCACCTGGCGCTTGAGTGGTTCCGAGCCGGCCAGGATGATCGGCTGCGAGCCGAGCTTGTTGACGGCCGGGATGAGCGCCGACGCCGCGCAGGCGCGGGCAACCTCCTCGACGACGATGCACGCCGAGATGGCGTCGGCACCGGCGCCGCCGTACTCCTGCGGAATGTGCACGGCATGGAAGCCGGCCCGCACCAGGGCGTCGTACACGTCGCGCGGGAACTCACCCTTCTCGTCGACCTCGGCGGCCCGCGGTGCGATCTTGTCGTCGGCGAGCTGACGGACGGACTTGCGCAGCAGCTGCTGTTCCTCGCTCAGTCGGTATTGATCGAAACCGGACCCGGGGTTGCCCATACCTCGATAGTAGGACGACCTAGTAATTCCCGTTTGACCCGGGCGGTGTCACAGCCGGCCCCCCGGTTTCGTCTTGAGGGTGACATCGCAGGACGACGCACTGGAGGAGAAGTCATGCGGATCTTCATCGCCGGGGCCGGGGGCGCCATCGGACGCCGGCTCGTGCCGCAACTGGTCCAGGCCGGTCACGACGTCGTGGCCACGACGCGCAGCACTGCCAAGTTGGACATGCTGGCCGAGCTGGGCGCCGACTCGCTGATCATGGATGGCCTGGACCCGGTGGCCGTCGGCGAAGGGGTCGCCAAAGCCGAACCCGATGTGGTCGTGCACCAGATGACCGCGTTGGCGTCGATGGGCACGAACCTGCGCCGCTTCGACCGCGATTTCGCGGTCACCAACCGGTTGCGCACGCTCGGTACCGATCACCTTCTCGCCGCGGCGAGCGCAGCGGGCGTCCCGCGGCTGATCGCGCAGAGCTACGCCGGCTGGCCCAACGCCCGCACCGGCGGTCCGATCAAGACCGAGTCGGACGAGTTGGACCCGCGGCCGCCGCGGGACCAGAGCCAGACCCTGGCCGCGATCGGTCATCTCGAGGCCGCGGTGCTCGCCGCCCCGATCGACGGGGTCGTCCTGCGCTACGGCTCGCTGTACGGGCCGGGCGCGTCGGACCTCATCGCCGACGTGGTCCGCAAGCGCCGGATGCCGATCATCGGGGCCGGCTCCGGGGTCTGGTCGATGTGCCACGTCGACGACGCCGCATCCGCGACCGTCGCCGCCGTCAGCCGCGGCAGCGGCGTCTACAACATCGTGGACGACGAGCCGGCGCCGGTCGCCGAATGGTTGCCCTTCCTCGCCGACGCGCTCGGGGCCAAGCCGCCGATGCGGGTGCCAGCGTGGGTCGGCCGGCTGGCCGGCGGCGAGGCCGCGGTCTCGCTGATGACCCAGGTGCGCGGCGCGGCCAACGCCAAGGCCAAGCGAGAACTGGGCTGGTACCCCCGTTGGGCCACGTGGCGCGACGGTTTCCGGCACGGACTCGTCGATCGCGAGACCATGGAGCCGAACGCGCGGACGGAATGAGGACGCCGATGCCCGAGGTGTACCAGGAGTTGCGTGCACTGCTGTTCTCGATCGCGTACCGCATGATCGGCAGCGTCGGCGACGCCGAGGACATCGTCCAGGAGACGTTCCTGCGCTACCACCGCGCGCAGTTAGACGGCGCCGACATCGACTCGCCGAAGGCGTTCCTGTCGGCGGTCGCGACCCGGCTCAGCATCGACCACCTCCGCTCGGCCCGGGTGCGTCGCGAGAGCTACGTCGGAACCTGGCTGCCCGAGCCGTTGCTCGCCGACGCCGCCGTCGCCGACCCGGCCACGCACGCGGCCGACGCCGACTCGCTGTCGATGGCGTTCCTGCTCGTGCTCGAACGGCTGACGCCGCTCGAGCGGGCGGTATTCGTGCTGCACGACGTCTTCGACTACGGCTACCGCGAGATCGCCGCCATCGTCGACAAGTCGGAGGCGAACTGCCGGCAACTCGCCGCTCGCGCCCGCCAGCACGTCACCGAGCAGCGGCCGCGGTTCGAGACGTCCCGACAGCAGCGCGACGAGCTGGCGGCGCGCTTCCTGGCCGCGATGGGTGAGGGTGACCTGGCCGGGCTGATCAGCCTGCTGGCGGCCGACGTCGAGGTCTACGGCGATTCCGGCGGGGTGAGCCCGTCGTGGCCCAACGTCATCGCCGGACGAGAGAAGGTTGCGAGGCTATTGCTTGCCCTCGGCGAACAGATGCGGGCGCTCGGAGTGAGCATCGCGCTCACCCATGTCAACGGTCAGCCGGGGGCCGCCACCCGCGACGCCGCGGGCCGGCTGGTCAACGTCTTCAGCCTCGACATCGCCGACGGTCAGGTGTGCACGATTCGGTCGGTGATCAACCGGGACAAGCTCGCGCACCTGGGACCGCTGGCCGACCTGCCGGCGCTGCTGCGGGAACGCAACGCCCGCCGCTAGCGACCCGTTCAGGTGCCGGCGAAGCACAGCAGGGCGCGCAGCGGGATGCGGACCCCGTCGCCGTCGCGGTACTGCGAGGTCAGTTCGGTCACGGTGCGGCGGACCGCATCGAGCGCTTGCGGCGCGGCGGCGGCGAGCGCCGCGGCGATGTGCGGTGCGAGCGCGCTGACGACCCGGACGTGCTCATGCACGGAGTCGAAGTGCTGGGTGGACTCGACGACCCGGACGGCGACCGTGCCGAAGCCGGCGTTGCGCGCGCGCTTCTCGAGGTCGTCGGGGTCGGCGAGCGAGAACGGGCCGCCCGCTCCGATGGGCGGGCCACCGCTGACCAGGCCGTGCATCATGGCCGCCATGCCCACCGTCATCATCCACGGGTTGTCCTGCGGCGCGCCCCACACCGCGACAGCGGCCCGGCCGCCCGGCCGCAGCACGCGGCGGATCTCGGCGAGCGCGACGTCCGGGTCGGGCGTCAACATGAGCCCCATCCGGAAGACGACCGCGTCGACCGACCCGGACTCCAACGGGATTGCGGCGGCATCGATCTTGGCGACCTCGGTGCCGGGCACGCCCGCGAGCCGGCGGGTGAGCAACTCCACCATGCCGTCGGCGAAATCGCTGGCCACCACCGTGCCGGCCGGTCCGGTCTGCGCGGCCAGCCGGGCGGCCAATTCGCCCGTGCCGGATCCCAGCTCGAGCACCCGGCGCCCGGCGAGCGGCAGCAGGCCGGCGACCAACTGGTCGGTGAGGTCGGCCTTCATCGCTTCGACGTGGTCGCGCAGGCGATCCCAGTTCGGCGCCACCGACGTCCACGCCGCGTCCGATACGATCATGACCCCACTCCAATACAGTTGGACTGTTTTGAATACTGGTATGGTGTAACTGATATGACGGAGTCTGTCAAGCGGTCCTACGACTCGTCGCGCCGGCAGCAGCAGGCGCGCCAGACGCGACGCGACATCCTGCGTGCCGCGCACGACCTGTTCGTCGAGCACGGCTACGGCCGCACGACGATCGCCGACATCGCCCGCGCGGCCGCGGTCTCGCCGGAGACGATCTACGCCACGTACAAGAACAAGGCGACGCTGCTGCACCGCGTCTGGGACGTGACCGTGGGCGGCGATGACGAGAACGTCGTCTTCCACGAACGCCCGGAAATCATGGCCATGCGCGCCGAGCCGGACCTCCGAGCCCGCCTGATGATGCAAGCGCGGTTCTCGACCGCCACGGCCCGGAGGATCACCCCGTTCCTGCTGGCCCTGCACGGGGCGGCGGCCAGCGAGGCGAGCGCGGCCGCGATGCTCGACGAGGTCGGCCGGCAGCGGTATGCCGGGATCGGCGTGATGGCCGCAGAGGCCGCGGCCACGGGGCAACTGGCCGTCAGCGAGCAGGAGTGCCGGGACCTGATCTGGGCCACCACCGACGGCATGCTGTGGCACCAGCTGGTCAACGGGCGGGGGTGGACCGACGAGCGGTTCGCCGATTGGCTCGGGCGCATGTGGGTGACCTCGCTCGTCGAGCCGGCGCGTCGCCCGGACGCCTGACGGCGCTATCCTCAGGGCGAGCCGTGAACTGGCGTGTTCGTAAGGTGGCTCCTACCACCGGTGAGCGGCTCGGGCTGGATCGCCGCGCACTCCGTTTCCAGCGGCCTCAACCTCGTCCCGCAGGAAGGCATGCCCGTGTCCGAACCCTTCGACGCGACGACCGCATCGGCCGCGTACCGAAACGCCCTCGAGGTCATCGAGGCCGTCGAGCCGACGGTGGCGGGCGCGATCCGCGGCGAGCTCGCCGATCAGCGCGCCTCGCTCAAGCTCATCGCCAGCGAGAACTACGCCTCGCCCGCCGTGCTGCTGACGATGGGCACCTGGCTCTCCGACAAGTACGCCGAAGGCACCGTGGGACACCGCTTCTACGCCGCGTGCCAGAACATCGACACCATCGAGCAGGCCGCCGCCGACCACGCGACCGCGCTGTTCGCAGCGCCGCACGCGTACGTCCAACCCCACTCGGGCATCGACGCCAACCTGGTCGCGTTCTGGGCCATCCTCGCCCAGCGCATCGAGTCGCCGGCGCTCGAGAAGGCCGGCGCCAAGCACGTCAACGATCTCTCCGAGACCGACTGGCAGGACTTGCGCCACGCCCTGGGCGACCAGCGCGCGCTCGGCATGTCTTTGGATGCCGGCGGTCACTTGACCCACGGCTTCCGGCCCAACATCAGCGGCAAGATGTTCCACCAGGCCTCGTACGGGACGGACGAGAAGACCGGATTGCTGGACTACGCGAAGGTGCGGGCCGCGGCCAAGGAGTTCCAGCCTCTCATCCTCATCGCCGGGTACTCGGCCTACCCGCGAAAGATCAACTTCGCGACGATGCGCGAGATCGCCGACGAGGTCGGCGCCGTCCTGATGGTCGACATGGCCCACTTCGCCGGCCTGGTAGCCGGAAAGGTGTTCACCGGCGACTACGACCCGGTCCCGCATGCGCACGTCACGACCACGACCACCCACAAGTCGCTGCGCGGCCCACGGGGCGGCATGGTGCTGTGCCAACCCGAGTTCGCCGACTCGGTCGATCGGGGCTGCCCGATGGTCCTGGGTGGGCCGCTCGGGCAGGTCATGGCGGCCAAGGCGGTGGCGCTGGCCGAGGCCCGGCGACCCTCGTTCCGGACCTACGCGCAGGCCGTCGCCGACAACGCCGTTACCCTCGCCGAGGGCCTGATGAAGCGGGGCGCGACGCTCGTCACCGGCGGCACCGAGAACCATCTCGTGCTGATCGATGTGACCGGTTTCGGGCTGACGGGCCGGCAGGCCGAGTCGGCGCTGCTCGACGCGGGCATTGTCACCAACCGCAACGCCATCCCGCGCGATCCGAACGGCGCCTGGTACACCTCCGGGGTCCGCATCGGCACGCCGGCGCTGACCTCACGGGGATTCGGCCCGGCGGAGTTCGACCGGGTCGCCGAGCTGATCGTGGACGTCCTCACGGCCACGTCGCCGACCGCTGCGGCCTCCGGTGGCGCGTCGAAGGCCAAGTACACGATCGCCGACGGCGTCGCCGACAAGACCCACGCCGCCGCGGACGAGATGCTGACCGCGAACCCGCTCTACCCCGGCCTCGACCTCGGCTGAGCCCCCATCTGGCGGCGGGGTCATCCGCCGGCCGGGGCGTTACGGGTAGCTGGTCACCGTGCTCGGTCCCTGGTGAGTCGGCGTCACCGGGTCGCCGACCCCGTTGATGACGTGATCGATCGTGCCGGCGCCGTTGAGTGACACGGTGAGCAGGTCGTGCATGCGCACCCCGGGTTGGTTGGCAGGCACCTCGAACGCATTCGTCACGTGCAGGGTCGGGTCGACGTTGGTGTAGATGTAACTGCCCAGCCCCCATGCCTGATGGGTCGTGACCGTGTCGGAGACCTTGTATGCGGCGTACCCGAGCACGCCGTCGTGCTGCCAGGCGGCCTGGTCGGGCGCGTCGTAAGGCAGCTCGTTCTGGAAGAAGACGGTTCGGCCGGCGTCACCGTTCCAGATGACGTTGTACTTCTGGAAGTGCTCGACGAACAGGCCGGTGGCCGTCACGTTGTCGCCGTTGACGACCACGCCGGTGTCGGCGGTGTTGACGGTCCAGCCCACGCCGGCGCCGTGATCCGCGCGCCAGGCCCAGATGTCGTCGAGGATCACATTGTCGCTGTTGACCTCGAGCGCGACGGCGGCCTGGCCGGCGTGCGGGCCGCCGACCCGGAAGAACACGTCCTGGATGCCGGTCGGGTCCGCGGGGTCGGACCAGTTGTTGTGCCCGCGCGCCTGGCCGGCTGCGGCATGCCGGGTACCGACCCGGAGCAGTGCCGGGGAGTTGACGCTGCCCGCGTCGATCATCAGTCCGGCGACGTCGACGCCCGGCACGTCCGCCACCGCGAGCGGCACCGCTCCGTCGACCGCCGTCAGCGTGGCCAGGCCCAGCCCGAGGACGATCGTGTCCGGCCGCTTCACCTTGATCGTGCGGCCGACGTCGTAGACCCCGGGCGTGAAGATCAGGTTCTGGCCGCGCGCCAGCGCACTGTTGATCGTCTGGATCGAGTCCGACGGCCGGGCCAGGTAGAAGTCACGCAGCGGGACCGAGTGGCCCGGAGTCGGCCCAGCGGCCCAGGTCGGGCCGGTCGAATTCGTGCGGGGCTGGGGAACGAACACGTTGTAGTCCCCGGCCGCGTCGACATAGAGGTACGGCTTCTCCCGGCTGGCCGGGTCGGTCGCAAGCGTGGTGTACGGCGGCGAGGGGAACGACTGGGATGGCGCGCCCTGCACGCCGGCGAACACCTGGTTCCACACGGCGTTGGACCACCCGCCGATACGGCTGTCCCGCACCAGGAACTGTTGTTGGGAGCCGTTGACGGCGGTGGCGCTCACCGTGGAATCGGCCATGAATCCACCGCTTGCGTAGAACGGGCCGGCGGTGCAGTAGTCCATGAACGTCGTGGCGCCGGTCACCGCGACCCGGCGCACCGGCGCGGCCTGCGAGACCGCCCAGAACTCGGTGTTCGCCCGGCAACCGGTCCCGCCTTGGGGGTTGATCGTGAGGTTGGACAGTGAGCGCCAGAAGTTGTCCAGGGCGATGCAGTTGTTCGCGGCCAGGCACCGGTTGTAGACGTTGACCTCGCCGTTGATCGTGACGTCGCTCGGGGACCGGCCGAGCCCCGCGACCTCGGTGTAGTAGCCGACCTGGAACACGAGCGGGTTCGCGGCCGTGCCATAGGTGCCGGGCATGAACAGCAGCGAGTAGCGCTGGGTGCCCATCTCGTTGTCGACCTGTTGCGCGGCTACCGCATCGACGCTCGCCTGGATCTCGCTCTGCGGCATGCTCGGGTCGAAGACCTTGACGTTCGGGCCGAAGTCTGGCGCCGCCGGCGGGGCCGCGCTCGCCCGTGCGAGGCCGAGGGGCGACAGGAACGCCGCGACGAGGCACGCGGCCCCGATCGCGCCGCGAATGGATGACGATGGCATGGCGTCCTCTTCATGAACGAAAGTCTGCGGGTTTGTCCGACGACCGCTCTCAAACTACCCACAGGCTGACAAATCCCCATAGCCACCAATGGTGGGCAAACGCTCAGCTCGGT
>DATAQD010000132.1:0-1657 GCA_036264855.1 Jatrophihabitans sp. | reverse complement strand
ATCAGCGCTACCCATACCGCCGCGACCAGGACGACAACGCGACGCGAACCGCCGCGCGGCCGGTACGGGCGCGGCGCCGCACGAACCTCGGCGGGCGGGATCTCGAGCACCCGGGTGCGCTGCGGCCTCGAGTCGAGTTGGGGCCCGGCTTGCGGGACACCAGCTTCGTCGGGTGACGCGGCCGGGCCGGCGGACTCGGCCGGTTCAGCCGTCTCAACAGTCTCGAACCGAGCGGACGGAGCGGACGGGGTCGGGACGGCCGCGAGGCCGGTCAGCGCGACGGCGACCTCGGCAGCACCCGGGCGGCGCGCCGGGTCCCCGCTGAACATCGGGCGCAGCAGCCGATGCCACTGCGCATCGAGCCACTCGGGCACCTCGGGCTCGCGGTGCAGCCGCGCGGTCGCAGTAGCCACACCCTCGCCCGGGTACACCACCGTGCCGGTGAGGCATTCGAGCAGCACCAGCGCGAGGGAGAAGACATCGCTCGGCGCCGCGGTCGGCTCGCCACGAACCTGCTCGGGACTGAGATACGACGCGGTGCCGCGAGTGAACCCGTCGGCCGTCAACCTGGCGCCGTTGATGAGGCGGGCGATGCCGAAGTCGGTCAGCTTGGCCTGCGGCCCGGTCGCGGGTTCGTCGTTGTCAATGACGAGCAGGATGTTCGCCGGCTTCACGTCGCGATGCACGATGCCCCTGCGGTGGACGTACGCGAGCGCGGTCGCGAGTTGCGCCCCCAGCGCGGCCGTCGCGCCGGGAGCCATCGGGCCGTCGCCCAGCACCTGGCCGAGGGTGGCGCCGCAGACCAACTCCATGACCAGGAAAGGCTGGTCACCCTCCGCGATACCAGCATCGAAGACGGTGACCAGACCGGGATGGCTGAGTCCGGCGAGCAGCCGGGCCTCGTGCTCGTACGACGCGGCGTCCTCGGCGGCGGCGTTCGGGCGGAACAGCTTGACCGCGACGTCCCGATCGAGCACGAGGTCGCGCGCGCGATACACAGAGCCCATGCCGCCTTGCCCGAGCACCTCACCGAGGAGGTAGCGGCCAGCGAGCGGTTCGCCAGCCCTCACGGGCGCCAGCGCAGGTTGTTGAGCGTCGACGTCGGTCATCCCTGACGGCCTGCCCGCGCCCCGCCCGGGCTAAACCGTCCCGAGGCAACGCCATCTGTGAGAAACCGTCGCATCGAGCGGGTAGAGGGTCTGAATGACTGATCCGAACGGCGATCCGACATTCGACGACGTTATCCAGCCCACGGAGCAGGCGCCCCGCGACCGGCACTTCCACGGCAAGCAGCCACCGCGCCTCGATGACGAGGAGCTCGAGCGCCGTACCGAACAGGAGCGGATCGAGGCCGGCCTCGAACACTACGACCCGAATGACGTCCCACCCGCGACCGAGTAGACCTCGACGGGTGCCCAAACTCGGCCTCGCGGCGGCAGGGCTTCTCGCCGTGACGGTCGCCGGCTGCACCTCGTCCGGGCGGCCAGCCGGCCCTGCGTCGACCCCGCCGGATACCTCGTCGGTGCGGGCTTTCGCGTCGTCGGCGCCGCCGGTGACCTCGGCGGCGCCATCCAGCGCGGCAACCTCGACCCGGACGTCACCCGCTGCGACGGTGCCGAAGTGGGACCACGTCGTCGTGGTGATCGAGGAGAACCAC
>DATAQD010000104.1:0-4781 GCA_036264855.1 Jatrophihabitans sp. | reverse complement strand
CCTGGAGTCGGTACAGCAGCTGGCTGATCTCCAACGCGAGATCGTCGTCGGACTGGTACTCCGCCGCCATCCAGACTTCGGCGGCCTCCTCGACGACCTTCTTGCCCTGCTCGTGGATGCCGGCATCGAGCGCGACGACGGTGCCCGACCCGGCTGGGCGTTCCCGTTGCCGGTCGGTGAGCTCGGCGAACAGCTGGTCGAAGGTCTTCATCTCAAGGCGGGAGCCTACCGACGCGGGTTCAGCGCTCCGCACGCCGCAGCCGCCAGGGATGCAGGTGGTGGTAACCGCGCACGGACTCCGGGCGGCGCGATTTGAGCGCGAACCGGGGGTCGGCCTGCAACGCCTCGTGCATCACGCGGTCGACGAGCACCCATCCCGGCCGGCTGATCGACGTCAGCCGGCTGGCGATGTTCACCGTCGATCCGTAGACGTCCCCGAGCCGGCTCACCACCGGGCCGTAGGCCAAGCCGGCTCGCAGGTCGGGCAGCCGTTCGTCGGCCGCGGCCGCCTCGAGCAGCTCCAGCGCGATCTCGGCGGCACTGGCCGCGTCCTCGGCCTGGAACAGCACCTCGTCGCCGATCGTCTTGACGATCCGGCCGCGGTGCGCGCCGACGATGTCGGTGGCGCGCGACTCGAAGAGATCCAGGAGTTCGCGCAACTCGACCTCGCTCGACCGGCGGGTGAGGGAGGTGAAGCCGGACATGTCGACGAAGCCGATCGCCAACGCCGAGGACAGGGGCGAGGATCCGATGTCGGTGGTGGCGCGCGCGGCGACCCGGGAGAAGAACGACACGAGCTGGCGCCGCCACGCGTAATTCTGCAGCTGCTCCATGACCGGGCCGACGTGCTCGATCAGGTCGACGACGGAGTCCTCGGAGGCCAGGATGTCCGGGCGCTCGGAGAGCATCTCGAGCAGCAGCTGGCCCTGCCAGGACGCCAGGCGCGAGAAGGTCTGGCCGAACAGGCGCGTCATCGCGGCGATGAGCTCGTCATCGTCGAAGCCGCACGCCTGCAATTGGCGCACGAGCTTCAGGGCGTCGACGTCGCTGTCGGTGTAGACCGCGTCGCCGTCGCCGACGGTCGCGAAGCCCAGCGCGCGCCACAGGCCGCGGCTCTCGGCGCGGGAGACACCGGCCCGCTCGGCCACCTGCTCGGGCGTGTACCTGCGCGGGCCGTCCAGCAGGACCTGCTCGACCCGGTCGTAGAGGCGGGGCACGTCGAGGTTGCTGGCCTCGGCGACCTCGGCGATGTCCGGCCGTTCGACGGCTGTCATGGGTCAGGTCGTGTGCACGATGAGAACGTCGATCGGCGCGTGCCGAACAACGTCGAGGGGTACCGAGCCGATGATGCGCCCGGCCAGCGTGTTCAACCCGCGGTTGCCGACGACGAGCAGGTCGGCGTTGCGGGTCTTGACGACCTTCTGCAGCGAATCGCCGGGCTTGCCCTGCACGACCTCGGTCTCGATCCTGGTGGCGCCGGCCGCGACCGCGCGGTCGCGCGCCAGGCTGACACTGTGGTCGGCGGGTGAGGAGCCCACGACCTGGTAGGCGGCGTCATCGCCGAGCGCGTCCAGGTCGGCTGGATCCGGCTTGGCCGGGAAGAACGCGCACGCGATGACGAGGGTGGCGCCGGCGTCACGAGCCAGTTCGGCCGCGCGCTCGACGGCACGAAACGACGTCTCGGAGCCGTCCGTACCGACGACAACGGTCTGATACCCGCCCATCTGCCCTCACTTCTTGCCGCCTCCATCGCGATCGGCCGGGAATCCAGCCAACCGGAACGACCCTAGCTGTCCCGCAGCCGCCGGCCCCGCTATCTACAACGTGACCAGGGGGACAGCGTGACGGCCGTCGCTACCGCGGCCATCGCCGCTTCCTGGCCCTTGTCCTCGTGCGAATCCGCCAGGCCGGCGCGATCCAGCGCCTGGCGCTCGTCATCGCAGGTCAACACCCCGAAGCCGATCGGGACTCCGGTGCGCGCCGCCACCAGGGTGAGGCCGGTGGTGGCGGCCTCGCAGACGTACTCGAAATGCGGGGTGTCGCCCCGGATCACGACACCGAGCGCGACGACGGCGTCGACGTTGCTGGTGGTGACCCGCGCCGCGGCCACCGGCAGCTCGAAGACGCCCGGCACCCGCAGCTCGGTGATGTCCGAAACGCCGGCGTCGCGCAGGCCGCGGCGGGCGCCGGCGAGCAACCCATCCATGACGGTTGCGTGCCACTGGCTGGCGAGGACGACGACGGTGAGCCCCTCAGCACCCTCGACGGTCAGGGTCGGGGCCCCCTCGCCGCTCATCGAACACCGCTCATGAGCTGGTGTCCCCGAAGTCGAAGTCGAGGTCGTGCCCCATGCGGTCGCGCTTGGTCTGCAGATAGCGCAGGTTCTCCGGATTCGCGTGGACGGGCAAGGGCACGCGCCCGGTGACGCGCAGGCCGTAGCCCTCGAGACCGGCCCGTTTGGCCGGGTTGTTGGAGAGCAGCCGCATGGAGTGGATGCCGAGGTCGACCAGGATCTGCGCGCCGGTGCCGTAGTCGCGGGCGTCGGCGGGCAAGCCGAGTTCGAGGTTGGCGTCCAGGGTGTCCACCCCACTGTCCTGCAACTGGTAGGCCTGCAGCTTGTGCAGCAGGCCGATGCCCCGGCCCTCGTGGCCGCGGACGTAGAGCACCACACCGCGGCCTTCGCGCGCCACCGCGGCGAGCGCGGCGTCCAACTGCGGGCCACAGTCGCAGCGCAGCGAGCCGAAGACATCGCCGGTGAGGCATTCCGAGTGCACCCGCACGAGGACGTCCTCGCCGTCGCCGATCTCGCCGAAGACGAAGGCGACATGCTCGCGCTGGTCGTAACTGGACGAGTAGCCGACCGCGGTGAACTCGCCGTAGCGCAGCGGCACCCGCGCCGACGCCACCCGCTCGACGAGCTTCTCGAAGCGGCGGCGGTAGGCGATCAGGTCGGCGATGGAGATCAGCGCCAGGTCGTGGTCGTCCGCGAACACCCGCAGCTCATCGCCGCGGGCCATCCCCGCCGGGTCCTTCTCGCTCACCACCTCGCACAGCACGCCGGCCGGGTACAGCCCGGCGAGCACGGCGAGGTCGACCGCCGCCTCGGTGTGGCCGGGCCGGCGGAGCACCCCGCCGTCCTTGGCGCGCAGCGGCACCACGTGGCCGGGGCGGGAGAAGTCGGCGGCGTTGGACGCGGGATCGGCCAGCAGGCGGATCGTGTGCGCGCGGTCGCTGGCCGAGATGCCCGTGGTAACTCCTTCGCGCGCGTCGACGGTCACCGTGTAAGCCGTGCCGCGACGGTCCTGATTCGTGTGGAACATCGGCGGCAGGTCGAGGCGGTCGGCATCGGCCTCGGTGACCGGAACGCAGATGTAGCCGGACGTGTACCGCACCATGAACGCCACGATTTCGGGCGTCACCAGTTCGGCGGCGAGGATGAGGTCGCCCTCGTTCTCGCGGTCCTCGTCGTCGATCACGATGACGGGCTTGCCGGACTTGATCTCGGCGATGGCCCGCTCAATCGAATCCAGGCGAAGCGTCACGTCTGCTCCCTCTCGACGGGCGCGCTCATCGGGCCTCCAATAGCCGGGCGACGTACTTTGCGAGCACATCCACCTCCAGGTTGACGGGCTCGCCGGCCGATCGGCGGCCGAGGGTCGTGGCGCGCAGCGTCTCGGGGATCAAACCCACCTCGAACCAGTCCGGGCCCACGGCGCTGACGGTCAGCGAGACCCCGTCCACCGCGATCGCGCCCTTCTCGGCGACGAACCGGGCCAGTTCGCCCGGGAGGCCGAAGCGCAGAGTGTCCCACTGGTCACCGCTCGTGCGCGAGAGCACGACCCCGGTCCCGTCGACGTGTCCCTGGACGACGTGCCCGTCCAGGCGGGCATCGGCGCGCACCGCGCGCTCGAGGTTGACCGGGTCGCCGACGCCGAGGTTGCCGATCACCGAACGCTTGAGCGTCTCGCCCATCACGTCGAACTCGATCGCGGTCAACTGCCCTGCGTCCCACCCCACGACGGTGAGGCACACGCCGTTCACCGCGATCGACGCGCCGTGCGTCAGATCGTCGGCGATGCGGGCCGCCCTGATCGTCAGAACCGCCGAATCGCCGCGACGGTCGAGGCCCACGACCTCGCCCAGCTCCTCGATGATCCCGGTGAACACTGCGCGCTACTCCTCGTTGACGTGCTCGGCCCAACGGGGCCGGGCGACCACCTTGACGTCCTCGCCGAGCCGGGAGACCGACTCGACGTCCAACCTGGCGGCGTCGCCAAGTGTTCCGATCCCCGCGTCGCCGAGGGCGGCCGGTCCGGCGCCGAGCAGCATGGGCGCGAGATAGGCGATCACCTCGTCGACGCAGCGGGCCTCCACGAACGCCCCCGCCAGCGTAGGGCCACCCTCGAGCAGCACGTGGCGCACTCCTCGGTCGTAGAGCGCTTTCAGCGCGAACTGGGGCACCGCCGTGTCGAGGACGAGGGTTTCCGCGGCGTCGTCGAGGATCCGGGCTTCGTCGGGAATGCGGTGCCGACGGTCGAGCACGACGCGCAGCGGTTGGCGCTCGGCGAGGGTGTCCCCGACCCGGACGGTCAGTTGCGGGTCGTCGGCGAGGACGGTGCCACTGCCGACCACGATCGCGTCGACGGAGTCGCGGATCAGATGGACGTCGGCCCGCGCGGATGTCGACGAGATCCAGCGCGAGGTGTAGTCGGCGGCCGCGACGCGTCCGTCCAACGTGGCGGCGTACTTCCACGTGACGTACGGACGGCCATTTCGGATGG
>DATAQD010000083.1:0-2422 GCA_036264855.1 Jatrophihabitans sp. | reverse complement strand
TGTCCGAACTGCACGCCCAGCTCCCAGAGCAGATGCGGCAGCAGCGCCCACCGTCGCGGAATGCGCCGCCCGAGGCCCGCGAGCGCGCCCTCGAGATGCCCCTTGGCGGTCGGGATATCGCCCTGCTTGAACGCCAGGGCGCCGAGCTTGCCGTCGATCTCGGCGGCCCGGGACCGGTCGGTCACGAGCGCCCGGGCCTCGGACAGACGCACCTCGGCCTCGCCGTAGACGCCTTGCAGCATCAGGACGTCGCCCAGTCCCTCGGCGATCTCGAGCCGGCTCGCGGTGTCGGCCTCGGCGACATCGGCCGCCGCCAGGCGGTAGTGGCTCACCGCCGCGTCGAGGGCGTAGCGAGTGCGGGCCAGCGTGGCGGCGGCGAGGGCGTAGGGCAGCGCGTCAGCGCTGCGGCCGGATTCGTCGAGGTGATAGGCGAGATCGAAGACGAGCTCGGGTGGCCCGGCGTCGGCGAGTGGGATCAGCGCGTCGGCCGCGCGGCCGTGCAGCTCGCGCCGCGCCTCCGCGCCCAGCCGGTGCAACAGGGATTCGCGGATCTTGTCGTGGAAGAAGGTGCAGCTCGCGCCGTCCTCGTCCAGCCATAGCAGCCGCCGGCGGCGGGCGTCGTCGAGAATGGCCCGGGCGCCGTCCGGACGCCCGGCGATCTGCACGGCGGTGGCAATGTCGAACTGCTTGCCCAGCACCGCGCCGACGCTGAGCAACTCCAGGGCGTCCGCGCCCAGCAACTCCAGGCGGCGCACCAGGAACGCGGCCGCGCGGCGGGCCGCCTGGGCGTCCTGCACCCGCGTGGGATCGACCACCCAGCCGGTGCGGGTCGCGACCACCGCGTTGGACTCGACCAGACCGCGAAGTACCGCCGTAGCCATGAACGGGTTGCCGTCGGCCAGCCGCACGACGATGTCGATGGCCTGCGCCGGGAGCGGCCCGGCCATGGACTCGGCGAGGAGCGCGACCGATTCGTCGGAAAGGGGTCCCAGCTGCAGGGCCTGCGCGTTGGCGATCGCGTGCAGGGGATGGTCGCTCGCAACCTCTTCGGACCGGAAGGCCGCGATGACGGCGAGGTGCCGCGGGCTGCGAGCCGGATCGTCGAACAGGTCGGCCAGGAGCCGGACGGTCAGGGTGTCGGCCCACTGGCAGTCATCGAGGATCACCAGGATCGGACGATCCGCGGACGCGACGGCGGCCAGCAGCCGATGCAGCCCCGCGAGGCTGCGTAGTTCGCCGTACTCCTCCGGACCGCTGTCGCCTGCCGGTGTCGCATCGAGCACCGGCCCGAGCGCGGGGAGGGCCCGGACGATGGCCGGCGCGACGTCGGCGAGTTCGGCGACGAGTTCCGCGCGGCCGCCGTCGTCGTCGGCCAGCACCCGGACGAGGTCCTCGGCCACCCCGTGCAAGACGGTGAACGGACGCTGCCCGGCCAGGGCTACCCCCTGGCCGTGCAGCACGGTGACCCCGGACTTGACCGCGCGCTTGGACACCTCGGTGAGCAGCCGGCTCTTGCCGCCGCCGGAATCGGCTTCGAGCAGGACCAGCCCGGCCGTGTCCCCGACCAGTGCGGTCGCCAGCGTCGCCAGCGACGACAGCTCGGCCTCCCGCCCGACGAACGCAGGGTCGGTGAGGCTCCGGCGACGATCGTGCCGGCCGATCACGATCGTCGGGTCCGGGCTGCCGGCCTCTATCGCAGCGAGGATCTGGGTCAGGTCGGCGATCACCGCCGAGGCGGACTGGTACCGCTCGGCGGGGTCCTTGCGCAGCAGGCGATGCACCGCCGCGCCCAGCGCGTGGGGCACTCCGCCGGGCCCGATGGGCAGCTCGGGCACCGGGGTGCTCAGGTGCTGCCGGAGCAGTTCCCCGATGCTGCCCGCCTCGAAGGGCGCCCGGCCCGTCAGGCACTCGTAGAGCACGACGCCGAGAGCGTAAAGGTCCGACCGCTCGTCCGCGGGTGACGTGAGCAGCCCCGCGGACTCCGGCGCCAGGTAGCGGACGGTTCCGACGAGGTCGTCGCGAATGGAGTCGTCCAGCCAGGGGCTGCGGGCGAAGCCGAAGTCGATGAGCGTGATCGCGCCCAGCCGACCCCGGTGCTCGAGTTGCTCGACGATGATGTTTGCCGGTTTGACGTCGCGGTGGTACACGTCGGCGCCGTGCGCGATGTCCAGCGCCCCCGCGACGTCGATGCCGATCTGCAGCGTGTCCGGCACCGACAGGGGCCCGCTCGCCAGGAGTTGCTCGAGCGTGGCTCCGGGCACGAACCCCTGCGCGAGGTAGAGGTGTTCGCGCGTCTGGCCGGCGTCGTGCAGGCGGCCGAGGCCGAGACCGGAGAGTTGGCGCAGGACCCGGGTCTCGTGTTGGAAGCGCGCCTGGGCCGGGGCGTGCACGACGCCGAGTTCGAAGGTCTTCACGACGACCT
>DATAQD010000027.1:0-13183 GCA_036264855.1 Jatrophihabitans sp. | reverse complement strand
CCGCCCTACCCCACCAACCAGGCCCAACCACAGAAGGCCTTACCGGCGAACCTATTAGCGGCCCAGCGGCGTAGCGTTGGCGCTTCCATGCCCGTCCCGTCCTCGCCCGCCGTCCAGGCCGACATCATCACCAGGCTCCGGGCCGCGGGCTGCGTCTTCGCCGAAGACGAGGCCGCGCTGCTCGTCTCGTCCGCGCCGACGCCGGCCGACCTGTCGGCCTTGGTCGAGCGGCGAGTCGCCGGCGAACCCCTCGAACACATCCTCGGCTGGGCGCAGTTCTGCGGTCGCCGGATCGCCGTCGACGCGGGAGTCTTCGTGCCGCGGCGGCGCAGCGAGTTCCTCGCGCTAGAGGCGGCAAGACTCGCCGGCTCCTTCGACCGACCGGTGGTGCTCGACCTGTGCTGCGGCTCGGGCGCGCTCGGTGCGGCCCTCGTCGCGCTGGTCGATGGAGTGGAGCTCCACGCCGCCGACATCGACCCGGTCGCGGCGCAGTGCGCGCAGCGCAATGTGCCGGCCGCCCGGGTGTATGCCGGGGATCTCTACCAGCCTTTGCCGGCTTCCCTGCGCGGACGCGTCGACGTCCTGGTCGCGAATGCCCCGTACGTACCGAGCGAAGCGGTGGCGCTCATGCCGCCGGAGGCGCGCGACCACGAACCGCGGGTGGCCCTCGATGGCGGGGCGGACGGGCTGGACGTGTTGCGCCGGGTGGTGGCCGGGGCGCCGGCGTGGCTGTCCGCGCCGGGCCAGCTGGTGGTCGAAGCCAGTGAGCGTCAGGCCGGGACCCTCGTCGAGGCGGTCATCCGGGCCGGCCTCGCGGCCCGCACGGTTGAGCTCGACGAGCTCAACACCACGATCGTCATCGGCACGCGACGGTGGCCTCACCGGGGCGCGGAGTCGGTAACCGGGACGTAGTCCGGAGCGGGCACGCCGCGGCGGAGCTGCCACCGCGCATACGCAACGGTCCAGGCGGTTCGCACGCCGTACACCCCCCAGGCGCACACCGCCAGCACGGCGATCGCGACGATGCCGTCCAGCCACCAGTGATTGCCGGTGGCAACGACCACGAAAATCGTGAGGGCGGCGTGGGCCGGGCCGATGAACCGCCACCGGCTCGGACTGATCCGCCAAACGTAGTAGCCGACCACGACCGCCCAGGCAACGTGTACCGAGGGCAAAGCCGAGAGCTGATCGATGGCCAGGCCGTTGCTGTAGACCGACTGGTCGTACAGCCGGCCGGTGTCGACAATGCCGGGGAGCATTCGCGGCGGGGCGACCGGCAGCAGCTGGATGATCAAGCAGCCCAGCGTGGTCCAGGCCATCACCTGGCGCACCGGCCGGTAATGCCGGCGGTGCCGTACGAACAGCCAGATCAGGAACGTCAGCATCATCGTCATGTGCATCGCGGCGTAGTACAGATTTGCGCCCTCGACGACGAGCCGGTGCCCGAGGATGAGGTGTTGGACGCTGCGCTCGGACGGCAGGGGCAGCTCGCCCTCGACCCGTTCAATCCAGCGCGCGCGGGCGTACGCGCCGTCCGTGCCGGTGACCGACACCTCGCCGGCCAGTTGCCAGAGCCCGTACAGGACGCCGATGACGGCGGTCTCTCGGAAGAATGCCCCGATCGCCCGCACCGTCCGGTTGATCGACAGCGCCAGGCCGCAGCCCGTCGTGGCCAGCACAGCGGCGACCTCGCCGGAGTGCTGCCAGGTCAACCCCACGGTCTGCACCGCTCAGACCTTGCCCGCTTCGGCCGACGACGGGCAAGGGAAAAGGGGCCCGGCGCCGGTCGTGTGAGAGCCGGCGTTGGACGGATACGGTCCGCGCGGGCCCGCCCGTACGTTGAGCAGGTGAGCCCCACCGACCAGCCCCGTCGAAGTCCGTGGGCCGCGGCGGGTGTGCTCGGCGCGGGGGCGGTAGGGCTGATCGCCGTCTTCGATCTGCTGGGGTGGGCCCTCGGCACGCACACCTCGGCCGAGGAGAACCGGCTGCTGCGGCATGTCGAGGAGGGCCCGACGGCCGTGGTCACGAGCATCGCGAAGGGCCTGTCGACCTTCGGGTCGGACCGGGTGCTCGTCCCCATCGTCGTGGTCGTGGCGATCGCGCTGGCCCTCAGGGCCCGACTAGCGCTCGCCCTCGTCGTCGCGGTCAGCGCGCTCGGGGGCATCGCGCTGGGCGACATCGTCAAGTTCTTCGTGGCCCGGCCCCGTCCACCGGTGGACCACCGGCTGGTGACGGTCGCCAGTTCGAGCTTCCCGTCCGGGCATGCGACCCAGGCCGCGGCGATCCTGCCCGCCCTCGCGCTGGCGGCCATCGCGTTCGGCGTGCCGCGAGTGCTGGCGGGATTGCTGGCGGCCGTCGGGGTGATCGGGATCGGGCTGTCGCGCCTGTTCCTCGGCGTGCACTACCCGACCGACGTCGTCGCCGGGTGGCTGCTGGGCGGCGCGTGGGTGCTCCTCACCGCTGCCGTGATCACGACGGGGTGGCCTCACCGCGGTACACCGTCAGCGCCTCGCGACGCACCGAGTACGTGACCTTGCTCGGGGCGTCGTCGATCTCGCCGTCGCGGGCCAGCATGCCGGCGTCGCCGGTGAGGCGGACGTCCAGTTCGCGCCGGTGCAGCTCGAGGTAGCTCCCGGTGCGGTAGAAGTCGCCCGACAATGTCGCCGCAAGCAGACGCACCATCGTCCCCCGCCGGGAGGCGTCGACGAAGCGGACATCGAGCTGACCGGAGTCCAGCCGCTCCCGCCATCGCGGCACGAAACCGCGCGGATGGTAGTCGTTGTTGCCGATGAACAGCAGCAACAGCCGACGCGGGACCCCGTCGATCACCGCGTCCAGTCGCGGGCTCGTGCGCAGCACGGTGATCATCGCGAGAGCGGCCGCGATCGGCTTGCCCAGCGGCTTCTCCCACCGCTCACGGATCCGCACGAATTCCGGGTAGCTGCCCAGGCTCGACGTGTTGAGGAAAGGTTCCCCGTCGACATCGCCGACGTCCACTCGCACCGCTCGCCCGGCGCGCAGGGCCTCGATCGAGTCGGCCGGCTCGACGAGGTCGAGGTCCTTGGCGAAATGATTGAAGGTGCCGCCCGGGATCACCAGCAGGGGCAGCTCGGCCTCCATGGCGACGGTCGCGGCGCAGGTGATCGTGCCGTCACCACCGGCGACTCCGATCACCTCGGCCCGCTGCGCGGCGTCCTTCAGAATCGCCAGCACATCGTCGTCCGGCCCGATGCTGATGATCTCGGCGTCGGGCAGGGCCTCGGTCAGGTCGGCCAGCAATCGGCCGTCCGTGGAACCCGACTGCATGTTGACGATCGCGACCAGCCCCTCGCCGGTGGGCCGCGGAGGCTGCGGACGGCGCGGCTCCCGACCCAGCCGCACCGGGTCCCGGTGGTGGCCCGGCACGACCGCTGCGCCGACACCGGCCACCGTCGCCCCCAGCGCGACGCCGGCCACCACGTCACTGGGAAAATGGACGCCGGTGTAGATCCGCGAGAACGCCACCGCGCCGGCCAGGGCACCGACCGGCAGGGCCAACCACGGCGCCTCGACCGAGACGCCAACCGCAAAGGCGGCGGCCGAGGCCGAGTGTCCCGACGGGAACGAGCTGGACACCGGCACCCGGTGGGCGAGCCGGAGCGCGGGGACGGCCCCGACCAGGGGGCGGTTACGGGCGTGGATTCGCTTGCCGACCTGATTGGCGAGCAGGCTGGACGCGGCGATCGAGCCCAGCCCGCGCAGGGCCGCGCGGCGCAAGCGGGGGTTGCCTGAGGCGGACATCGCGCCGGCCAGCCCCATCCACAGCCCGGAGCGATCCGCCGCCCGGGTGAGCAGGGGCAGGCCGACCTCGATGACCGCGGGTGACTCGTGACCGGCCACGCGCGCGCTGGTGGCGACGTCCCACCTGTTCACCGCCTGGGCGAAGCGGTGCAGCCGTGTCGAGCGACGTCGAGACAATTCCCCCACCTAAGCCCGGGCCCGGAGCGACCTGCTCCGCCGGACGCACGTCGGTCGTGGTGCGTTCACGTCAACGCTCTTGCCCCGGCAGCGGCGAACGCTAACCCGGGCGAGCGCAGTGGCGATCAGGCCGAGCGGCTGACCGCCTCGGCGGCGGCGGCGAAGACGGCGGGGGCCAGCGCGTCGGCGATCACCGCGTAGCCCGCGCTCGAGGGATGGAACCGGTCGGCCGCGAACAGGCTGGCGTCGGCGGCAAAGGCGGCCGCGGTGCTGCCGTCGACATCGGCGACGCGGGCCCCGGCGGCCAGCGCCGCCCGGGTTTGGGCCTGGCGCAGCAGCGCGCTGCCGGCTCGCACGACCGCGCGCAGCTGGGCGGGGACCCATGGCACCGAGCTCAGGTCGGGCGCGGGAGCCACCACGACCGCCGCATCGATCGCGCGCAGCGCGCGGACGGCCTCGCCGAGCTGGTCGGCGGCCTGTTGCGGCGCGACAAAGCGGGTCAGGTCGTTGGCGCCGATGATGATCAGCGCCAGGTCGGCACCCTGCGCCACCGCGCGGCGCACCTGGCCGGCCAACGCTTCGCTGCGCGCCCCCGGTACGGCGAAGACCAGCAGCTCGGTCGGGGTGCCCGCCGTAGCAAGTTTGACGCCCAACCGGGCGCCGACGGTGTCCTCAGGGCGCGCCGCGCCCTGTCCGTAGGCGATGGAGTCGCCGAGAACGGCGAAGGTGAGCGTCATCGTGCTTCGACCACGTCCTCGACCGCGGGCTGTTGTCTCACCTGCAGTGTAAGGATGTCCTCACGAGTGATCTTGAACTTTGATGGGAGCGGACACGTGGATTCCTGGCCGGGCCGGATCGGTGCCATCACCTTGTTCGTCGAAGACCTCGACGCCACGAAGCAGTTCTACCAGGACGTCTTCGGGCTGCCCGTGATGTTCGAGGACGACGATTCGGCGGTCTTCAACCTCGGCAACACGCTGATCAACCTGCTCAAGAGTGCCGAGGCGGCAAGCCTCATCGCCCCTGCGACCGTCGCGGCCCCCCGGTCCGGGGCCCGGATGCAGCTGACCATCAACGTCGAGGACGTGGACGCCGAGTGCACCGAGCTGACCAACCGCGGGGTGGAGCTGCTCAACGGTCCGATCGACCGGCCGTGGGGAATACGCACCGCCAGTTTCACCGATCCCGGCGGCCACATCTGGGAGATCGCCAAGTAGCGCTGCCGGATCGGCCGTCGTCGCGCGCGCCGGGTCGCGCTGCTCTAGCGTCACCCGCGAGCCACTGGCGTCCAGACGCGCTGGGCGACAACCTCGTAAAGGGGCGACGATGCTGGTTGATGTACCGGTCGGAAAGGATCCGATCACCTACGTGTGGGGCGAACTGGTGCCGCACATCGGGCCGGCCGCGGCCCGCTTCTCCGCGGCCGTGTACGCCCACACCACGCTGGGGCTGCACGAGTTCGAGGCGGCCCGGTTGCGCATCGCCCAGGTCAACGGCTGCGTGTTCTGTCAGGAGTGGCGCACCGAGCGCGACGGCGAACGCGTCGAGGCCGGCTTTGACGACGCGGTGCGGGATTGGGCTAACTCTGACACGCTCGATGACCGAACCCGGCTGGCCGCCGAATACGCGCAGCGATACGCCGAGGATCATCACGGCTTGGACCCGGACTTCTGGGATCGCATGAACGCCCACTACAGCCAGCGTGAAATCGTCGAGCTGACGATGTGTCTCGGCTCCTGGCTCGCCTTCGGTCGCCTTAACCGCGTGCTCGGGCTGGACACCGCCTGCGTGCTGCCAACCGGCGGGGCTAAGTCAGGGCCGCCGTAACGCGGCGGCCGACGGGTGGATCGGCGCGGGCAGGACGGTGCCGTCCTCGAGGTACGCGTCGACCCCGGCCGCGGCGGCGCGACCCTCGGCGATCGCCCAGACGATCAGGGACTGGCCACGTCCCATGTCACCGGCAACGAAGACCCCGGCCACGGTGGTCTCGTAGTTCGCCGAGCGCGCGACGTTGCCGCGCGCGTCGAAGTCGACGCCGAGGTCGGTCAGCAGCCCCTCGCGCTCCGGCCCGACGAAGCCCATCGCCAACAGCACCAGTTCGGCTTCCAGTTCGAAATCGGTGCCCTCGACCTTCTCGAACCGGCCGTCGCGCAACTCGACCTCGTGCGCCGACAGGCCCGCGACGGCACCGGCGGAGCCGACGAACTCCGCGGTGTTGACGGCGAAGACTCGCTCGCCGCCCTCTTCGTGCGCCGAACTGATGCGGAACATCAGCGGGTAGGTCGGCCACGGCGTGATGTCCGGGCGGGACTCCGGCGGGCGCGGCATGATCTCGAACTGGTGGATGGTGCTGGCTCCCTGCCGCAGCGCGGTACCGAGGCAGTCAGCGCCGGTGTCGCCCCCACCGATGATCACGACCCGCTTACCTTCGGCCGTGATGGGCGCCTCGTCGAGATCGCCTTCCTGCACCCGGTTGGCCCACGGCAGGTACTCCATCGCCTGATGGATGCCGGCCAGCTCCCGTCCGGGGATCGGCAGATCGCGCGCGGCGGTGGCACCGCCGGCCAGCACGATCGCGTCGAACTCGGCTCGAAGCTGGTCGGCCGACACATCCACGCCGACGTTGACGCCCGGACGGAACACGGTGCCCTCGGCGGCCATCTGCGCCAGTCGCCGTTCGATGTGCCGTTTCTCCATCTTGAATTCCGGAATGCCGTAACGCAGCAGGCCCCCGATCCGGTCGTCGCGCTCGAAGACGGTCACCGCGTGCCCGGCCCGGGTGAGTTGCTGCGCGGCGGCCAGCCCGGCTGGTCCGGAACCGACGACCGCGACCCGCTTGCCGGTCTGCGTCTCGGGACGCATCGGCTCGACCCAGCCCTCGTCGAATGCGCGGTCGATGATCTCGACCTCGACCTGCTTGATGGTGACGGGGTCCTGGCTGATGCCGAGCACGCACGCGGCTTCACACGGTGCCGGACAGAGCCGGCCGGTGAACTCGGGAAAGTTGTTGGTCGCGTGCAGGCGATCGATGGCGTGCCGCCAGTCGTCGTTGTAGACGAGGTCATTCCACTCGGGGATCAGGTTGCCGAGCGGGCAGCCACCGTGGCAGAACGCGATGCCGCAGTCCATACACCGGCTCGCCTGCTCTTTGAGGGTCTCGGCGGGGAAGTCTTCGTAGACCTCTCGCCAGTCCTGGATGCGCACCTCGACGGGCCGACGCGGCGGCGTCACCCGAGTGCGGTGCTTGAGGAATCCGTTGGGATCGCCCACGAGTCTGTCGCCCCGATCTTCACTTGCAGATGGGCGCACGTCGCTGTCCGCCTGGCCTCCCCGGGCATCGTAGACAGGCACGCCCACTCGGCTCCAAATCGGGTGGCTCAGTTCACCTTCACCCGCGGCCGATCCACACCGTTCGCGCGCGCTGCCGCCTGAGCCGAATGGTCCGGCGATGTGTGACAGCTGGCACACCTGGGTACCCCAAACGGTGTTCCGAGAAGCCAAGCCGGTGCCTCTCGGTCTTGAGCATCCCTGTGAAGGGGGACCACGATGCAAGCTCCTGCGCGCGTTGCGCTGGCCGTCGGAGGCGGATACCTCCTCGGCCGGACGAAGAAGTTGAAGTTGGCGATAACGCTCGGAAGCGTCATGGCCGGAAAGAAGTTGTCGGGCCCGAACGGCCTGCTCGGTCAGGGCGTCGAGCTCCTGCAGAACTCGCCCGAGTTCGACCGCCTGCGTGGGCAGTTGATGGGCGCCGGGCGCACGGCCGTGGTCTCGGCCGCGGCGGGTCGGATGGGTCGCCTGACCGAGCGGATCGAATCCCGCGCCAGTTCGCGTGCCGACGAAGAGGACTACGAGGACGAGGACTACGACGACGCCGAAGACCTGGAAGACGAAGACGAAGACGAGGACGAGGACGAGGACGACGCCGAAGACCTCGAGGACGAAGACGATGAAGAGGACGAGGACGAAGACGACGCCGAAGACCTCGCGGAGGACGAAGACGAGGACGACGCCGAAGACCTCGCGGAGGACGAAGACGAGGAGGAGGACGAGGACGAGGAGGAGGACGAGGACGACGCCGAAGACCTCGCGGAGGACGAAGACGAGGAACCCGAGGAGGCCGAGGACGCGCTCGACGAGGGCGAAGAGGGCGAAGACGAGGGCGCTGACGACGAAGGCGAAGAGGGCGAAGAGGGCGACGATGCCGAGGACCTCGCCGAAGACGAGGACGAGGACGAAGAGGGCGAAGACGAGGACGAGGCCGACGCCGAGGCCGAAGACGAGGCCGACGAAGCCCCGGCCGAAGAAGCCCAGGACGAAGACGACGAGCCGGCAGACGAGGCGCCCCGCAAGTCCGCGCCCCGCAAGCGAGCCGCCCGCAAGTCCGCTGCGCGCAAGGCCAGTCCGCGCAAGTCCAGTCCGCGGAAGGCGAGCCCGCAGAAGGCGGCCGCCCGCAAGTCGACACCGCGCAAGGCGGCGAAGGCCGAGCCCCGCAAGGCCACCAAGGCCGCCCCCCGCAAGGCCACGAAGTCGGCCCCGCGTAAGGCGACGGGCCGCAAGGCCGCTGCGCGCAAGGCGACGAGTGCCGCATCGAAGTCGACCGGGGGCACCGCGAGCAGGAGTACGTCGTCGAGTCGGGCGACGAAGAGTGCCGCACGCAAGGCATCCGGCTCGCGGGCAACACCCGCGAAGTCGACGGCGCGCAAGAGCACCGCGCGCAAGAGCACCGCAGGATCACGATCCGGACGGGGAGGACGCAATGGCTGAGCGCAACGGTAAGTCCAAGAACGCCGGCAAGGGCGGAGTTCTTGAAGCCGGCCCGAACCCGTTGAGCGACGAGTTCCAGCACCTGATGTCCGCGCTGGCGGGCAAGGTGCTCTCCGGCGCGACCGACAAGGTGGGGGGGTTGACCGACAAGCTCTCCGGCGTCGGCGATGGTGCCAGTGCCGGAGCCAAGGCAATCGGCAAGGCGGGCGAGAAGACGGTCGAGGGCAAGTCTCCGCTGATGGCCGGGTTGTCCGCGGCCGGGACCGGCATCAAGGAGAAGGTCAGCGAAAAGCTCGGCGGCGGCAAGGGCGGCAAGGGCGGCAAGAAGAAGCTCAAGGTCACCAACATCATCGAGCAGATCGACATCGGCGCACCCGTCGACGTCGTCTACAACCAGTGGACCCAGTTCCAGGACTTCTCCAAGTTCATGAAGAAGGTCGAAGGTGTCGACCAGAAGGAAGAGCCGAAACTCGCCTTCAAGGCGCAGGTGCTGTGGTCACACCGCACGTGGGAAGCCACGATCATCGACCAGGTACCCGACGAGCGAATCGTGTGGCGCTCGAAGGGCGACAAGGGGCATGTGGACGGCGCGGTCACGTTCCACGAGATCGGGCCGAATCTCACTCGGGTGCTCGTCGTGCTCGAGTACCACCCGCAGGGCCTGTTCGAGCGCACCGGAAATCTCTGGCGGGCCCAGGGACGTCGCGCGCGGCTGGAACTCAAGCACTTCCGCCGGCACGTGATGACCGAGGCGATGCTGCACCCGGACGAGCTCGAGGGATGGCGCGGCGAGATCCACGACAGCAAGGTCACTAAAGGTCCGGACGAAGCCGAGGACGAGGACTACGACGAGGAGGACGAGGGCGAGGACGACGAGGAGGACGAGGGCGAGGACGAAGAGACCGACGAGGCCGACGACGAATACGACGACGAGGAAGACGACGACGAGGAAGACGACGAGCCGGAGGAGCAACCCAAATCCCGCAAACGTGCCCGCTCGGGCCGGAGGTGAGCTGAGATGACATCTGGAGTCCAGCAACGTCGCGGAGGGTATATCGACCGCCCTTCGCCGAGCAGCCTGGCCGACGTCGTCGAGATCATCCTCGACAAAGGCCTGGTCATCGACGCCTACGTCCGCGTCTCGATCGTGGGGATCGAGATCCTGACCATCGACGCGCGCATCGTCATCGCGAGCGTGGACACGTACCTGCGCTTCGCTGAGGCAACCAACCGGCTCGATCTCTACGAGCACGGCGGCAAGGACCTCGGCGAGATGACCCAGTCGATGAGCCAGGGCGGCGCCAAGGGCAAGACGAGCGGCGCGATCGAGGGCGCCAAGGAAAAGGTCTCGGAACTCTTTCACGGGTCCGACGACGGTGACGACGAGAGTGGCAACGGCTCGAGCGCCCGCCAGCGTCCCCGCTCGCGGCAGACCGCGGCCCGACGCCGGTCCCGCCGTGAGGATGACGGCGAATGACCACGTCGGTGGATTCGTGGTGCTACGTGTTCGGGATCGTCCCGGCCGGCACAGCGCTGCCGACATGGAGCGAGAACGACCCCGCGATTTCCAGGGACAGCCCGGCCGCGCGGCTGCGCCTCATCGAGGTCGGCGAGCTGGCCGCGCTGGTCGGCACACCTCCACACCGTTCGATCGGCCGGGCCGCAGACCTGCTCGCCCACGACCGTGTGCTCGCCGAGGTGGTCGCGAACGGAACGCCAGTGCTGCCGATGCGGTTCGGCGCGGTGATGACCGACGAGGCCGCGGTGGCGCGGGAGCTGCTCGAGGAACACCAGGCCGAGTTCGCCACCGCCCTGAATTCGGTTCGCGGTCGAGTCCAATACACGGTGAAGGTGCGATACGAGCAGGACGCCGTGCTCCGGCAGGTGCTCGCCGAGCATCCCGAGATCGACCGGCTGCGCGATCTCGGGAGCGCCGAGTCCGCGCACACGTTCCAACGGCAGCTGCAACTCGGCGAGCTCGTCGTGCGGGCGCTCGAGCAATTGCGTCCGGCTGACGCCGCGGCCGTGCTGGGCGAGTTCGGCGACGAGTTCGAGGTCCGGCTGCGGGAAACGTCGTCGCCCGAAGATGTCCTCGACGCGGCGTTCCTGGTCGATGCTGACCAGGTGACCGGTTTCGAACGCCGCGTCGAGGGCCTGGGCGAGCGGCACGCCGGCTGGCTGCGCATCCGCTTGCTCGGCCCGTCGCCCGCGTACGACTTCGTCGGCGAGGCGTGAGCGATGGGCCTGTTCACCGGATTGCTCACCTTGCCGCTCGCTCCGGTGCGCGGCGTCGTCTGGTTGGGCGAGCAGCTTGAACGCGAGGCCTACCGGCAGTGGAGCGATCCGGCGACCGTGCGCCGGCAGCTGGCCGAGGTCGAGGCGGCCTATGAGGCGGGCGAGCTCACCCAGGCCGAGCGCGACGAGCAGCAAGACGCGCTCGTGGCCCGCCTGCTCGGCCCCGGACCGGGAGCGCGGTGATGGCCGAACAAGCAGCCCGCGGGGCGAGCAACGGCCGCCGGGGTTCGGCGCGACCGCAGCGGACGGCCAAGCCGTCACCGGCGGCTCTGGCGCGACGAGCATCGGCCGAACTCGCCGAACTCCTGGGCCGCGATCCCGAGGGCGTCATTTCCCTGGAACGCACCGACGACGGCTGGCGGATCGGGATCGAGGTGGTCGAGACGCGCCGCATCCCCGACACCGCGGACATCCTCGCCGAGTACGAGATCGACGCCGACGAGCGCGGGCGGCTCGTCGGCTACCGCAGGGCCCGGCGCTACACGCGTGGCGCCACCAAGGACGACCGATGACCGGACTACCCAGCCCCGCCGAGGCCGTCAGCCTCGCCGATGTGCTGGAGCGGGTGCTCGACAAGGGCCTGGTGATCGCCGGAGACATCCGGGTGAACCTGCTCGACATCGAACTGCTGACGATCAAGATTCGGCTGCTCGTCGCATCGGTCGACAAGGCCCGGGAGATGGGCATCGACTGGTGGGAGCACGACCCCACGCTGTCGGTTGGCCAGCGCGATCTGGCCGAGGAGAACCGGGCGCTGCGCTCACGCGTGGCCGCGCTCGAGTCCGCGGCGCATACGAACGGCCAGCCGAAGAGGTCACCACAGGAAAGCCAGCGCTCTCGATGATGGACACAGCCACGTACCTGTACGCGATCACCCGACCGGTGCCGCCCAACTCACTCGAGGGACTGCGCGGAGTCGCGGACACGCCCGTGCGCAGCATCGACGATGGCGAGCTGGCCTGCCTCGTCAGCACCGTCGACCTCGCCGAGTTTGGTGAGGATGCGCTGCGCGCCAACCTCGAGGATCTCGCCTGGCTGGAGCGGACGGCGCGCCAGCATGACGCCGTCGTGCAGGCCGGTACGAAGGTCACGACGACGCTGCCGCTGCGGCTGGCCACGATCTGCAGCGACGACGCCTCGGCCCGCGAGCGGTTGTACCGGCTGGGCCGCGTCGCCCGGGACACCCTCGCGACCCTGGACGGCCGGGAGGAATGGGGTCTCAAGCTGTTCGCGCCGGCCGACGGCGCGCGCGCGCCGGAAGTGCTCGCGACGGCCCTGAGCGGGGCGGCCTACCTGCGCCGGCGTCGCGTCGACATCGAGCAACGCGACCATGCCGCCGAGCGGGCGGTCGAGGATGCGGACGCGGTGTTTCGACGGCTCGCCGCGCACGCGGTCGAGGCGCGTCGACACCGCCCGCAGGACCAGCGGCTCACCGGAGCCGCGCAGCCGATGGTGCTGAACGCCGCGTTCCTGGTCGAGCGCGAGCGGGTCGAGCAATTCCGGGACGCGGTCGCCGAGCTGGACCGCGAGCGGGGCGACGGCGCGGTGGTGCTCACCGGGCCGTGGCCGCCCTACTCCTTCGTCGCGGTGGACGAATCGTGACCACGGTCGCCGAGGCGCGGACCGGCACCCAGCCGGCGTCGCTGGTCGATCTGCTGGACCGGCTGCTCGGGGTCGGCGTCGTGCTGTCCGGCGACGTGACGATCTGCTTGGCCGGCGTCGACCTGGTCACCGTCAAGCTCCGCGCGCTCATCACCAGCGTCCGTGAGGCCGGGACGTGAGCGAGCTGCGCGTTCTGCCCGAGCGCATCGAAAGTGACGCCGACTCGATCGAGCGGGACTTGTTCAAGCTGGTGCTGACGCTGGTGGAGCTGGTCCGTCAACTCATGGAGCGTCAAGCGATTCGCCGGATGGATGGCCTGGACGAGGAGCGGATCGAGGCGCTGGGCACCGCCCTGCTCCGGCTCGACGAGGCGATGGCCGAACTGCGCGGTCGCTACGGCATCAGCCTGGCCGATCTCAATCTGGATCTGGGCCCGCTCGGCCGGCTCCTCGACTAGCCGGCGCGTTCATCGACAGGCCAGCTCCACGCTGCCGAGCCGGTCGATGCTGGCCACGACGACGTCACCGGCCGAGACCGGGACGGCGGCGGTCAGGCCGCCGGAGAG